>JARLGM010000092.1 GCA_031292755.1 Candidatus Sulfopaludibacter sp.
GCTGCAAGGCTGGAGTTTGGGCCGGTTTCACCCATAGATTCTGCTACAGAGCCGGATATACCATTCGGGAGAGACGAAGACGTGATAGATGAAGAAGATCTGACCCGCAGCGCGGGTACTGGCTCCGCGAGGTTCGCGGCGTGCCCATTCCAAGGAGGCAGGACATGATTTTGATTACCGGGGCAAGCGGGACGGTCGGAAGAGCGGTGCTGGTGGAGGTGGCTGGAAGCGGGGAGACCCATCGCGCGATGTACCGTTCCCAAGAGGAGGCAGCCAAGGCTCCGGCGGGAACCGAAGCCGTGGTCGCGGATTTTTCGGACAGGGAAAGTCTAATGCTGGCGCTGCGCGGTGTGGAGAGCGTTTATCTGGTGTGTTCTCCGATGCCTGAGCTGGTGCAACTGGAAGGAAACGCGATTGAGGCGAGCGAGGCGGCAGGCGTGCGCCGAATCGTGCTGAATTCGGCTCTGGGGGCGGAAGATTACGGGAAATCGTTTCCGAGCTGGCATCGCAGGGTGGAAGACAGGTTGAAAGGTACGAAAATAGCGCACTGTATTCTTCGACCGAACAGCTTTCTGCAAAACCTGCTGACGTACTACGCGCCCAGCATTCGCGCCCAGGGAGCGTTTTACGGGGCGATGGGGAACGCGCGGACGAGCTTCGTGGATGTGAGGGACATCGCGGCAGTGGCCGCAAACGCGCTACGAAGCAGTCAGCATGATGGAAAGACGTATGAACTGAACGGGCTGGAAGCGCTAACGTGCGCTGATGTTGCAGAGAGAATTTCGCGGTATGCGGGAATTGCAGCGCGATACGTGGACATTCCGGCGGAAGCGCAGCGCAAGGCGATGATGGATCAAGGAATGCCGGAGTGGCAGGTGACGGCGCTGCTCGAACTGCAGGAATACTACACGGGCGGACGCGGCGGAGCGTTGGACGGCATGCTCCAGGGCTTGCTGGGACGGCCTCCCATCACGATCGATCGATTCCTGAAGGAATTTGCGGGAGAGTTTCGCGGTCACGCCGCGAGCGCCTGAGGAGATGCAACCGTGGAACCAATCAACTCCAAAACCGGAATGACGCACGAGGAAGCGCGGGAATTTATCCGGAACCACTTCGAGGAGTTCGTCAACAGGAAAAACGTGCAGATCGGGAATGTGAACTTCGCCGTGGACTTTGTGGATCATGGGGCGGATGTGCCACCAGGAATGCCGCCGGGACCGGCGGGGGCGATTCAATATGTGCGCGGCGCGCTGAAGCGATTTCCCGATCTCCGCGTGCAAATCGAAGACATGATTGCGGAAGATGACAAGGTGGTGGTGAGGAATCGCTGGACTGCGACCGATTCGCAAAACGGGAAGAGGCTGGCTTTCCGCGGCATCGTAATCTGGCGAATCGCGGGCAGGAAGATCGTGGAGCGCTGGGCCTACCTTGAGGCACCGCACGAGGCTTGATTGATGACTTCGGGGAAAACTCCTCCGAACCTTCATGCATGCTAAGCCTTCAACGTGGGCCGGTTAAGCCAAGTTCCGGAGGTTGATCCGCGACTGACGGATCTTTTCACTTACGTTGGCGAGCTTTTTCAAGAGATCATGGAGTTGGCGAGGCTTCGCATACGCGTGCGAGGCCGTTGCCGCTGGCCAGTTGCGCCTTGTCGAGAAGCTCAGCGGGCACCTCGACGGTAATTTTCGGCGCCGCTTGCATGATGACTCCACATATCAGACCGGCTCATTGGGCGCGGCGGGCGAAGGTGCTGCGATCGATATCGATGTGCGCTCGCAGGGAGGGAACCAGGATGGGGCCGCGGTCGCGGTTGTACCCCGGATTGACAATCCGTTGCAGGTCGAACCCCAGCGACATTCCCCGGCCCAGGCTCCAGTTGTAATAGGCTTCCACGATCTGCTCGCGACCGTAATTGAGCCCCCCGTCGCCCAGCACCAAACCACTGCCGCCGAGTTCCAGGTAGCGCCGGTGATCGCCGGAGATTGCATTCCCTACGGCGGCGGCGCCCACTTTGTCGGCGCGGCGCTTCCAGGCGGCTCCGCTCCATTGCACGCCGGCGGCCGCGGTCTGGTTCACCTCCGTGTAAGCAAAAGATTCGTACCGTCCTTCATTCCACCCGGCCCTGACAAACAAACGGCAATGTGCCGTCAACTGCTGCTCCAGGTTCCATCCGAATCCGTACTTCACTCTGGTCTCCTGACGGGTGGCGGCAATATCGGGACGATCGGGAACGCGGCCGGAAAGGAAGTTGTCGATGGCCCGGCGGTAGGAGCCCATCATGGCGTGATTGGCGAACATCAGAACGCGGATGGCGCCGTCCCGGTTGGGCAGAAGACCGCGGTTCAGTTCCCATTCCAGGTTTTCCGCGCGGGCCTTGGCGAGGTCCCAGTCCAAGTCCAGGCCGTTGGCGACGGTTGGCATGGTGGCTTCCATGAAGCGGACGGCCCAGTTCCGGTCGTAATATTCCACGAGCGCGCCGTAGGTGTAGCCCTGGTTGGCGGCGTAATCGTAAGCGCCATTGTTGTCCACCGTCCAGTTCATGAATTGCAGGTGACTGTCGCTTCCCACTGAATTCACGTCGAAAAAGTCAGGGGTGCTCAGCTTTCCGAATCGCAATTCCAGGCGGCGGACCGGCAGCGTAGGAGCAAGCCCGAGTGGTCCGGCGGTTCCCTCCTTAATTTCCCGGCTCAGGGGGACGATCTGGCGCACCATATAGCGCGCGGCGTACGGTTTACTGCCTAAGGCGGGATTCCGCATCACATCCAGATTGGTGTACCCGGCCAGGCCCACGCCGCTGCTGATTCCGGTACCGCCGGCCGACTCGAGATCCAGGAGGAGTTCGGTGGATTTCGTGACGCGAAAGCCCGTGAACACGGTCATGACCCGGGAAGTCGCCAGTTCCGGGGAAGCCCGCAGACTGTTTTCCCCGGCGTACGGGGAACGGAATGCCGCGTGGAACTGCGTGATGCTGTTGATTTGTCCGGAGATCCAAAACCGTTCCGCGAGGGGCATCTCCGCCGCGGAGGCCGCCAGTCCCAGGCTCAGGACGGCCACCCATCGTGCGGCCTTAGCTGGTTTCACAAATCTCTTATCGGACGGTCTGACCGATGTATGAGCGATAGCTTCGCGGAACCGCAATCGGACCCTTTGATATGATGAAAGCGCAATCGAAATCAGGAGGTCCCCATGGCCGACGAATTCAATCGTCGCGATTTTTTGAAGGCCGCTGCCATCGCCGCAGGTCCGGCCGTTGTCTCTGGCCGCGCCGCCAATGAAAAGATCAACATTGGTTGGATTGGCGTCGGCACCCGCGGATATGCGTCCTTGGACTGGATGCATACAGCCGCTCCGAACGATGTCGAGATCACGGCGATCTGCGACACCTATGAAGGGTACATCGCCCGCGCCAAAGATCGCATGAAGACGGTCTGGGGCACCACTCCGAAGGTTTACAAAGACTACAACGACCTGCTGGCCGACAAGTCCATCGACGCCGTGTTCATCATGACGCCCGAGCATCTGCACCACAACATGGCCATTGCCGCGATCAAAGCCGGGAAGCACATCTACACCGAAAAGCCGCTGGCTCACACCATCGAGGAGGGTTTCGACATTGTGCACGCCGCGGAAAAAACCGATAAGGTGATCCAGGTCGGCACGCAAAATCGCAGCTCCACGATCTACAAGAAGGCCAAGGAGATGATCCAGCAGGGCATGATCGGGGACGTGCACTACGCCCGCGCTTTCTGGTATCGCAACTCCCTGCCCGATAATCCGGCCTGGCGCTACGTCATCCCGCCCGAAGCCAATACGCAGAATACCGACTGGAATCGCTTCCTGGGTCCCGCGCCGAAGCGCTCCTGGAGTCCGGAGCGGTACTTCCAATGGCGGCTGTACTGGGATTATTCCGGCGGCATTTCCACGGATCTGCTGGTGCACCAGACCGACATCATCAACTTCATGTTGAACCGGACGGTGCCGAAAAGCTGCGTGGCCTCGGGCGGCATTTACCGCTGGCACGACGATCGCGATACGCCGGACACTTTCAGCGCGATTTACGAGTACCCGGATAATTTCCACATCAACTACAGTTGCTATTTCGGCAACGATCATTACGGCTACGGCGAGCAGATCTGCGGCAACGAAGGCACCATCGAGGTCATGAACCGCAAGGACATGTACTTCACTCCCGAGACGTTCGGCGGCAAGGCGCCCGCCAATGTGGCGGCGCGCAAGCCCGTCCACCTGAACGGCAAGGAGGATTTCAACGAGGGCGATGGCGCCATCAATCATTTCCGCAACTTCCTGCAGTCGATAAAGGGTAACGAGAAACCGATCGCTCCTCCGCTGGTGGGGCAGCAGGCCGCCATCAGCGGGCACATGGCCACGCTGAGCTTCAAGAACCAGAAGAAGATTATCTGGGACGAAGCCGCCAATAAGTATCATTTCGTATAACGGCGATTCATGGCCGCCGTTGCCACTCGGGCAGTGCCGCAGCGCGCTGCCTCCGGACCTCGCTGGATCATCAACCGGACGGTAGACCTGTCGCTGGTCATCGGCAGTGCGGCGGCGGGTTACGTCTATCTGCTCTTGTACGCCGGGATGCACGTGCCCATCACCTACCTGTGGTGGTTCTGGAGCGTGGGGTTCGATGGCACCCACATCTTCGGCATGGCGTCACGGACATTCTTCGATCGCGAAGCGCGGGCGCGGAACGGCAGGCTGTTTTACGGCAGCCTGGTGTTCTTTTTCGCGCTGGGACCGGCGCTGGTGCTGGCCGGTTGGAAAGGCTGGCTATACCTGCTGGTCGGGGTGTGGGCCTACTATCACGTGATCCGCCAGCATTATGGCTTCATGGTGCTGTACAAAGTGAAGAACCGCGACCTGGCGCCGGTGGACAACCTGCTCGACCGCGTCTTTCTGGGCGTGACCCTGGTGCTGCCGCCGTTCCACCGCTTCTTCATTCATCATCCGCGGGAACTCGGCATCCCCTTTTCGTTGCCCCGCGCCGAAACGCCCATGTGGATCCTGCTGGGCGCGACGGTGGCGGTGTACCTGGCACGGCAGGTGCAGCGGTACAGGTCGGGCGCCGCACCGGATGTTCCCAAGTACCTGCTGTTCGCGGCGGTGATTCCGCTGCACTGGCTGACCTTCGCGTACATGAGCTGGCAGGCGGCTGTGCCGACTGTGACGATCGTACACAACCTGCAGTATCACGCGCTGATCTGGTTCCACAACCGGAACCGGTACGGCGGGCGCGAAGATCATGGGGCCATTCCCGCGGCGGTGAGCCGCAGCCTGTTTGCCTATGCTGGTGTGGCGCTGCTGTTCAGCGCGCTGTACCGGATCCCCGGTTTCGAATTGGGAAAGGCATCGGACCTGGCGTTCGGACTGTTCAGCGGCTTCGGTCTGACTCATTACTATTTGGACAGCCGGATCTGGCGGGTGCGCCACGATCCCGGTCTGCGCCAGGCGCTGCAGTTGGGGTTACACTGAAGCTTTCCCGCATATCACTGTGACAGCCGTTGAGTTTCAAGGTGTTTCCAAGAGCTACGCGATCTACGACGCTCCGGGCGACCGGTTGAAGGAACTACTTTCGTTCAACCGTCTGAAGCGGCACCGCGATTTTTGGGCGCTGCACGATCTTTCGTTCGAGGTGAAACGGGGCGAGACGTTTTGCATTGTGGGCGAGAACGGCTCCGGCAAGAGCACCATGTTGCAGATGATCGCCGGGATCCTGCCGGCTACCAGCGGCACGCTCGCGGTGAACGGGCGGGTTTCGGCGCTGCTCGAACTGGGCGCGGGCTTCAACCAGGAATTCACTGGCCGCGATAACGTCTATCTGAACGGCTCGATTCTGGGCCTGACCACGCGCCAGATCGACGAGCGCTACCAAGACATCGAGAACTTTGCCGAGATCGGCGACTTCATTAACCAGCCGGTGAAGACCTACTCCAGCGGCATGGTGGTCCGCCTGGCGTTCGCCGTGGCGATCAACGTAGACCCGGAGATTCTGCTGGTGGACGAAGCGCTGGCCGTGGGCGACATTTACTTCCGGCAGCGCTGCATGCGCAAGGTACACGAACTGCGCGCGCGCGGCGTGACCATTCTGTTCGTCTCGCACGCGGTCAGCGATGTGAAGGCCATTGGCGACCGGGCGTTGTGGCTGGACCACGGGCGTCTGCGCGAGATCGGCGAGCCGGATGCCGTCATCTCCCGCTACCTGGCGGCGATGACCGAAAAGGACTCCACCTACCTGCGGGCGCGCGTAGTCACGGACGCCCCGCGGCGGCGTTCGGGACCGGTGCGCGCGCCGGAGATCGTCGAGACCATTCCGAATATCGATCATCGCTTCGGCGATGGGCGGGCGGAAATCCTCGGGATTGCCGTACTGGACGAACAGGGCGGGCGCCTGCCCATGCTCGAACCCAACTCGCGCATCGTAGTGCGAATCAGCGTCCGGGCCAAGGCGGATCTGGCGCTGCCCATGGTGGGCTTCATGCTGCGCAATCAGTTGGGCATGGACTTTTCGGGCACCAACAGCGCGCGCGAGGGCTACGAACTGGCCGCCATGCAGCCCGGCGATATTGCCACGGTGGATTTCCACGTGGATCTGCCGGAGTTGTATCCAGCCTCGTTTTCCTTCTCTCCGGCGATTGCCGATGGGCCGCTTTCGGGATATACCATGTGCGACTGGATCGATAACGCCGTGGCTCTGCAAATGAGCCGGCAGGAAAATGAGATCTACGGATACATGCACCTGCCGTGCCGCGTGGAAGTGAACGCGCGTCTGGGCGCGGAATCGAACGCCCCGCCAAGGGAGAAGCACGTTGGCTGAGTTCACGGGGGAAAGGCTGATTCCCGGCGAGGTGGACGTCGATCTGCTGAACGAGCACATGGCGCGGTATGCCTTCGCGGCTCGACTGGCGCGCGGTAAGCGTGTGCTGGATGCCGGGTGCGGAGCGGGTTATGGCTCGGCCGAACTAGCGCAGACCGCGGTGAGCGTGGTGGGCGTGGACGTGGCGCCTGAGGCGGTGGAGTTCGCCCGGCGGAATTATCGCGGCGAGAACTTGAGCTTCCAGGCGGCATCGTGCACGGCCTTGCCTTTTGCCGATGGCGCCTTCGACCTGGCGGTGGGCTTCGAGGTGATCGAGCACCTGGAGGACTGGCGCGGTTTCCTCCGCGAAGTGCTGCGCGTGCTCGCGCCGGCGGGCCAGTTCATCGTCTCCACGCCCAATAAGCTGTACTACACCGAATCGCGCGGGGAGCAGGGCGCCAATCCTTTTCACGTGCACGAATTCGAATTCGAAGAGTTTCGCGAGGAACTGCTGGCGGTCTTCCCGCACGTGGCGCTGTTCCTGGAAAATCACGTGGAGGGCGTCACCTTCCAGCCGCACGAAGCGGGTCATACGTTCGAAGTGAGGGTGGATGCCGGCGAGCCGGCGCCCGCCGAATCGCACTTCTTCGTGGCGGTGTGCGCGCGGCGGCCGCAGATGGGCAATCCGATTTTCGTGTACGTGCCGCGGGCCGCCAATGTGCTGCGCGAGCGCGAGCGCCACATTCTGCTGCTGGAACAGGAACTGGCCACCAAGGACGAATGGCTGGACAAAGTGCAGCGGGATATTGCCCAATTCGATCGAGAGCATCAGAAACTGCTGACCATGTTCCGCGAGCAGCAGGAGGCGCTGGAGCGCAGCAACGAGTGGGCCGAAGAGTTGAACCGGGAAGTGCAGGAGCGGCGCGCGCGCGTGGAGGCGCTGCAGGCGGAAGTGGCCGCCGGACAGGAGGCCGCCCGTGCGATGGCCGAACAGTATGCCGCCAAGGTGCGCGAACTGGAGGAAGACATTCGCGGCAAGACCCAGTGGGCCAGAGACGTGGAGACCAGTCTGAAAGCGGAAGTGGACAAGCAGACGGCGGAGTTGGTGAAGGCCGTGGAGGCGCTGCACGCCTCGGAAAAGGAACTGCACGAACGCACGGAGTGGGCGCTCCAGTTGCAGGAAGAAGCGCGCCTGCTGGGCGAGCAGGTAGCGCTGTTCCGCGGGTCGCGCTGGGTGAAACTGGGCCGTAAGGTGGGACTCGGTCCGGTTGTGCCTGCCAGTTAACATGGTCCCACGGGTCAGACTACTCTGCCCTGGAGGCGCCGTTTTTGCGCCGCAGCGGAACCCCGGGTCAGACTACTCTGCCCTGAAGGCGCTGTTTTTGCGCCGCAGTAGGCAGAGCTGTCTGACCCTTCTTCGCTGCAAACTCCGGCCGGGAGGCCCGTCGTACCTATGACCCTGCTGAAGCGCTTCCTGCGCGCTCTTCCGCTCCTCCTGCTCTCGCCCCTGTTCCTCGCGCTGAGCATTCTGCTGCTGGCAATTACCGATCTGATGCCGCGCAAAAAGCCGCGCGGCGGTACCAGGCGCGCCGGGCGGCCGCGTTCCGCCTCCGTGGTTATCCCCAATTGGAACGGCAAGGATCTGCTGGAAAAATATCTGCCGTCCATCGTGACCGCTTTGGCGGGCGATCCGGATAACGAGATCGTAGTTGTGGACAACGGGTCGGAGGATGGCAGCGCGGAGTTTGTCCGCGCCCGTTTCCCGCTTGTCAGGTTGGTGGCGCTGCCGCGGAATCTGGGATTCGGCGGCGGCTCCAACGCCGGATTCCGCGCGGCGAAAAACGAGATCGTCGTCCTGCTGAATAGCGATATGCGGGTGGCGTCCGATTTCCTCGCGCCGTTGCTGGAAGGCTTCGAAGACCCCGATGTGTTCGCTGTGTCCTGCCAGATTTTCTTCACCGACCCGGCCAAGGTGCGCGAAGAAACCGGCCTGACGCAGGGCTGGTGGCAGGATGGCGGCCTGCGCGTGCGCCATCGCATCGATCCGCAAGTGCGCGACCTGTTTCCGTGCTTCTACGGCGGCGGTGGCTCCTGCGCCTTCGACCGCGAAAAATTCCTGGAACTGGGCGGCTTCGACGAACTGCTGGCGCCCTTCTACCTGGAAGACACGGACCTGGGCTACATGGCGTGGAAGCGCGGCTGGAAGGTGCTCTACCAGCCGCGCAGCATCGTGTATCATGAGCACCGGGGCACCATCGGGAAGCGTTTCCGCGAAGAACAGATTCAGGCGGTGCTGAAGAAAAATTACCTGCTGTTCTGCTGGAAGAACATCCACGAGTGGCCCAAACTGCTGGAGCATTTTCTGTTCGCCTGGGCCGGCGCGCTGCTGGCGGTGCTGTTCGGAGACATCGCGCTGCGGCCGAATTTCCCGGCGCTGTGGCGTGCCTTCACGCAATTGCCGCAGGCCTGCCGCTCGCGGCGCCGGGCACGCTCGCTGGCACTGGTGAGCGATACCGAAGCGTTCCGGCGCCCGCTGGGCGGCTATTTCCGGGATCGCTTCGCACCCATGGAAGCGTCGCCGGAAAAGCTGCGAGTGCTGTTTGTATCGCCGTATCCGATCTGCCCGCCGGTGCACGGCGGCGGTGTCTTTATGTATCAGACGCTGCGGCAACTGACGCCGCTGGCCGAGGTGCACGTTGTCGAGTTGCTGGATTGGGAGTGGCAGGAGAAGGACAACGAAGAGCTGCGCCGGTTCTGCGCCAGCGCGGAGTGGCTGGTGCGGCCGGGCGGCAGCGTGCGCGATGCGGGCGCGCTTCTGCCCCACGCCGTAAACGAATTCGCCAACGAAGATCTGGCGTGGCTGATCCACCGCCAACTCTATCAGCAGCGCATCGATGTGCTCCAACTCGAATACACCGCCCTGGCGCAATACCATGGAGAGTACCGGCGCATCGCCTGCGCCCTCTTCGAGCACGACATCTATTTCCAATCCATCCGGCGCGGGCTGGGGCACATGATCGGACTCACCGAGGAATGGAAGGCGCGCTACGAATATCTGCGCGCGCTGCGCTACGAACTGCGCACGCTGCCGCGGTTCGACCAGGTGCAGGTGTGCACGCCGGCGAACCGGGAGTATCTGCTGTCGTACCTTCCGCGGCTCGCCTCCAGGCTGCGCGACGGAATGCGCGCGGGCATCGACACCTCGCAGTATGAATTCCGCCCCGAGGGGCGCGAACCGCTGACTATGTTGTTCGTGGGCAGCTTCCGGCACGAGCCCAACCGGGTGGCGATGGATTGGTTTGTGCGCCAGGTGCTGCCGTTGATTCTGGGCCGGCAGCCGGAGGCGCGGCTGGTGGTGGCCGGCAGCGAGCCGCCGCCGGTGCACACCTACGCCGATTACTCCGAGAGTCTGGAAATGTTGGGCTATGTGGAGGATGTGCGCGAGCCGCTGTCGCGATATTCCGTCTTCGTCTGTCCGATTCTGAGCGGATCGGGCGTGCGTGTCAAACTGCTGGAGGCGTTCGCGGCGGGCATTCCGGCGGTGTCCACGGTGGTTGGCGCCGAGGGTCTGGCGACGGATGATGGCGAGTTCTGCGCGCTGGCGTCCGACGCGACCGGATTCGCCGAGCGGGTCCTGGCCCTGCTGGAAGATCCCGAGGAAGCCGAGGCGATGGCGCGGCGGGCGCGCGGAGAGGTGGTGGCAAATTGGGATATGGCCGCGATCACCAGGAAACTGGCGGCCGGTTACTGCGAGATGGTCCGGAAGAAGCGGGCTACTTCTTCAGGTCCTTCTTGAGGCGGCTTACAATGTCGCTTGCCGTGCGATCGAGATCCTTGCTATCGAAAGATTTGGGTGGATCGTACACGCTCCAGAGGACTTCACGGGACTGGGCGTCCACCAGGAAGATGGTACCTTTATTGCGGGCGAAAGTGGACACGAGTGCCGGATTGGAGAGTTTATTGACCGTGGGGCCGAACATCGGGACCGGGTTGGCGGAGGACTGCGCACCTTTGTTGGCCACCTTGGCCGTGCCCGTCTTGTCCGTACCAGCCTTGTCCGTGCCCGCCTTGGCGGCGACTGGCTTTCGGGCATCCGCCTTGTCATCCGCATCGGCAGTGTCGTCTACGGGCTCAGGCGGCGGGAAAATGACATCCATTTGGGCCTGGAAGGCATCCCCAACGCGGTCGGTGATGAATGCGTCGGCCTTCTTGGGATCGGTAACTACCTGCAAAATATGGCTGTTCGTCAATCGGTTGGCAAGATACTGGTCCATGCCGCGCGGCATGGAGAGCACGTAGACGGTCTTGGCGGTGGAAAGATCTCCGGCGCACGCGAGCGCGCCGGAACAAAGGAGAAGGCACAGCAGACGCTTCATTGGCTTCATGGTAACCGCGTTTATATATTGTAGTGACGCGCGGCTGCGGAAAAAAGTCTGGACATGTATAAAGGACAGTCGATTACCGTGATTATCCCCTGCCTGAATGAAGAGCAGGGAATCGAAAAGGTCTTGCGGGCTACGCCCGAGTTCGTCGACGAAGTGATCGTGGTGGACAACAACTCCACCGATCGTACCAGTGACGTGGCGGCGTCTCTCGGCGCGAAAGTAATTCGCGAAGAGGTGCGCGGGTACGGGCGCGCCTACAAGCGCGGATTCGCCGCTGCCACCTGCGATGTGATCGTTACGCTGGACGGCGATCAGAGCTACCCGGTGGACGCCTTGTCGTACCTGCTGGAAGCGTTTCTCCATCTGGAAGTCGATTTTCTGAATATGTCGCGCTTCCCGGCTCGCGATCCGCGCGCCATGAGCTTTAAGAACAAGTTCGGCAATCTGATTCTTTCGCTGTGGATGTCGTTCCTGTTTTTTCACTGGGTGCGCGATTCGCAATCGGGTATGTGGGTGTTCCGGCGGTCCATTCTGAAGGACATGAAACTGGAATCGGACGGCATGGCGTTCAGCGAGGAAATCAAGATCGAAGCGGTGCGCAATCCGGCGATTCGTTTCGGCGAAATACCGATTCAATACTCCTCGCGGTTGGGCGAGACGAAGCTCAACGCGTGGCGCGACGGCTTTCAGAACCTGGCGTTCCTGGCCAGGAAGCGCTTCTTCCGATGATCAGCGCCGTGGTGCCCGTGTGGAACGGCCGCGCGCTATTGGAGCGGCTGCTGGCTACTCTTGCCATGCAGACTTGTCCGGCGGACGAGTTGCTGGTAGTAGATAACGGCAGTGAAGATGGCGCGCCGGAAGTGGCGCGGGGCGCCGGGGCGCGGGTGATTCCGATGGGCCGGAATGCGGGCTTTGCAGCGGCCGTGAATTGCGGAATCCGCGAGAGCCGCGGCGAGTGGATTGCGGTGTTGAACAGCGACGTGGAACTGGCGCCGGACTATTTCGAGCGCCTCCGTGGCGCGCACGGCTGGTTCGCCACCGGGAAAATCCTGCGGGCCGCGAACGAGAGCCGGATCGATGGCACCTTCGATCTCACCTGTCGCGGGGGCGCCACGTGGCGCGCGGGCAACGGTTGGCTCGACGGGCCTGGCTTTCGCGCGCCGCGCCGGATCTGGTCCGCACCGTGGACGGCGGCGCTGTTTCGCGCCGGCCTTTTCAGAAAAGTCGGCCTGCTGGAAGAGAGCTTCGGATCGTATTTAGAAGATGTCGATTTCGGACTGCGCTGCGCCCATGCGGGCTGCGAAGGCGAGTATCTGCCGGATGCCGTGGCGCGCCATCACGGCAGCGCGGCGTTGGGGCGCTGGCACCCGGAAACAGTGCGCCTGATCTCACGCAACCAGGTACTGCTGGTGGCGCGGCACTATCCGGAAAAACTGCTGGTGGGGTGGATGTGGCGCATCGTCGCGGCGCAGGCATTATGGGGCGCGGTGGCGTGGCGGCATGGCGCGGCAAGGATGTGGTTGCGGGGCAAACTGCAAGGGGCCCATGAGTGCCCCGCTTTGCGCGCGAATAGGACTCTGTGGGACCCCGAAGTACTGGAACGGCTCCTATCCGATCAGGAACGCGCGATCGGCGAGTTACAACGCGAGGCCGGGGCAGACTGGTATTGGCGGCTGTACTTCCTTCTGACTGGCGGTGGGGCAAAGTGACACATGTCGGACATCGGCATCATCATCGTCACCTATAATTCGGCGGTGGAAATCGGCCCTTGCCTGGATGCCGCACTGGCCACCGGGGCCGAGTTGGTGGTGGTGGACAATGCCTCGCACGACGGTACGATTGCGGAAGTTGCCCGGCGCGGCGTGCGTCTGATCGCCAATAGCGAAAATCGCGGATTCGCCGCGGCGGTCAATCAGGGCTTTTTGGTATTGAACTCCACACATATTTTGCTGCTGAATCCGGACGCCGTGGTGCAAAGCAGTCTGGAGCCCTTGCGCGAGGCCTGCGACTTGCCGCGAACCGCCGGGGCAGGGGGCCAACTTCTGGATCGCGAGGGCCGCCCGCAGGTCGGTTTCATGGTGCGCCGGTTTCCCACTCCCGGCGCGTTGATTTTGGAAGCTCTCCTGCTGAACAGGGTCTGGCCGGATAACCCCGTTAACCGCAGATATCGCGCCCTGGACCTGAATCCTGGACGGCGCTCCGCGGTGGAACAGCCGGCGGGAGCATTCCTGATGGTACGGCGCGCGGTGTGGGAGGAACTGGGCGGCTTCGACGAAGGTTTCCATCCGCTTTGGTTTGAGGATGTCGATTTTTGCCGGCGGGCGGCGGATCGGGGATACATCTTCCAATACGTTCCTGAAGCTGTTGGGAAACACACGGGTGGCCATTCGATACCGCAGTTGTCTGTGGAGAAGCGGCGAGTTTATTGGTATGGTAGTCTACTGAGGTATTCAGCCAGGCACTTCCGTCCGTTAGCGTTCCGGGCGGTCGCTTTGGCTGTGGCGGCAGGTTCGATACTGCGGGCGATTGTGGAATCGTCCACGCAACTCAGCCTGAAGCCCATAGCAGCTAATGCGAGCGTGGTGCGGCTCGCCGGCCGCGGTTTCTGGTGCGGCGGGACGGGGTAGTGCAGGTTCAATCCAGGGTATTTCGGGGAATTCAGATGTACAGAAGGGTCGGTTACTCAGGTTCTAGCTCATGGTGCACAACGACTTCGTATCTGTCACGATAGTTACCTACAATAGCGGCCGTTTCATCAAGCGGTGCCTGGAATCGGTGCTGGCGCAAAAGTACCCGAATAAGGAAATTATCGTAGTAGACAATGCGTCCACCGATGGCACGACCGACATCCTGGAACAGTTTGAAGATCGTTGTCAGGTCTACTACAACAACGACAACCTGGGATTCGCCGCGGCGCAGAATCAAGCCATCGGACTCTCCAGCGGGGAATGGGTACTGACCCTGAATCCGGATGTTCTGCTGCTGCCGAATTTCATTCAGGCGATGGCGGATGCCGGACAGTTCGATCCGAAGATCGGCGCGGTCTGCGGCAAACTGCTGACCATGACCAGCCACTTCGAGATTCCCGACAAACCCGTAGTGGATTCCACCGGAATCTATTTCAATCCGATGCTGCGCCACCTGGACCGCGGTAGCCAGGAAGTGGACAACGGGCACTACCTCCAGTACGAATACGTATTCGGCGCTACGGCCGCGGCAGCTCTGTACCGGCGCTCCATGATCGAAGATATTTCGCTCGATGGAGAGTTTTTCGATTCCGATTTTTTTGTCTACCGGGAAGATGCGGATGTGGCTTGGCGGGCACAGTTGATGGGCTGGAAGTGTCTCTATGCGCCGTATGCCCGCGGGTATCACGTGCGCAAGGTGCTGCCCGGCAATCGCCGCGCGCTGCCCCCGGAGATCAACATGCACTCGGTGAAGAATCGCTTCCTGATGCGCATCAAGAATATTTCTCCGGACCTGTACTGGCGTAACTGGTTTTCTATTACCTCGCGCGATCTGATGGTGGTGATGTGTTGCCTGTTATGGGAGCACACCTCGCTGAAGGCTTACTGGTTTCTGGCGAAGAACCTGAAACGTACGCTGGCCAAACGGCGCGCCATTCAGGCCAGCCAGCGGGTGGACGATCAATACGTGGCGAGTTGGTTCCAATACGCGCCGGTGAGCAAGCAGGCTCCTAAGAAAATGGTCCGAATGCTTTCACGCTCTGAAACTGCGAGAACCTGAAAGAGTGCGCATCGCCCTCCTGGGAACGCGGGGAATCCCCGCCAACTACGGTGGCTTCGAAACGTTCGCTGAAGAACTATCCGTGCGATTGGTCGAGCGCGGCCACCAGGTAACGGTCTACTGTCGCGAGCGGCATTCCGCGCCGCAATACCGCGGCGTCAAGCTGCAGTATCTGCCCACCATCCGGCACAAATACTTCGATACGCTGGGGCATACCTGCCTGTCTACCCTCCACCTGATGACCCATCGCGTGGATGCGGCGCTGTACTGCAACGGCGCCAACGCCATCTTCACCTGGCTGCCGCGCGTGGCGCGAATGCCGGTGGCGCTCAACGTGGACGGAATCGAGCGCAAGCGCAAGAAGTGGAACCGGCTCGCCAAGGCGTGGTATTACTTCTCCGAATGGCTGGCTACCTTCTGCCCGTCGGTGATTGTCACCGATGCTCTGACCATTCAGGAATACTATCTCCGGCAGTGGGGCCAAGGCAGCCTGTTCATTTCGTACGGCGCCGAATTGGGTAAGGTGGGGGGCACGGCGATCCTGGAGAAACTCGGCCTCGCGCCGGAGAGTTACTTCCTGTATGTCAGCCGCCTGGAGCCGGAGAACCATCCACTGGAAGTGCGCCAGGCTTTTGAGAAACTGGCGACCCCGTTGAAACTCGCGCTCATCGGCGACGCGCCGTACGCGGAGGAGTATATTCGCTGCATCCGCGATACCGGCGATCCGCGCATCGTGATGCCCGGCGCCATCTACGGCGAAGGCTATCGCCAACTGCAATCGCACTCTTTCGCCTACATCCACGCCACCGAAGTGGGCGGTACCCATCCGGCGCTGATCGAAGCCATGGGACGCGGCGCCCTGGTGTTGTACCGCGATACGCCGGAGAATGCGGAAGTCGCCGGAGACGCCGGCATTCCCTTCGACTGGACCGATCTGAACGCCAAACTCGAAGGTGTGCTGGCGATGACCGAAGAAGCGCGCGAGACCTTGCGCCAACGCGCCATGGAGCGTGCTCGCACGCGATATTCGTGGGACGCGGTGACCGCGGAGTACGAGCGCCTTCTTGCCGGACTGACGGGCGGAAAGTAATGCAGCCGGAAGAGTATCTCCATACCGGTTTTCCGGACGGCGATTGGGAATTTCCCGATGGCCAGGTCGTGGAGCGCCACTTGGCAATTCGGGCAATTGTGAGCCACCTGCCCAGGTGGCGCCGAATTACAAACGAGCAGCTTTCAAAGCGGCAAGCACGCGATCGTCCCGGAAGGGAACTCTCCGGATGCGAACGCCGGTGGCGTCGTAGACCGCGTTTGCGATCGCGGCGAGCATGGGTTTGAGCGCCGCCTCCCCGGCTCCATAGGGCGGTAGGTCGGGACGGTTCGGATTCGGATCCCCGTTCACCAGCACGATGTCAATTCGTTCCGGGGCGTCGGCATGGCGAAGAGTCGGATGCGACACCCAGTCCGTGCTCGTGATCTTCTCGGTGTCGAACCGAACTTCCTCGTGAATCGCACGGCTCAGCCCGTGCAGCATGGCGCACTCAACGGTATGACGCAGGCTCTGGGGATTGACTACCAGACCGCAGTCGTGCGCACACACCAGCCGCTTCGCCCATACATGACCGGTCTGGCGATTCACTTCCACCTCGGCGATCTGGGCAACCACGGTCTGACCGCGGAAGGAGTAGGCGATGCCGCGTCCGGTCAGGATGTTTGCCTTGCTTTCGGGTTTGGGCGAAGGGCGCGGATCCCAGCCATAAGCTTCGGCGACGGCATTGAAAACGGCAATGGACCGCGCGCGCCGGAACCCGCCGTCGTCGGTTGTGGCGGCCTGGAGCATCTTCATTCGGAATTCCAACGGATCGGCTTTGGCCGCCGCCGCCAGTTCGTCGATGAACGATTCCGCGGCGAACGTCGATTGGGGGCCATTCGGATCGCGCAGATTGCCGGTGCGAAGGGGCGTTTCCCAAACGACAGGCAGGCTGACGACCTCGCCCGCCATCCGGCGATTCGGGATGGCGTACATTTCGGAAGGCGTGGCGGAACTGCCAGCGGCCGGTTTGGCCCGCCTCGATCCCATAAGTTGTGCGATCAGCACGGTATCGGGCTCGTTGTACCCGACATGGTTGTAGTCGCACGAACGAGCACGGTAATCATAGGCGATGAGACGTCCCCCGGCATCCAGGCCTCCGCGCACTTTCACCAGGAATGCCGGACTCTTGGTATCCCACGCCGTCTCCTCATCCCTCATCCACTGCACACGGACGGGGCGGCCGACCTCGCGTGCGATCCAGGCCGCCTCACAACCCGCATCGTCCGCCGCAGTCCGGCCGAAGCCCTGCGGGCCCTGCATCCAGACGACCCGGACCTTCTCCCGCGGCATGCCGAGGAACGTTGCGACACCGTTTCGCATGCCATAGGACTTCATATCGTTCGAGTAGACGGTCATTTGGCCATCCGACGGGTCCGCTGTGGCATGAGCGCCTGCGAAGGCGGTGTGTCCCTGGAAGGGCACTTCGTATTCCGCTTCGATGATCTTTGCCGCGCTCGAAAATGCCGCCTCGGTGTTTCCCGTCACGATCGGATTGGATGCCGAAGTGGGCGTTGTGGCGCGCATGTAGTCGAAGAGGTTTTCAGAAGCGGGGAACGGAGCGGTTGCCGGTTTCTCCCAGGTGGTCTTGAGCTGGCGCGCGGCGCGGATGGCCTGTTCCTCGCGTTCGCACACCACGGCCACGTAGTTGCCTTTGGCGACTACCCGGATGAAGCCAGGCAGGCTTCGCACCGAGGATTCATCGATACCCGTCAGCCTGGCGCAGGCGAAAGGAGGTTTGACGTTGCGCGCGTGAACCATTCGCGGCAGTCTCACGTCGACGGCCCATTCCAGAGAACCGTCCACTTTGGCAGGGATGTCGTCACGTTGTGGAGACTGGCCGGTAGACTTGAGTTCCCGCACCGGCTTAACTTTGGCGACGCCGGTGACGACGTTCACATTGGCGCCCGTCAGCCTCACGTTGAACTTCCTTCCCGCGATCAGTTCGCCGTAAGTAACGCGTTTTGAGGGATCGGCTTTCACGGCGATCACGGCGTTGCTGACAGCCAGTCGATCGACCGGCGCTCCGAGGCGGCCCGATGCCATTTCGAGCAGCACCCGGCGGGCTTCAGCGGCAGCACGGCGCATCGGCCACGAGTCTCTCTCCATCGCGGTCGACCCACCCGATCCGCCCTGATCGACGGTGTTATCGGTGCTGCCCATGATACAGGCGGTCCGATCGAAGGCGATGTCGAGTTCGTCGGACATCAACTGGCGGAAGGATGTGCCGGTACCCTGGCCGCAGTCCGTTTTGCCGACGTAAAAGGTTGCCGTGTTGTTCTCATGAATGACGATCCACGAATCGAGTTGCCGGAAATCGAGATCGGGATAAGGATCTGCCGGGTGAGCGGTGGTGCTATCTTGCGCGTCCGCCTCCATAATCAAACCACCGGCGCCCGCGGCGAAGCTCACGACGAGCAGCCCAGCATTCTTGAGGAAGCCCCGGCGATGGGTGGTGAGGACTTCTTCGACCTGTTTCGGAATTCCGGTGAAGGCGGTCATGCCGCGACCTCCTTTCCCGAAGCCGGCTTTCCTGGAACCGGCTGAACAGGCTGGGCATCCGCGATGATCCTGGCGGCGCGTTTGATGGCGGTTTGAACGCGGTAGTACGTCATGCAGCGGCACAACGTTGCGTTCATGGACTCTCGGATCTGCGCATCGGCCGGATGCGGATTTTTGTCCAGCAGCGCCTTCGCCGTCATGATTTGTCCGTTCTGACAGAAACCGCATTGCGGGACCTGCTCATCGATCCACGCCTGCTGTAGCGGGTGCAGCCTGCCGTTCGAGGAAAGCCCTTCGAGCGTGGTGATTTCACCCTTGACTGAAGATGCCGGCATGATGCAGGAACGAACCGCAGCGCCGTTAACAATCACTGTGCAAGCCCCACACTGACCCAGTCCGCAGCCAAACTTCGGGCCCCGCAGACCGAGGTCATTGCGGAGGATGTAGAGCAGCGGGGTGGCCGGTTCGATATCCAGCGTGTGCGTACTACCGTTGACCTTAAGCGTGATATTGCTCATGCTGAGTGCTCCTTCCCAATTGGCGTGTGCGCCGATACCTGGCGGTTATTCTATCGGTTCCCGGCCCGCAATTTGGAATTGTGGCGTCGAACGGGGGGACTCGCGGGGAACGGAATAATTCGGGTCTTCGTATCCTGAATCATGAGGATCACTCGAACGCTGTTCCTTTTGGCCCTGGCGGGCGGCGCGTTTTCCGTCGCGGCGGATGGGCCCAAAATGCACCTCTTCGAGCGCCAGGATTTCGTTGTCGCCGATTTCCAGGCGGTGGGCTACATACTCGATATTGGCGGCGGCGGCGAGGGAATTATCGGCCAGATGAAGCCCACTCAGACGATCGCCGTGGATCTGTCCAAGCGCGAATTGGAGGAAGCGCCGGCGGGACCGCTCAAGATCGTCATGGACGCCACCGATTTGAAGTTCCTCGACGGTTCCTTTGACACGGCTACGGCATTCTTCTCGCTCATGTACATGCGTCCCGAGGTTCAGCGGCGGGTTTTCGCCGAAGTGTTCCGCGTGCTCCGGCGCGAAGGGCGGTGGATCATCTGGGACGCAGAGATCCCTCTTGCGCCTGAGGAAGACACGCGCGGTCCGGTATTCCGGTTCCGCTTCCAGCTTCCCGGCAGAGTGGTTCAGACGGGTTACGGCACGTTCTGGCCGGAGAAGCCGATGGACCTGGATTATTACAAACGGCTGGCGCGGGAGACGGGGTTCGAAATCGCCCGGGCGGAGCAGCAGGCGGGGGCATTCCACACCGTCACGCTCGAACTCCGTAAGCCGAAATAGGGCCGGCTGCTCCTGGCCGGGCGCGGTGAGCTACGCTTATACCCATGCGCCTGGCCACGCTCGGAGAGATCCGGCACTCGCTGGTTTATCGCGAAATCATCGACTGTATGCGAGATGCCCTGATCGCGCACTCGCGTGGGGAGTGCAAGACCCCCATGCCCATGCACCTGGACATCGCGGCGGGATGCGCCGAGGTCCACATGAAGTCCAGTTACCGCCAGGGCGGACCCTATTTTGCGCTGAAAATCGCCGGCACGTTCCCCGGCAACACCGCCCGCGGGCTTTCCACCAGCAGCGGCATGATGCTGCTCTCTTCGGCGGAAACCGGCGAGCCGGTAGCGTTCCTGGCGGATTCCGGCCACCTCACGGACGTGCGGACTTCCGCCGTCGCGGCAATGACGGCCCGCGAATTGGGCCGCGCCGATTCCACCCTCGGCATCCTGGGCACCGGCGTGCAGGCCCGACTCCAGGCCGCCATGCATGCCGAAGTGCTGCCCCTGCGGCGCATCGTGCTGTGGGGCAGGAACTCCGAGCGCGCGGCCGAATGCCGCCGCGACGTGGCGTCGCTGTTGCCTGGCGTGGAAATCACCGTGGTCCGCACGCCGGGCGAAGCCGCCCGCGAGTCCCGGTTGCTGGTGACCGCGACGCCCTCGCGCGAGCCGCTGCTTTTCGCGCGCGACCTGCAAGCCGGTACGCATATCTCCGCCGTGGGCGCCGATTCCCCGCACAAACAGGAACTCGACCCCGGCATACTCCACCGCGCCGCCCTGCTGTTGGCCGATTCCCTGCGGCAGTGTGAGAAGCTGGGTGAATTGCAATACGCACCCGCCGAATGGAGCCGCGTCCTGGAGATGGGCGCATTTTGCGAGCACCCGCCCGCCTGGGACCGCAGCGGCATCACCGTCTGCGACTTCACGGGACTGGGCGTGGAAGACCTGTACATCGCCGAGTATTGCCTGAGGAGCCTTCGTTGAAGATCGAACAATTCGAAATGGAGCGCATGCAGTCCACCTGGGAAAACCTGGTGGAGATGGATATGAGCGAGAGCGGCGTGCGTCCCGTGAGCCTGCGCGAGATGGCGGAAATGGGCCTTGACCTCGATGGCATTCTGAACATGCCGCTGGGCTACAGCCAGTCCAACGGCACCATCGCTCTGCGGGAAACGCTCGCCCTGCAATATCCCGGGGCGACGGCCGGCCACATCGAGGTGACCAACGGCACCAGCGAAGCGAATTACGTCCTGGCCCTCGCCCTGCTGCGTCCCGGCGACCATGTGGCTTTCCAGGTTCCGAATTACATGCAGTACGGCGGCATTCCGCCCAGCCTTGGCGCCACCGTCGACCGCTTCAGCCTGTGCCTGGACCGCGACTGGGAGCCAGACTGGGAGGAGTTCGACCGCGCCGTGACGCCGCAAACGCGCCTGGTCTACGTTTCCAATCCCAACAACCCCACCGGCTCCATCCTCTCCCTGGAAGCCATGCGCCGCATGGTGGCGCGCTGCGAACAGGTGGGCGCGTATCTTCTGGCGGACGAAGTGTACCTGGGCGCCGAAATCCACTGCCCGCGGACGCCCAGCTTCTGGGGTATGAGCGACCGCGTCATCGTGACCAGCGGACTTTCCAAGGCGTACGGAATTCCCGGCGTGCGCATCGGCTGGATCGCCGGCCCGCCCAGCGTGGTGGCCGAATGCTGGAGCCAGCACGATTACCTTACGATCGGCCCCAACAAGATTTCCGACGCCGTGGCGCGCGTGGCCGCGATGCCCGAAAATCGCGAAAAGCTGTACGCCCGCACCCGCGGCATCCTGCAGCACAATCTTCCCATCGTGCGCGAATGGGTGGAGAGCTTCGGCGGCTTCCTGGCCTTCCGCGAACCGCAAGCCGGCGCCTTATGCCTGGTACGCTACGGTTCGCCCATGCCCAGCTATGAACTGTGCGAGCGCATCCGCGTGAACCGGAGCGTGCTTGTCGTCCCCGGCATTCATCTGGGAGTCGAAGGCTACGTGCGCCTGTGGCTGGGCGGCAGGCCCGAGTTCCTCAAGGAAGGCCTGCGCCGGGTGGGCGCGGAGTTGTCCTCCCTTTAACCATGTCGCAACTCCGGCGGGAAATGGGACTGCGCGATGTCACGCTGTTCGCCATCGCCTGCATCATCGGGACCCGGTGGATTCCGGCGGCGGCGCACGCCGGCCCCGGCTCAGTCATGCTGTGGCTGCTGACTGCGCTGCTGTTCGTGATCCCGCTGGCGATTGCGGTGGCGGCGCTCATCGTGAAATACCCCGGAGCCGGCGGCCTGTACCTGTGGACGCGCGGCGATTTCGGCCCCTGGCATGGCTTCCTGTGCTTCTGGGTCTACTGGATGGGCCTCGCCGTGTGGTTCCCGAGCGCCACCATGTTCTACATGAGCGTGGGGCTGGGCACGGTGGGCATTGTGCCGGGGCGCGCGACGCTGCTGGCGGTCTCGATCGCCGCCATCTGGGTGGCGCTCGGCACCAACCTGCTGGGCGTCAAAATCGGCAAGTGGACCGAGAATGTGGGCGGGGCATCCTCCTGGGTGCTGGGTGGACTGCTGGCGGTGGTGGCGGCGCTGGTATGGGCGCGGCGCGGCGCGGCGACGCCCATGCACTTCATGCCGCACTGGAATTGGAACACGCTGAACTTCTGGTCCACGATCGCCTACGGCATGTCCGGGCTGGAGCTTGCGGGCCTGATGGGCGCCGAAATGCACGATCCGGAACGTACGCTTCCGCGCGCGGGCTGGATCGCCTCCGCGTTCGCGACACTGTTCTACTCCGGCGCCACCATCGCCATGCTGGTGCTGCTCCGCCCGGAAAAAATCAGCGAGCTGAACGGCTATGCCGAAGTAGCGCAGACCGCCGGGTCGGCTCTGGGCGCGCTGTGGCTGGCGCCGCTTATCGCCGTGCTGGTGCTGGCTAGCGGAATCGGGCAGATCGGCGGAATCGGCACCGCGATCTCGCGCCTGCCGTTCGCCGCGGGAGTAGATGGACTGCTGCCGAAGGCATTCGCCCGGGTGCACCCGCGCTGGGGTACGCCGCACTACTCCATCCTGGCGCTGGGAGTGGTGGCGTCGTTCCTGCTGATCGCGGTCCAGATCGGCGACACCATGCGCGCTGCCTATCAGGAGCTGGTATCCCTGATGGTGATCACCGGCTTTCTGCCGTACCTGTATATTTTCGGAAGCGCGTGGAAGGCCGGCAAACGCGTCAGCCCCATCTGCGGCTGGGCCATTACGATTCTCGCCATCCTCTGCTCGGTGGTACCCACGGCCGACATCGCCAACGTCTGGCTGTTCGAATCCAAACTCGCGGTGGGAACCTTCGCCGCCATCGCCACCGCGTGGCTGGTCTACCGGCGGCGGGCCGCGTAGACTCTAATGCCGCTCGATCTGTTCGATGGCTTTAGCGAATTCGGCCGGCGTCCGGATGGCGATGACCTTGCCCTTCAACTGCCTGACGGCCAGGCTCACCGTATCGCGAAGACCCGCGGGAGCACTGGGGACTATGTCACGGGTGGCATTGGGATCGGTAATCGAGCCGCCTGAGAGAAGCGGTGGAGGCGCGGAGCTTGCGTCCACGCCCGGGTTGGGAATCCCCCGGCCTCCGCGGCCCCCGCGCCAATCGTCCACGCCGGATCCGGAACTGGAGTCCGCCTGTGCCGGCAGGGCTCCGGGCGCGAGATACGGGAGGAAGAAGAACCGCGGCGTGCCGCTGGGGTTTTTGTCGAGCGCGGCGGGCGGCAGGTTCTGGTGAAACCGCTCGCGCGGTCCCAGGAAGATGACGGCATCGGACGGCGGTTTCGCGCGTAGTTCCTGGTTGATGAGGCGGGCCAGAAGGTCGAGATAACCAGTAGGTGACTGAAGAGTTTGATACTCGACCTTAGCGAGTTGCAGTTCGTTTAGCGTACCGGCCAGGCGATACAGAGAAGCGAGCGTGAAGCCATCGCGCCGGAAGAGTTCCTTCTGCTGTTCGAGATTGAAGGCCACCAGCCGCACGGAGGTCGCCGGAATGCGATCGAGCAGGGCCGAGAGGGCGCCATAGAGGAACACCTGGTCGCTCGAAGCCAGCGAGCTCCGACCGATTGCGAGAGGCGCCACATCCAGCAGCACGGTAAGCCGCATGGGGGCGACGGAATCGGGATGGCGACCGGCTGCGGGTGAACTGTGCAGGGAGAGTGCGGCCACCGTGTTGGGCGGCATCAGCAGTTTGGATGCGCGGTCGCCACGGGCGAGTTCGGCGGCGATGGGCCAATCGGAGTGACAGGTACGTCCACGGTCATCAGCCAGGACCCAGCTTACCTGGTAGTGGCCTTCGCCCAGGAAGAAGCCTCCGCCGGCTACGCCCTCGAGGTCGGTAGGCGGGACGGGAGGGAGGCGGAGGGTGTCCATCAGAAAAACCGGGGGCAGAGAGTCTCCGGGAGCAATGCGCGTGACCACGGTGAGGCTGTGGCCCGGGCCTGAGAATTGTGCCATGGGGATGCGGAAGGTGTAGCCGGCCTGGAAGCGGAAGCCGAAGGTGAGCGCAGGAGGGATGGGCTTGACCTGGCATTGCAAGGGGGTTTCGGTGTGTTCGGATGAGAATCGCTCCAGGATGCGCAAGACCGTTGGCGCATCCGTTAAGGACTGCGCTCCGGCCAGTGCCGGTACCAGCAGCATGGCGATCAGGGAGGAATGCACGGTTCTATCCGGATGGCTACCTTATCATCTCATTGGAGTCACTCCCGCGGCAGACGGAAGCGAACGTCGATCATAGCCGCGGTAGTCGCTCCCGGCCGGAACCGCCACGCCGCAACGCACTCTATGGCTTTCTGGTCCAATTCCGGATCGAGCGAGCGGAGCACGCGCATCTCGCGCGGCACACCATCCGGCCCGATCGTGGCACTCACCGTCACCACTCCTTGTATCCGGTCCGCCAACGCCTTTGGCGTGTAGTCCGGATCGCGCCGGTAGAGCAGCAGGCCATCGGGCGGCCCCACGGGCTGAGTCGCGGGTTTGCCGGGAGCCAATGTTCCCAGCAGCGAAGGCGGATGATCTACGAAGCTGAAGTTCTGTCGCGGCTGGTAAGCAAACTCTTCCGCCGGCAGATCGGGAAGATTCTCTACCGTCGCATACGTGGTGGTCAGGACGAGTGCGGGCAGGTCCGGACCGTCCTGGATTGGCGCAAACACACCCGCATTGGCAATGCGCGCTTCCAGACGGCTGCGCAGCACAAGCTTGTGAGTGGGTTCGATCCACAGTGTCCGCACGATATTGCGGAGAATCGCCCACGAACCCGGCGCCACACTGACCAGCCCTTGCGCCGGTCGATACTCCGCGCGCACCACCCGGCACTCCACCGCGCGGCCATCGAACTCCACCGGCTCATATCCGGCGTCAACCGCGGAGACAAGCCCGTCCGCAAGATGCCCGGAAAGTTCCGCGGGAACGCAACTCTGCTCAGTGGCGCCTTCACTGGCGCTCTGCAGGCCTTCGAGAAAGTAGTAGCTTTGCCGCCGGCGATTCCAGCAGAGTGTCAGCATTGGGAATGCGTCGCCCTCAAATTCGAATCTCGCCTCGGAGGGGTGTCTGCGTGCCACTCGAAATGAGAGTTCCGTGGTCTGGGACGCGCCCGCGGCGGTAATCCGGACCGTCATCCGCCCGGATGCGCGCAGGGCGACGGCCTGGCGAGTTGCCGCGTCGGCATCGCCGATCAGGGTAGCTGCCGTCTGCGCCGCTGCCAAACCAGCAAGGGCCCACCCAATCGCCGAGAGTCGGACCAACACGCGCATGCGTCTGGACCTCCTGTACTGCGATTATTGTACGCGCTTCAAAATACGGTTTCCTTGGCTTTTTGCCGCCGCCGCCGGCGGCACCGGCTACCGGAGCCCCTAACCTTCCAGCAAGTCGCGAAGATACCGGGTGTAGAACAGGCCGTTGGGATCGCAGGTCTTACGGTATCTCTTGAATGCCTCTACGGGCGCCTGGCGCGTCTCACTGCGTTGCCTGGCGATGAAGGCAAGGAACTTCCGGTTGAACGGCGGCGTATAGGCATCCGGGTCATTGCCGTGGGGGTCGTAGAAACCGAACATCTTGCCGTTGTGCGGCAGGCCGCCCAGTGAGACCCACTTCCGCTCGACATGGGCGAAGAATTTCAGCAGTTCGGCGGGATACTCGGAGCTTTTCGTTCGCTCAACGAAGGCGATGAGGTCCAGGTTCACGAAGTAGGCTTCGCGATTCCTGGAAAATGCTCCCGACATGGCGGAGTCGCCACCCTTCACAAAACGGAACTCCATCGGAGCGACGATGTGGAAGTTGCCGTCTTTCAGAACATAACCGGTAACGACGTCCAGGCCCTCCCACACTTTCTCCAGACCCTTGTCGTCGAGGCCAGGCAATTCAATGAAGTAGGACATGAAGATAACGCGCGACGACTGCGCCAGCCACAGATCGGAAAACTCGCGATTCGCGGTTCCAGCCTGACGCTCGATCTCATCGCGGGCTATGGCAGCAATCACAGCCGGGCCGGCAACCGGCGACCACCAGGGATCGGTCGTCTGCGCCTCGCGTATGCGCGTTTCGGTCCACTCCCCCCCAAATATATCGAGAAGGGGTGCGCCAAACTGGTCCTCATGGGAAAGTTCACAGGCTGATTTCGGCTGCACATCCGGATTCGGAATCCGTGGATTCGGATTTGCCACAACATCCCACCGGAGCAAAAGAAAGTTAGACTGAGGCCACACTTCGGCGGCGTAGGGTAGAAAGAAAACCTCGAGCCGTGCAGGTTTCGTGGGGCCGGTCAACAGTTCTTTGAACGTTGTAACGAAATCCGCCTCTTTGGCTAGCCGGATTCGCTGGGTCTCTCCCTGGAGCGTGTTCAGCCAAGGCCGGGACAGGACGTCGAGCGTCATCCTGGTCACGATGCCGAGCGCGCCCAGGGACACGCGCGCGAACGGCAGGAGCGGCTGGCCGTCCCCAGCCTTCGATTGTTGGTCGATGATCGTTTCGTTGCCGGCGGCGCCCAGGATTGTGAACGCTGATACTGCCTCGGCGAAGATCGGCGCATCCACCGTGCAGCCGTGAACGTCACCGCAGTCATGCCGCCAATGCTGAAGAAACCACCGGCTGTCACCGTCTCCAGCATCAGGTTGTTCCGGGTGAGAAACGCGTCGAGATCGTCCTCTCGGGCGCCTGGGTTCACCGTGACCTGGTTTGGCCCGGGCCCCAGAACCATAAGATCCCGGCCTTCCGGTCCCAGATCCGCATAACACGACATGTCCACGAGATAGGTAGTGGGCAGCGGCGACACCGCACCACGATTATCGTCGGCAACCAGCGGTGGCTGTGAATGCCGCTGTCCGGAAGCGCGGACGGTGACGCCCTTGGCGACGGCGTCAGCCAGCACAGACTTCAGCTCGACCAGGTTTTTCGGCCTGAAGTAGTAGTTCGCGCCATTGCCTGGCGGCGAGTGGACAAGGTTTCCGCTCCAATTGCCCCACGTTGGCGCTGAGGCGGACGCGCCACTGTTCTTCGGTTCGATCGACATGAAAGCTCCTGATTTCTGGCATCGTATCACCTCCGGACCAACGGACGCCCCGAGCAAGCCAGAGTAATGGCTGTGATAAACTCTTCGAACACCGTTAGCCAAAGATCGAAGCCTCGTTCAAAAGGAAAAGGGCATGCCTTCCAAGTACATATTCGGATATGGGTCCCTGATACAGATCGAAAGCCGCACGCGGACCGTGCCCAGCGCATTCGCTGCGTCGCCGGCGATTGCCAGGGGAATCACGCGCGGCTGGTATTACCAGTCTCCTGGCGCGGGTTTGAGCCCGACCTACCTCGGTGCGGTCGACTCCAGGAACGCCACCACCAACGGCGTGATCTACGGTGTCACGGATTCTGAGTTTGAGGCGACCAAGCTCCGCGAGGCGGACTATGATCCGAAGATGATCGACCGTTCCGACATCACGATGCTGGATGGCAGCCCTGCCCCACCCGATGGAGAGATCTGGTATTTCGCTAGCAAGACCAGGCAGACGGCCGACGCCGCGCATCCCATCGTGCAGTCGTATGTCGATATCTGCGTCGACGGCTGCCTGGAAATCGAGGCGATGTATCCGCTGGCGAAGAAGGCGAGCTTTGCCGCGCAGTTCATCCGCACATGTACCGACTGGAAGACGCCGTGGATCAACGATCGCATCTATCCGTGGCGCCCGTTCATTTATGTGCCTCGGGCTTCGCAGATCGACGCGCTGTTGCGCAAGGAACTGGGGGATGAGCTGTTCAGCAAGATCAGTTTGCCCTGAGAGGTGGGGGGCGGCGCTAGACTGAAACCTGGTATGGCCAATCCCTTCGGCACGGAGGATATTGCGGCCGGATACGCGACTTCCCGGCCGGCGGTTCACCCTCGTGTAATGGAACAGGTTTATAGGCAATTGGGACGGACTGCACCGTTTCAACGCGCGCTCGACATTGGCTGCGGTGCGGGCGTATCCACGAAAGCGCTCACCGGATTTGCCAGGGGTTGCATCGGGCTGGATCCCATGGAGGCCATGCTGAAGTGGGCTTCGACGATCGCGCCCTCCGCTGCCTTTGTTGTTGGAACAGCGGAGGCCATTCCCCTGTGCGGCCACTCCGTCGAACTCATCACCGCGGCGGGATCGCTCAATTATGCCAATCTGGATCTGTTCTTTCCCGAGGCCGCCCGTGCGCTGACGCGGGATGGCGTGTTGGTGGTCTACGATTTCTCGCCGGGACGGCATTTCAGGGACACAACCGGCCTGGAGGAGTGGTTCTCGAGTTTCTACAGCCGGTATCCCCCGCCTGTCCATGAGGCACGAAATCTCAGCCCGGAGATATTGGCGGGAATGAATTCCGGGTTTCGGGTGCGCAGCCACCGACCGTTCGAGATCGGCATCACGCTGACGCCAGCGTTCTATGTGGACTACATGATGACGGAGACAAACGTCGCGGCTGCCGTGCGAAGGGCCGTGCCGCATTCGGAAATCAAGTCCTGGTGCACAGAGACTCTGGTTCCGGTCTGGAACAGCCCAGAACGGGAGGTCCTGTTCCGGGGATACTTCGTCTGCATGAGCGTGGCGTGAGGGAAATGACTCAGCAAAGTACAGCGTTACCGGGCTGAACTGGGCTGAAAGCGGCCCGGCCGATGTTGCTTTGTCATGAATTGTCAGCGCCGGAATAAAACAGCAGCATTTCGGCCGGTTTTGTAGTTCAAAGAGA
>JARLGM010000093.1 GCA_031292755.1 Candidatus Sulfopaludibacter sp.
GCGGAGCCAGCGGCGGCGGGGTGTATGGCGCGTACTGCGGTTCCGGCATCGCCACCACCGGGCCCGGGGCACTGGCGCCCCTGGCGAATACCTCCACCATGGCGCGCTGCGTGTCGAGGAACCGGCTCATCAGTTCCTGGCGCTGCCGGTTGGATTCCATCTGATAGTCCAGGAACTGCTGCATGGTCGATTGAAACGCCGTCACTACTTCGGTCACATGCGCGGGGCTTCCCAGGGCTTGGGTGGAAACCACGGGCGCGGGAGCCGGGGCAGTTACATGTGAGACGGCTGGCGCCGCGCCGGCCGTCGCAGACGTGCCGTTGGTGGCCGTCGCTGGGGGGGCGGCGATCGTCGCGGCGATATGGATATCGCCCGCCGTTCCATTTGCCGGCCGCACGGCGCTTTCCCCTCCGTTAGCGGCCACCGCGGCAATGGCCTTGCCGGTGACGGGAATGGCTACCGGCTTCTCCTTTTTTTCCACCATAGGTTTCGCATACCCTCCGGTTACAATCCATTCAGCCGGCTTGGGCAGATCTTCGCCTCTCAGCAGTATCGCCAGTTCGGGCATCTCCCGATCGTTGGCCGCAAAGATCCGCTCCAGACGCACCGGTTTCCCGGCCGCGTAGAACCAGCCGACTACTTTCAAATAATCCGCCAGCCCGCTCTCGGATCCCTTCCGATTGGTGGTGAGGATCACCGCCGGCCGGTCGCCTAAAATGCGCTGCACCAATCCCGTCAAGACCTGGCCGGGGCCCACCTCTACGAATACCCGGACTCCGGAGGCGTACATCGCCTCCACCTCCTCCTGGAAGCGCAACGGCTGTGTCAACTGCTTCAGCAGAATGGATCGCATGGCCTGCACACCGGCCGGATACGGACCGGCCTCGAGGTTCGAATACACGGGAATGGCCGGTGCTTTCAGATCCACTCCAGCCAGCGGCACAGCGAACCGGCCGGCGGCCGACTGGGCCTCGGGAATATGGAAACCGGCGCTCATCGCCAGCTTCTGGTATGGGATCCGGGCTGCGTCCAGTGCGGCCAGAAAGCCTTCCATGGGAGCGCGGCGACCGCCCACGATAGTCTGATTCGGCGCGTTGGCGCCCGCGATCGATACACCGGAGAATTTGGTCAGCAGGTTCGTCACGGTCCGGGCGTCGGACTGCACCGCCACCATCCGCACTGAATCTGTCCCTTGGGTGTCCTGCACGACGCGTCCGCGCTGCTCGGAAATCCGAATCAAATCGCTGAACGACAGCGCTCCCGCCGCGCACAGAGCGGCATATTCGCCATAGCTGTGACCCGCCACGACGTCCGGCTCGATTCCGGCCGATTGCAACAGCGAGAACATGGCGTACCCGGCCGCGCCCAGGGCAGGCTGGGCGAACCAGGTCTGGTTGAGGGTTTTGCTCTTCTCGTTTTCTTCGACGGGCGAATAGGCGGGAGGCGGAAACACCACCTCGGTCAGAGGCGCGGGCAGCACACCCTTCAGGGTGGCGTCCGCGCGTTCGAATACCTCACGGACCAGCGGGAAGCACAGCGCCAGTTCCTCCAGCATGTTGAGATACTGCGACCCCTGACCGGGGAAGAGGAAGGCCACCGGACCTTGTGCCGGCTCCTCACCGAAGAAGACCGGCTCGGAGGGCGGGAACGGCACTTTTTTCTCGAGTTTGTCCGCCGCCGGGGCGAGCAGCGCGCGCAGGCCCGGCAGATCTTTGGCGACGATGGCCAGCCGGCAGGAGCCGCGACGTTTGGCTGCCTCCCGGCGTAACGCGTCCGCCAGTTCCATGAAATGAATCTGGGTGAACTCCGCCAGCCGAAGATCCAACGCACGCAATTCGGCGGCAAGTTCCGCGCGTCCCGCACCGCGGAAAACAAATAACTCCGCGGGACGTTCAGTCAGGCTCGCGGCGTGGTCGCCGTACTCCTCCAATACCGCGTGAAAGTTGGTGCCGCCGAAGCCGAAGGCACTCACGCCGGCCCGGCGCGGACTTTGGTCCGCGTGGAACCAGGGCCGGGCGCGCGTATTCAGGTACAAAGGATTGGTGCGGTCGCGCAATACCGCCGCGGCATCGTCCGCTAGTGTAGGCGGCAGCACCCGGTGGTGCAATGCCATCGAAACCTTTACCAGGCTGGCCACACCGGCGGCGCCCTTGGTATGACCGATCTGCGATTTCACCGACCCCAGGGCGCAGCTTTGCGGGCGGGCGCCATCGGCCATAAACGCGGTACGCAGCGTTTCCAGTTCGGTCTTGTCTCCCACCGCGGTTCCGGTTCCGTGCGCTTCCACCAGTTCGACGCTCCTGGGCGAGAATTCCAGGGGAGCGTAGGCGCGATTCACGGCGCGAAGTTGTCCCTGGACGGCCGGCGCAGTCAGGCTCTTCGCCTTGCCATCGCTTCCCGAACCGATCGAGCGGATCACCGAATAGATGCGGTCGCCGTCACGTTCCGCGTCCGCCAGGCGCTTCAGAATCATCATGCCGATGCCGTCGCTGGTGGCGATTCCATCGGCAGTGGCATCGAACGGACGGCAGCGGCCGCGCGGCGAAAGAGCCCCGGTCTTGCTGAACAGGAGGAAGCCGAAGATGTTCTGGCCCGCTTCGGCGGCGCCCACCAGCGCCACGTCGCTGTTGCCGTGCCACAATTCCTGCATGCCCGCCTGAAGCGCCGCCATCGAACAGGCGCAGGCCGCATCCACGGTATAGTTCGGCCCTCCCAGGTTGAACCGGTTCGCCAACCGGCCGGCGGCCACATTGCCCAGAATGCCGGGGAAGCTGTCTTCGGTCAGTTCCGGCAGGGTGTGGCGAATGTAGTTCATGACGCCTTCGCGCGTTGCCGGATCCAGGCCGGGCATGCGATTCAGTTCCAACTCCATCAGGCAGCGAGTGAGGTATTGCTGGCCCAGATCCCAGGTGCCGCCGCCGAGTCCCAGAATCACCGCCGTGGTTTCCCGCGCAAACGGGCGCCTGTCATAGCCCGCATCGGCCAGAGCCCGGCGCGTCACTTCGAGCAGCATCAGGTGCACCGGCTCGACTGAGCCGAGGCTCGCCGGAGGAATGCCATAGGTCAGCGGATCGAAACGCATGGGAGGCATAAAGCCGCCCCATTTGGACATGGTGCGGTCGGGCGCTTTGGCGTTGGTGTCGAAGAACAGATTGCCGGGCCAGCGGTCTTCGGGGACTTCTTCGATGCAATCCCGCCGCCGCACGATGTTCGACCAGTACTCCACCAGATCGGCCGCGGCCGGAAGATGGCAGGCCATGCCCACAATCGCCACCGGTTCGGGTCCCTTGCGGCTGCCCTTTTGCGGCCGCGGGGTCTGCCCGGCGGATTCGCGAAGCAACGCAGAGGTATCGCGGCAAACGCCCTGGTGCAGCTCCTCGATGGTGCACAACTGCTTGCGCAGTGCCGCGACCTGGCCCATCATGTACAGGCCATCCGCCTTCTGACGCTCCGGCGCGACCTGGGTCAGATGACTCGAGCCTCCCACCGCCGCCTCGCGCACCAACCCTTTGGATGCGAGCCGCAGTCTGCCGACGTTGACGTCTTCCAGCCAGCTGCGCACCTCCTCCGCCGGCAACCCTTCGGCCCGCCAGCGGCGCTGCAGGAGCTTGAACTCCTCGGTGTAGGCCGAAGGCGCCACGCGAATGGCGTGACCTCCGCCCATTTCCAGCAGCACCGTCTCATGGCACTTGACGGCTTCATCCTGAAAACCGTGAACAATGGCGTGCGTTTCCACGGCTTCGCGCGTGAACAGGTAGGCCGTGCCCATCAACACGCCCACGCGCACTCCCGCGGAAAGAGCCGAGGCCGAGAGCGCCGAGACCATGGCAGCCGAGCGCCCGTCATGGATGCCTCCCGCAAACACGATGTCGACCGCTTCTTTGGACGTGTTCTTCCGCTGGAATTCCAGCAGCACATCCATGATCGATTCCCAGAGCACGAAACTGGAGAGGGGCCCCACGTGGCCGCCGCACTCGCGCCCTTCGAAAATGAACCGCCGCGCGCCCTGCCGCAGGAACATTTCCAGCAACTGCGCGGAAGGGGTATGGATGTAGGTGCGGATGCCGGCCGTTTCCAGCGCGCTTGCCTGTTCCGGACGGCCGCCCGCCAGAATAGCGAATTTCGGACGCGCCTTCAGGACAACTTTTAACTGTTCGGCGCGCAGGTCCGGGGGCACGAAAGCCAGAATGCCCACGCCCCAGGGACGGTCTCCCATGAGAGCCGCGGTCTCCGCCACCAGCTTTTCGCATTCCCTCTCGCGCAGCAGCGCCAGCGCCAGGAACGGCAGCCCGCCGCCGCGCGATACCGCCTCTGCGAATCCGGCCACGTCGCTGACGCGCGTCATGGGTCCCTGCAAAACCGGAAAACGAATGCCGTGAGCCTTGGCGAAATCGGAGTTCTCCACTACGGCGGATTGGCTCACGGCCAGTTGCAGATTGTCGGCCGCCTGCCTTCGATAGGCGCGCAGAATTCCGGCTACGTTCCGGTGCCGCGCCGCCAGCTTACCGGCGAATGCGATCCCCTGCCCCATGGCATACATGCCGGTATCGCCGGCGCCTTCGGCGATCTCTTCCAGACGGCCCTGGAAAGCATCGCGGTCCGCGCCGCTCAATTCGAGCTGCTGCAATTCGCGGATCCATTCGGCGCCTTCCTGCCGGTGAATGCGATACCGGCAGTTCAGAGTCTCGCCCAGGCAGAGCGTCTCGGTCCCATCCATGGCCGCGAGGCGCGGCCGCAGGGCTTCCGGCGTCCGGCATTCTTCGGCCAGGGTCACTTCGTCCTGGAGCACAATGCCTTGCGCGCCCGCCGCGCGGCACGCCGCCGCCGCGTGCGGCCCAATGCCCCCGAAAGCCCAGACTGGAAGGGAGAATTTGCCGCACAGACGCTGGAGCAGAACAAAGAGAGTTTCGCGTCCCACCCGGCCGCCGGCTTCGTTGCCCTTCGCCAACAGCCCATCCACGCCCGCCTTGACCGCAGCCTCGGCTTCTTCCGCCGAAACCACCTCTCGAAAGATGCGCGCCGTGTGGCGGCGAAACCGGTTCACGCCGGTGGAAAGAGCTTCACCGGTCATTTCCCCGGATAGCAGAATCAGATCCGCGCGAACGCCCAACTCTTCCAGGGCAGCCTCCGCGGCTTCCAGAGAGCGCACGGTCACCTGCAGACCGAAACGATTGCCCAATTGTTCGCTGACCGGACGGATTTGATTCTTCGTGGAATCATGTGCCCCGCAGGCCCTCACAATTCCCAATTCGCCGGCTTTTCCGGCAGCCACCAGGAGATCTGATTCTCCGGAACGGCCTGGCGGCATAACGCCAATCTCAAACAGACGCATCAGCTAACCTCCGAATTGATTAAGGATGCCATTACTTTCCCGGCTAAATGAGAGTCTTTTTCCCGCCGGGTACTAGCGGTCGTGGTCTGACGCCAGACTCCGCAAGTATTCATAAAAACAACAATTTATCCTACACGAACTGGTATCCCGGCGCTATGCCGGAGATAGAACTATGGGATATCTTTTGTCCACTTAGTACTCTTAGAACTGAAGTACGGAGACTACTCGATAGAGAACGTCAGCGAATTGGAATCCACCCCATCCAAACGAACCGCGATCGATACCGTTCCCGCACCCTTCAGGGACTGGGGCAGAGGACCCAGATTGATCTGATCCAGGCCGGCAAACTGAGGCTGCGCCTCCGGACCGATGACGGACACCGGGAATCCCCCCACCACGGCAGACGCGGACTGGCTGAATCCCCGCATTCCAGTGCCGTACAAAATCAAGTACACCTGATCGGCGCCGCTCAGGCTAACCGGCACCGGCGCCAACGTAGACGGATCGAATAGCAGGCCCTGGGTCTGGGTTCCACCCGCCGCCACGCGCAGGAATTGCCCGGCTGCCAGGGTGCCCTGGGCCGCGAATAAAGCAGGCGCTACGTTATTTACTTTGACTGTGCCCGTGGCTACCACGGTGCTTCCCGAGAGGACCGAAACGTTCGCCGTGCCTGCCTGCGTCCCTGCCGGCATCACGTAATTGATCTGCGGGGGAGATACGTAATACAGCGGGGCCAGGCGGGCCGTGCCGCCGGCATCGGTGATCTGCACGCTGTACTGGCTCAATACAGTGGGCAGGTTCTGTCCTCCCGCCGCCGCCGCGGCAGCGCCGAAATCGCCGAACGCGCTGACAATCGACGAAGGAGCCACCGGACTGGCATAACTGGCCTCCGAGACGGAGGTCGCGCTGCTCATGCGCTGATAGCTCGACAGCGCCGGCGATCCGCCGCCGGTGAGAAGCGAACTGCCGATTCCGTTGAGGTAACGGTCCAGGAATGCAATTCCGTAATTGTCGATAGCGGTCGCATCCGGTTCGGACTGCAGGCAGGCGGCGATGGTGGTCTCGCGCGAGCAGACAAGGTTGGTCCACGTAATGTGTGTGGCGTCCTTCAAGACGCCCAGATACTTGGACGGGTTCGAATCGGTGTAAGCTCCGGACACCCCCTGCTGGAGAATATCCAGGCCGCCGGTCTGGTACATCACCGGCGCCGTGACTTTCGGGATGGTATCGCGGCCCGTGGTGAAGGGCAGCGAAAAAGGCGAAAATGCCAGCACAGCCTTGATCCGGGTGTCCGCCCAACTGGCCCAGGCTCCCGCGACTCCCAAGGCGGTATAGCCGCCCAGCGAGTGGCCGGACACGCCAATGCGGTTCGCGTCGATTATTGCGCCGAACGGCGTGCCGCTCACCAGGGCATTAATCAGTTGCTCGACATCGTTCTTCCGATCGACATAAGTCGCATCCGTCCAACCGCCCGGATTGAGGAACGCGAGAGACGATAACACCACCCCGAAATTGAACGATCCTGTTCCATCTACGGAACAGACACTGGCGTCTTGGTGGTCCGGCGCAGCCACGATATACCCATGCCTGGCTAACTGTTCCGTGAAAAAGACCGATTGCAAGCCGCAGCCGGCATAACCGTGTGAAAAGACCACCAGCGGGAAGCGGCCGCAGTTGGTAGCCGGTGCGCCGTTCAACGCCACACTGCCACTCAGCGGATTCGACCCAGCCAGCAGCGGCTGGTACTGGAAGGTGGATTCCGCATCGGTGCTGGGATACCAGAGGGCAAATTTAAGCCCGCCGGTAAGTGTGTTTACCTGATATCCAACGGTAGCGGAACCGCACGTTCCTTGTGCCAGAACCGGAACACCAAGGGCGCACATCCCAAACCAGATGGATAGAAGACGCAGTCCCCCTCCAAAGCGCATTCAAACATATTACGCTCTTTTTTGATTTTGGAAAGCGGGAAAAGCACTTAGTCCAGCGGAATCTGGTGCCGGTTCCGCGCCAGCCAGGTATCGAAATTCTGAAGTTCCGGATTGAGGCCGCGGGAAAACTCCAGACTGCGCGCGCCGCAATAATATTCGTGGAAGTCGCGGTTGAACTGGAACATGTTACCCAGGTCGTCGGCGCCGGGAAAGCCGAAACCGCGATACACCTCCGGCGCGACCGAATTGTAGATGACCTCGCGGCCCAGTGCTTTGGTGAAGGCCGCGGCCATTTCCTCACCTGTCAAGTGGCCACCCGAAATACCGATCGTTTTTCCAATGTACCGGTCTCCAGCGGCAAAAACGCCGAGGGCGCAATTGCCGATGTCCTCCGCGGCGATACCCGGCAGTTTCTCGTTACCCATGGGAAGCGTGATCGCCAGTCTTCCGTCCGGCCCTTTCTTCGGTCCCATGCCGAAATAAATGAAGTTATCCCAATAGAATGAGGTCAACAGGTTGGTGGTGGGAACACCGGCACCGGCGAACAGATGGTTGGCCTCCCCTTTCGCGTCGAAATGCGGGACCTTGTACTTTTCCATGAGGGTGGGCATGCGATCGTCCGTGAGGGGCACCCAATGCCGCGTATCTTCCAGGGTGGACCAGATGACATGAGGCACCCCCGCGCGTTTCGCGGCCTTCGCCATGTTCCCGGCATTGGCGAGTTCCCTCTCCGGGGAAAAATGCGCCCAATAGAAGGTGACGCAGAACGCCCCGCCGGCGCCGTCGAAGGCTCGTGCCAGGCTCTCCTCATCGTCCACATCGCCCGCGACCACCTCCACGCCCAAAGCCGCGAGTTCCAGCGCCTTGGGAGAACTTACATCCCGGGTGATGGCGCGGGCACGAAAGCCCTGCCCCGATTGTTTCCGGATGGCGCGCACCAACCCTCCACCCTGGGCTCCGGTGGCGCCCACGACGGCGATGATTTTGGAATCAGACATGCTGTTCAGTCTACCAGGGGATTGGCGCCGGCAAGCTGCTTCATGGCGTCCGCCGCGATTTCGAAGGAGCGCAAGCGCAGGGCGTGGTCGTAGAGATCCGAAGTGAAGATCAACTCGTCGGCGCCCGTGTCCCGCAGCAGGTGAGCCAGCCTGCGCCGCACCGTCTCCGGCCCGCCCACCACGGCCACACCAAGCCGGGATTGCACCGCAAATTTCTCCGCCTCGCTCCACATGCCTGCCATGCTTTCCACCGGAGGCGGCACAAAGACGGGCTGCCGCCGGATCAACTGGAGATGACGCTGCTGGGGAGACGTGGCCAGCCGTTCGGCTTCCGTATCGGACGCGGCGGCCACCAGCGGTACACCCGCCATGACGTACGGCCGCTCCAGATATTGTGACGGCTGGAATCTGCCGCGGTAGGTTTCCAGCGCTTCCATCAAGAGCGCCGGAGCGAAGTGACTGGCAAACGCGAACGGCAGCCCCAGAGAGGCGGCGAGTTCCGCACTGTACGTAGTCGAACCCAGCAGCCACACCGGGACATTCGTCCCCGCGCCGGGGAAGGCGATGAGCCGCTGTCCCGGTCTGGCGGGCGCCAGATAGGCGAGCAACTCACTCACCTGCGCCGGGAAATTCTCTTCCGCCGTGTCGTAGCGGAGCGCCCTTGCGGCGATATCGTCCGACCCTGGGGCGCGTCCCACGCCCAGGTCAATGCGCCCGGGGTACAAGGTTTCCAGTGTGCCGAACTGCTCCGCGATCACCAGAGCGGCGTGATTCGGCAACATCACGCCGCCGGAGCCCACACGAATAGTCGCGGTCTGCGCCGCCACATAGCCAATCAAAATGGACGTTGCCGCGCTGGCGACGCCGGGCATGTTGTGATGCTCGGCCATCCAGAATCGCGTGAAGCCCCAGCGCTCGGCATGCCGCGCCAGGTCGAGCGTGTTCCGGAGCGCTTCGGCAACGGTGCCTCCCGCCCGCACGGGAGCGAGATCCAGCACAGAATAACGGGGTTGGCGGATGAGTGGCATCAGTTGGTTGGATGCCACCGCGGTGGCGAAGGGTGCTTGCTGGGCCGCTCTGGGACAGATTCGCCCGTCAAAAGTACCACAAGTTCCAATTCGACCGAAAGTCACATGGGCGTACTGCGGAGCCGCATGAGTACGAACCGGACTTCCGGCGAAGGCCCTCATCGGGCATACTCAGACCATGCCAGGGATTTTCGGAGTGTCGCGGGAAGATGGGAACAAGCCTCTCGATTATTACGAGGTGCTACAGATCAATCGTAACGCCGACATGGAGACAGTGCACAGGGTGTACCGGTTCATGGCGACCCGGTTTCATCCCGACAATTCCAAGACCGGCGACCTCGAGCGCTTCCTCATCCTGAGACAGGCGTACCAGGTACTGTCGGATCCCGAGAAGCGCCAGCAGTACGACGCCGCCACCGCCTCGGCGGACAGCGAGCCCCTCGAAATTTTCGAGTTGCAGGAGTTCATCGACGGGACCGAGGGCGAAGTCAACCGCCGGCTGGGAGTGCTCTCCATCCTGTACCGCCGCCGCCGGCGCAACGACGGAAGCCCTACGATGTCACTGCTCGACCTGGAAAAGCGGATGTCCCTGCCGCGCGAGTACCTGGATTTCACCTTGTGGTACCTGCGCGCCAAGGGGTATGTGAAGGCGGAAGACAATTCCGATTACGCACTTACCGCGGCCGGCGTGGACTACCTGGAATCGATCTCTCCGCACAATAAAATCGCCCGCGAACTGATGTGGCCGCAAAACGGTTCCATGAGTTCCGCCCGTCCCGTCCCGGAGCAAGCCGTCGCTGCTTGCGCTTAGGGCCCGCCCTACAATCGTCGTATGAAACGACGGTCTCTCCTGCTGCCGGCCGCGGCTCGACTGCGGCCCCCGCGAAAACGCCGCTCTTGGAGCCGGAGCCACCGGCGTTCCCACCTCTCGCATTCCCGCGCTGGTGGAGACGCGCAAAGGCACCTTGCCCGCCATCCTGGAGCACGACGCGGCTCCGGCATCGCGCGTTACCGGGCGAAGGGGCGCGGCCTTACACGTGGAACCGGCTCGCATCGAATTCGGCCGGTTTCAAAGGCCATCCCTTTACGGCCACAACTTCCGCGCCCTCCCCACCGACTGACACGGTTATGCCCAGGTCATCGCGGCCGGCATCGGTAGTGCTGTACAGTGCAGCAAGCCCGCCATTTGCGTAGACCTCGAACACCCGCTTATCGAGAAAGACGCGCAGACGGTAGCGATCGTTTTGCCCGAGTAGCGTCGTCGCCTTTCCGACAGTCAGCAGGCCTTCATTTGTGATCGTGATCGCGGCACCGGCCTTGCCGGACTCGGAACAGCGCAAATTCAGGCGCACCCAGGCGGCGCGGCCCAACGTCAATTCGATCTCGAGTTCCATGCAGTCGCCGCGGATGCCTTGAAGCACGGAAGGAGTCGACGTGAGCGGAACCGCGGCTGCGGTCACTATCGCACCCCGTAGTTTCTCTAACTCAGGAGCCGGCTGCTGCCGCAGGAAGCCGTCTGAACCAAGGGAGAGGATGCGCGGCAGGGCCATGACGCTGTTCCAGCCCTTGGCCGCGGGATTGCCGGTGCGGCCCCACATCCACAGGATCGTACGGCCGCTCTGGTCCCGGGAGATGTTGCTGGCATAGTCCATTCCCGCATCCAGGATCCCACGGGCTTCCGGTGTGAACCGCGGACGAGCCAGGTCCAAAGATCCGAGGAAGTACTCGCATGGCTTGTGAGGAGAGATGATGAGCACCCACTTGCCGTCGAGCTTGAAGAGGTCCGGGCATTCGATATTGACAATCTCCCGATCGCGGCATTCGAAGACCGGTCCCAGATGGGTCCAATGCGTGAGTTCGTCGTTTGTAGCCCGATATAGCTGTACCTGGCCCGAGCCGCCCCACCGGCGGCCGCTGGTGTTCCCGCCACAGACCATGTAAGTGGCTCCACTCTCCGTGAACAGGAACGGATCGCGCCAGTCGTCCACCTTCAAGGCGCCGTGAACGGCGGTGGTGAGAATTGGATTCTGCCGGGACTTGGTCCACACGATCAGGTCTTCGTCGGCCGGCGTGGCCATCCACTGCTCGGGGGCGCGTTCGCCGATGCTTGTATAGAAGATCCGGGGCCGCCCGTCGAGGGCCAGTATGGCGCCCCCGGAAAAGACCGCCGTCTCCCCTTTCTCCACCGAGGGAGCGAGGGCAATTGGAAGGTGTTCCCAGTTTACGAGATCGCGGCTCCGCGCATGTCCCCAATGCATGTGCCCCCAACTCGAGCCATACGGGTTGAACTGGTAGAAGAGGTGGTGCCAACCGCGGTAGAAGATCGTGCCGTTGGGGTCGTTGCTCCAATTCGCCGGCGGGTGGAAGTGATACACGGGGCGCTCGGGATCCGCCGCAGCCGTGGGCATGGAGGCCCTGACGGATTCCATTGCCTTCTGCAGCGGGTCCCCCGCTGCGCGCAGGCGCGACGAAAGCAGCGCGACGGCGAAAAAGGAGCGGCGTGAAACCATGTAGTCTTGATTTTACAGCGATCGTCGATTGCGGGTTACCTTGTCCGGTGCGGGGGCTGCAGCAGGCGCCCGGGAAGTTTCGACAGATACACCAGACGCTCCACGAGGGGGAGGAGGCGGCGGACGGTGCGGCCGTGGAGGAGCAGACTTCCGGTAACCAGGGCAGGATGCGGGATGGTGGTGCAGCAGCGCGAGCAGATATCCACTTCGCCGCCGCGGCCGGAGGCATGCAACCGGCGCATTTCGCGCATGGCGGGGGCGTTCCAGATCTGCACGAGCGACTGCTGCTCCAGGCTGCCGAGCGGGGCGCCGTCGAGCATGTAGCTCTGGCAGCAGGGGTAGACGTCGCCGTTCTGCTTTACATACATGGGGCCGCGCCACAGGTAGTGGCAGGGATGCTTCCATTCGCCCGAGGCGTGGCCGGCATCGGGACGCATCAGGTTGGTCTCATCCTCTTTGATGCGGATCTGGTCCACACCGGGAATAGCGCTCCAGAACGCGATAAAATCGTCCACCTCACCGGCGTTGCCTTCCATTTTGACCATCTGCACCACGACTTGCAGTTTGGATTTGCGCTGGTGCTTCATGCGCGCGAAACGCACGAAATTGTCGCGGACTTTTTCGAATTTGGCGCCCTTGCGGTAAAACTCGAAGGTCTCTTTCCGGGCGCCGTCGAAGCTGAGGGTGATCTGTTCCAGCGGGGAATCCAGGACGCGGGCCGAGACGGCCTCATCCAGAAATGTGCCGTTGGTGGAAAGGAGGCTGGATACGCTGTGGCGATGGCAGAATTCGATACGCTCGAAGATGTGCGGATCCATGAAGGGCTCGCCCAGGCCGATCAGCATCATGTGTTCGGCGGTGTCGCCGGATTCGCGGACGAGGCGCTCGAACACGCCATCGGTCATGTCGGCTTTGGGCTGCTTGTGGGTCTCGCGCGGGCACATGGGGCAATAGAGATTGCACTTGGCGGTGGTCTCCACGATGTATTCCACCGGAAGCGCCGCCAGAGTGGACCGGCGCGCAAGGTAACCCCAAAGAAGCTTGGCGCGGTTCCATGCCCTCATTGCTGCATTTTTATTGTAGCTGGGAGCGCCGCGCGGGATTCGCCGGCTGCTGCCGCTCGCCCGGCGATTCCGCGGAATGGTTCCGCCGATGCATACGGAGGTGACCGCTGGTAACACGGCAGGACGGGTCGCGTCTTGTGAGATCGATCACACAGTGCCTCCTTCCACCGCATTCCGGGGCGGCCGCGGGCAGGCGGAGGAGCGCATCGAGACATTCTTGAAACAGCGGCTCAGCCGGTACGCGCGCGATAAGAACGAACCTTCGCATCGCAATGACAAACGGAATCCATGCTATACCCGAGAGCAATTCGAGGGCGCGGAGACGTACGATGGTTTATGGAACGCCGCGCAAAAGGAATTGTTGCTGCGCGGCACGATAGTGGAGTGGTCGGAAAGCGCCGCCACGGACGGTCATGCAGCCCGAAACACCAGCCGGTGTATGGAACTAGCCGGTGCATGGTTGGCGCGGGAATGGAACGTAAGACCAACGTGAATGCGTACATGCAAGAGATCCGGTATCTGGAACAGACCGGCAAGGAACTGGTTACGTGAAGATTACTATTTCGGGTGCATCGGGCTTCATTGGGCGGCGGTTGCTGAAGGCGCTGGGCAGCGAAGGGCACACCTTGCAGGTGCTGAGCCGGCACGCCGGCACGAATATGCCGGGCAACGTAAAGGTGTGGGCCTGGGATCCGGTGAAGGGCGAACCGCCGGCGGATGCGCTGCGCGACACCGATGCCGTGATTCATCTGGCGGGCGAACCGGTGGCGCAGCGATGGAGCGATGAGGCCAAGCGGCGGATTCGGGACAGCCGGGTGGCGGGAACGCGCAACCTGGTGCAGGCTCTGGGGCACCTGGACAAACCGCCGGCGACGCTGATCTGCGCTTCGGCCATCGGCTACTACGGTTCCCGGAACGATGAGATCTTGACGGAACATTCGGCGGCGGGCAGCGGTTATCTGCCCGAGGTATGCGTGGCCTGGGAATCCGAAGCGGCGAATGCGGAACCGCTGGGGGTGCGCGTGGTGCGGGTCCGTATCGGACTGGTGCTGGACGGGCGCGGGGGCGCGCTGCGGAAGATGCTGCCTCCGTTTCGCATGGGCGTGGGCGGCAAGTTAGGGGACGGCAAACAGTGGATGAGTTGGATCCATCTGGAGGACCTGGTGGGCATCATTCGCCTGGGCCTGGAGAGCCGTATGAACGGGCCGGTGAACGGCGTGGCGCCATACCCGGTAAACAACGCCGACTTCACCAGAGCGCTGGCCGCGGCAGTCCACCGGCCGGGCATTTTTCCGGTTCCTTCGTTTGCGCTGCACTTGCTTTTTGGCGAAATGTCCGATGTCCTGCTGGCCAGCCAGCGGGTGCTCCCCAGGGCGGCGGAGGATGCCGGATACCGGTTCCAGTTTCCGCAGTTGCCGGCGGCGCTCGGCGACCTGCTGCGCTAGTGTGTCACAATGGATATGAAAGCTTTGAGAGGGTTTGTGTCTGTTCGCACATATTTTCGTTTGTTCACCCACAGCATGATGTTGCCCATCCTGGAAAGCGGCGAGGAAACTCTTGTCGGTGGCCAGGCAGTAATGGAGGGCGTGATGATGCGGGCGCCCCATAGTTACTGCGTGGCGGTGCGCAGGGCCAATGGCGAACTCGTCACCGAGGAAATGCCGCTGGCGCGCATGAGCGAACAGTACAAGATCTTCAAATACCCGGTGTTTCGAGGGGTCGGCACGCTGTTCCAGGCGATGAAACTGGGCATCAAGGCGCTCCAGTTTTCCACCAATGCGGCGCTGAGGGATCTGCCGCCGGCAGTGGGCAAGGATGGCGTGGTCAAGGAACTCCCGAAGGAACTGCCCGCATGGGCCATGGCGGCGAACCTGATCCTGATGCTGGGTTCGTTTCTGTTTCTGTATAAGTTTCTGCCTTTGTATCTGGCCACTAGTCTCGGAAAGCTGTATCCGGTGTTCAGCGGGCGCGTGGCTTCCAATCTGGCTGACGGTGTGATCCGCATAGTCATCTTCCTGTTTTTCATGGTGCTGATCTCGCGGATGAAGGACATCCGGCGCGTGTTTGAATTTCACGGCGCGGAACACAAGGTGGTTTTCAATTTCGAATCGGGGCGGCCGGTGACGGTGGAGAACGCGCAGAGCTTCACCACGTTTCACCCGCGGTGCGGCACCAGCTTTCTGATGTTGTTGATGATTGTCTCGCTGGTGATTTATCCCTTCGTGCCGGTGGATGGTTTTCTGCCCAAGCTGGCGGTACGCCTGGCGCTGCTGCCGCTGGTGGTGGGCGTGTGTTACGAACTGATCCGCTTCGCCGCGCGGAAGCCCGGATTCTTCATGAGGATTCTGACAGCGCCCGGCCTGTGGCTGCAGCGCATCACCACTAAGCCGCCTTCCGATGAGCAGGCGGCGGTGGCTATCCACGCTTTGGAAGGCGCCATGGCGCTGGAAAAGGCGCAGGGCGGCGAACTGGTCATCGCCTAAAAGTATCCATGCAATTTGTTCAGAAGCTCGAGCAACTGGAAAAGCGTTTCGAGGAGCTAACCCGGCAGATGGCCGATCCGGCCGTCATCGGCGACGGGGAGCGATACCGCAAAATCACCAAGGAACAGAGCGAGTTTTCCGACCTGGTAGGAAAGTTCCGCGAATGGAAGCAGGTGGACGACAGTCTTTCGCAGGCGCGCGGCATGCTGCAGGAAAGCGATGCCGAATTGAAAGCCATGGCGGAAGAGGAAGTGGCACGACTGGCGCCGGAGCAGACCAAGCTGGAAGAAGAAATCAAGATCCTGCTGCTGCCCAGAGACCCCAACGACGATAAGAACGTGGTGCTGGAAATCCGCGCGGGCACGGGCGGCGATGAGGCCACTCTGTTCGCCGGCGAGATATTTCGCATGTACTCGCGCTACGCCGAGACGCAGGGCTGGAAAATGGAAGTCACTTCCAGCAGCGAGTCTTCGGTGGGCGGCCTGAAGGAAGTGATCGCGCTGGTCAGCGGGAACAAGGTCTACGGCAAGCTGAAATACGAAAGCGGTGTGCATCGCGTGCAGCGCGTGCCGGTGACGGAGCAGCAGGGGCGCGTCCACACGTCGGCCATTACGGTGGCGGTGCTGCCGGAAGCCGACGAAGTGGAAGTCAAGATCGAGGCCAAGGATATTCGCATCGATACGTTCTGCTCTTCGGGACCTGGGGGCCAATCCGTCAATACCACGTACTCCGCGGTGCGGATTACGCACCTGCCCACTGGCCTGGTGGTATCGTGCCAGGACGAAAAATCGCAAATCAAGAATCGCGCCAAGGCAGAGCGGGTGCTGCGCTCGCGGCTGTACGAACTGGAACTGGAGAAGCAGCAGGCCGCGCTGGGAGCCGAGCGGCGCAACCAGGTGGGATCGGGCGACCGCAGCGAAAAGATCCGCACCTATAATTTCCCGCAGAATCGCGTCACCGATCATCGCATCGGGTTCACGCTGCACCAACTGGAATTCGTGATGGACGGCAAGTTGGAGCCGGTCATCGAGGCGCTCACCACCTACTACCGCACGCAGCAGGGCAGCAACGGCACCTCGTCCGCCGCATGACGGTGCTGACGGCGCTGGCCCAGGGTAGGGAACTCCTGGAACGGGCCGGCATCGCGGTGCCCAGGCTTACGGCGGAGGTCCTGCTGGCACACGCCATGCGTTGCGAGCGGGTTTATTTTTACGCCCATCCCGAGCAGGAGCTCAAGGAAGTGGAGTGGCTGCATTACGGGCGCTATCTGCACGAGCGCCTACAGGGCAAGCCCACGCAGTACATCACCAAACGGCAGGAGTTTTACGGTCGCGAGTTTCGAGTCACGCCGGACGTACTGATACCGCGGCCGGAGACGGAGCACGTGGTCGAGGCGGCGCTGGAAGTGGCGCGCGGCGCGGCGCGAGTGCTGGATATAGGAACGGGGTCGGGCGCACTGGCCATCACGCTGCGGCTGGAGTTGGGCGGGGAAACATGGGGGACGGACATTTCTCCGGCGGCGGCCGCGGTGGCCGCGGGCAATGCGGCAAATCTGAGCGCGCCCGTGCATCTTGTGGTGTGCGACCTGGCGGAAGCCATTGCGGCAGACTCGTTCGACCTCATCGTCTCCAATCCTCCGTATGTTCCGCTGGCGCAGAAGGAAGGACTGCAGCGCGAGGTTCGCGACTTCGAGCCGCACGTGGCCCTGTTCGGCGGCGAGACCGGATTCGAATTGTACGACCGGATCGTGGCCGATGCGCCGCGCATCCTGCGCACCGGCGGCTGGCTGATCATGGAACTCGGGTTCGGTTGTCTGAACCACGTGGAGCAATCGATCGCCGGGTGGCGGAACGTGCGCATCATGCCCGACCTGGCCGGCATCCCCCGCGTGGTTGCGGCACAGCGCCAGTAGACAACGTTACAATCGAAGGACGCTATGGGGATCGCCATCCGCATTGAGCATCTGCGCAAAGTCTATGATTCGCCTCCGCCCTCGGCCGCACGCGGCGCGGGCTTTTCTTTTACCTCCGTGCGCTCGGGTCCCAAGCAGGAGAAGAAGAAGACCGAGATCGTAGCGCTGGAGGATGTCTCGATGGAGATTGGCGCGGGCGAGATCTTCGGTCTGCTGGGCCCCAATGGCGCGGGAAAATCGACCACCATCGGCATCCTTACCACGCGCACGCACCCTACCAGCGGGCGCGCCATCCTGGGCGAATACGACGTGTGGAAGCAGCAGGTGAAGGCCAAACAGTTGATCGGCGTAGTGCCGCAGCGGCCGAACCTGGATTTCGCCCTGACGGCGCGCGAGATCCTGCTGTTTCACGGCGCGTACTTCGGGCAAAGCGGCCGCGAGCGGGAACAGAAATCGCAGGCCCTGCTGGAGAAGTTTAAACTGACCGACCGCGCCGACCAGATGGTGCGGGGCTTTTCCGGCGGCATGATGCAAAGGCTCTCTATTGCGCGCGCCATGATGCACGATCCCGAGGTGCTGTTTCTGGACGAGCCATCGGCGGGGCTGGATCCGCAAACACGCCTGTTGCTGTGGGAGATCATCCGCGATTACAACCGCGCGGGCAAGACCATCGTGCTGACCACGCATTACATGGATGAAGCCGATTCGCTGTGCGAGCGGCTGGCGATTATCGATCACGGCCGCATCATCGCGCAGGGCACGCCGCAGGACCTGAAGAGTTCGATTCCCGGCGGCTACCTGTTGCGGCTGCGATTCAATCGCGTGCCGGAGGAATTAACGGCGGCGCTGCAAGTTCTGTCGGGAGTCAGCGAAGTGCGATCCAAAGACGGAACCGGCGTGGACGTGTATGCGGATCGCGGCGGTCCGTTGATCTCCGGCATCGTCACGGCGGCGCAGGGCTCGGGTGTGGACCTGTGCGACGTACATATCGCCGAGCCCAGTTTGGAAACTCTGTTCCTGCATCACACCGGAAGGAGCTTGCGCGATTGAACTGGAAAACGTTTTTCGCATTGCTGCAGCGTGACGGGCACGTGGCCCGCCGCAACCTGCTCCCCATGCTGCTGCAGAATCTTCTACAGCCGCTGTTGTTCACCTTTGTGTTCGGCCGCGTGATGACCACCAGCGGTTTGATGCCGCCCGAATACAAGAGCATGCTGCTGCCCGGCATCATGGCCATCGCCATGGTTCTCTCCGGCGTACAGGCGGTGGCGATGCCTTTGATCACGGAGTTTCAATTCACGCGCGAGATCGAAGACCGCCTGCTGGCGCCGATCGAGACCGGTTGGCTGGCGGTGGAAAAGATCGTGGCCGGCATGGTGCAGGCGCTGGTCGCGGGACTGGTGGTGATTCCGGCGGCGTGGCTGGCCATGGGCTCGGGAGTGAATTTGAATTTCGGCCACCCGCTGGAGTTCGCGGTGGTTTGCCTGCTGGTGGCGTTCATGGCTTCGGCCGGCGGGCTGACGCTGGGGTGCAGCATCGGGCAGACGCAGATCGGGCTCATGTTCAGCCTGGTGATCGCGCCCATGATGATGTTCGGCTGCGCGTATTATCCGTGGAGCAAGCTGGCGGCGTTTCCCATTTTGCAGTACGCCGTGCTGATCAATCCGCTGGTGTATGCCAGCGAAGGCTTGCGCGGCACTATCGCGCCGCAGTTCCCGCACATTCCGACGGCCATTGTGATTGGCGCATTGGTGGTGCTGGACGGCATCTTGCTGGCGGCGGGGCTGAAGAAGTTTAACGGAAAAGCTGTGAGCTGAGCGGTGAAGACCTACTTCCACCTCGATATGGACGCGTTTTTCGTATCGGTGGAAGAGCTATTCGATCCCTCGCTGAAGGGCAAGCCGGTGGTGGTGGGCGGGCGGCCGAACGAGCGCGGTGTGGTTTCCGCCGCGTCTTATGCGGCGCGGAAGTTCGGCGTACATTCGGCCATGCCGCTGCGGACCGCTTACAAAATGTGTCCGAAGGCCATTTTTGTCGATGGGCATCCGGAGCGGTACCGGGAGTATTCGGAAAAGGTATTCGAGACCCTGCGCGGGTTTTCGCCCCTGGTTGAGATGGCTTCCATCGACGAAGCGTATCTGGATATGACCGGCACGGAACGGCTGCACGGACCTCCCCTGCGCGCGGCGCACCTGCTGCATCAGCGCATCAAAGAAGTCACCCATCTGAATTGCTCCATCGGCATCGCCACTTCTCGGCTGGTGGCGAAGATCAGCTCGGACCAGGCCAAGCCGAACGGCGTGCTGTGGGTGATTCCGGGGTCGGAGACGGCGTACCTGGCGCCGCTAGATGTGCGCAAGGTACCCGGCGTCGGAAAAGTGACGGAGAAGAACCTGCACGCGGTGGGAATCCGCAAAGTGGGCGACCTGGCGCGTTTGGAGGAGAGCTTCCTCGGGGAGCGCTTCGGCAAGTGGGGTCTGGCGCTGGCGGGCAAATCGCGCGGGCTGGATGCCGGCGGGTGGTTCGATACCGAGATCGGCGCGGAGGAAGGGCCGAAGTCCATCAGTCACGAGCACACCTTCAACGAAGATACCGCCGGCGTGCCGCAGCTCGAATCCACGCTTTCGCGATTGTGCGAAATGGTGGGACGCCGTCTGCGCGAGCACGGCCTGCACGCACGGACGATTCAACTGAAACTGCGTTATAGCGATTTTTCGACCATCACGCGGGCGCACTCCGTGGCGCGGGCCACGCAAATCGATACCGAGATCTTCGAAGAGATTCGCAATCTGTTCCGGGCCAATTGGCGGGCCGGCTGGCCCGTACGGCTGCTGGGCGTGCACGTTTCGGGCTGGGCCGAGGGCGGCGAACAGATGGATCTGCTGGGTGAGGACCGGCACCAGAAATGGAGCCGGACACTGGCGGCGGCCGACCGGCTCCGCGACCGTTTCGGGGAGAAGGCCGTCTCACTGGCGGCCAGCATGCGCGGAAACTTCAAGGAACGCACGCACGAGAATCCCGCCGGTCTTCCAGGGAAACGCCCGAAGGCAGACCGTTAACTTCCGCACACCTCCATTCGCGATTTTTCAATACGCTGGCAGGAAAGGAGCGTATTTTATGGCGAACGATACGGTACAACCAGGCGATGTGACGCAGCGAGTGGGCGTCGAAGTGATTCGAGCTCGCGGTGTCGATGTCGATAAGCTGATCAAGACGCTGGTCGCCAACGCGGCGGCCGAATTCGCGAGCACCTATTATTACTACACGATTCTGCGCATGAATCTGGCGGGTCACGAAGACTATAAGGAGATCTGCGAGGATGCCCGTCTGGAGGACCGGGCCCATTGGGAATTGATCGTGCCGCGCATTTACGAGCTGGGCGGACACCTGCCCAACGACCTGAAGGAGTTTCACGATCAAGCCGGATGCCGGGCCGCCAAGCTTCCCGACCCGCCGACAGCCGTGAACATTCTCACGTTACTGCTGGAATCCGAACGGTGCGCGATTCGCAGTTGGAGCGCAGTGTGCGACATGACGTTCGGAAAGGATCCGCGAACGTACGACCTGGCGGCGCGCATCCTGAATGAAGAGATCGAGCACGAAGCCTGGTTCATCGAACTGCTGGCGTACGAGCGCGATAAAAAGTCGATTCCCTCCGGCCATTTCCGCCGCGGAGAACCCGGCGAGGCGCCGTACAGCAAGAATCGCGGATTCTATAATCCGTAGGAGGCTCTTGCCGGGACAGTTCACGGTAATTCTGGAGACACCCGAAGGTTCGCAGACCGTTTCCTGCGGAACGGATGAGTATGTATGGAACGCCGCTGCACGGAGCGGCATTCTTCTGCCCGCGATCTGTCACCAGGGCAGGTGCCTGACCTGTAGCGGGAGGCTGCTGAGCGGCGAGGTGGATCAGGAGGATGCCGACCTGTACTTTCCGCAGGATCGGGCGGCCGGTTTTGTTTTGCTGTGTACCGCGAAACCGCTGACCGACCTTCGCATTCAGACGCACCAGCAGTGGGAGATGCGGCGGCACCGGCAGGCCCTGGGACTACCGTCGCCCTACGGCTGAGGAGCCGTTGGGCAAAGCCGGCACCCGCAACCTGGAGGTTGCATTTCCTTCTAAGGCTTGTTAACATGCAACCTGGGGGTTGCATGAATACGGACCGGATCGAGAAGAAGATACTTTTGCGGGCGCCGCTCCCGCGCATCTGGCGGGCGCTGGCCGATTCAAAGGAATTCGGGTATTGGTTCGGCATGAGGTTCGACGGGCCGTTCACGCCCGGGGCACGCATGCACGCGATCATTGTGCCCACAGGCGTTAACGCGGAGATCGCGGCGGCCCAAAAGCAGTACGAAAACATGCCGTTCGACATCACCATCGAGAAGATGGAGCCGGAGCGGCTGTTCTCTTTCCGGTGGCACCCGCACGCGGTGGAGGGCGGCGCCGACTATTCGCACGAGCCGGCCACGCTGGTGGAATTCCTGCTGGAGCCCGTGGCGGATGGCGTGATGCTGACCGTCGCCGAGTCCGGCTTCGATGCCATTCCGCTGGCGCGCCGGGCCAAAGCCTTTTCGGCCAACGAGCAGGGCTGGACCGCTGTGGCGAAGATGTTCGAGGAGTACATTGCCAGCACGCCGTAACTCCGCGCACCTGTTCGCGGCACTGGGAGACCAGACCCGCCTGAGGCTGGTCCGGCGCCTGTGTGACGATGGACCCATGTCCATCACCAGGCTCACGGCGGGTTCCAGGGTCACCCGCCAGGCAATCACCAAGCACCTGCGCGTCATGGAAGGGGCGGGCCTGGTATGCAGTACTCGCCATGGCCGGGAGAGTGTGTGGCACCTGGACGCGCGGCGTGTGGACGAGGCCCGGACGTACCTGGAGCGGATCTCGCGGCAATGGGACGCGGCACTCGCCAGACTGCAAAAGTTTGTGGAGGAGTAACAGCGGCTTAAAACGCCCGCCCGTACTGGACGGGCGGCGCAGGCTCCACGCCCAGTTCGCGGGCGGCGTGCAGGGGGAAGTACGGATCGCGCAGAAACTCGCGCGCCAGCAGCACCATGTCCGCCTTCCCCGCACTCACAATCTCGTCCGCCTGTTTGGCGGAAGTGATCAGGCCGACCGCGCCGGTGGGTATCTCCGCTTCGCGGCGGATCCGTTCGGCGAACGGCACCTGGTAGCCTGGGCCCAGCGGAATCTTCTGCTCCAAAGACGATCCGCCGGACGAGCAGTCGATCAGGTCCACGCCGAGCCCGCGGGCACAGCGCGCCAGTTCCACCGAATCGGCGATGTCCCATCCGCCCTGCACCCAGTCCGACGCCGAGACACGCAGGAACAGGGGCAGGTCCCGCGGCCAAGCCCCACGCACCGCTTCGGTCACCTCCAATGCGAAGCGCATGCGATTGGCCAGCGGCCCGCCATACTCATCGGTGCGCCGGTTGCTCAACGGCGACAGAAACTGGTGGATGAGATAGCCGTGCGCACCGTGTATTTCCACCAGTTGAAAACCGGCGGCGAGGGCGCGTTGTGCGGCGGTGCGAAAGCTGTCGATGAGTGCCGCGATCTCGCCCTTGGATAGCTCTGCGGGCGTGGCGTCCTGCGGCCGGAACGGGATGGCACTGGGGGCCACGGTGTGCCATCCGCCTGCGTTCTCCGGGATCTGGCCGCCGCCCTCCCAGGGCCGGCGGGTGCTGGCCTTGCGGCCGGCATGCGCCAATTGCACTCCGGCCACGGCGCCGTGCTCCTGCAGGAAAGCGGCGATCCGCGAAAGCATGGCGACGTGCTCGTCTTTCCAAATTCCCTGGTCGTAAGGCGAGATGCGGCCAGGCGCCTCCACGGCGGTAGCTTCCATCATCACCAGGCCGGCTCCGCCGGCGGCGCGGCTACCCAGATGGACCAGGTGCCAATCCGTGGCGAAGCCATCCACGCTGGAATACTGGCACATGGGAGACACCGCGATACGATTGCGAAACGTGACTCCGCGAAGAGAGAAGGGGCTGAAAAGGGCAGTAGCGCTCATAATTCCAGTATTGCAGGAAGTCTTCGGCGGTCACGCCGTCTTCACCCAGCAGCGCAACACCTCCGCGACACTCCACGCCTGTGCGATGCAGCCACGCGGGGTGTAAGGCGCCTGGGCATCGAAGACCTCGCTGATCGACCCGATACACTGCTCGTTGAAATGCGGTGCAAAGCCGGTGAGAAACTCGCGCGCCTTGGCCCGCTCCCCGGGATGCAGCTTCAGCCAGGCATCCACGTACGGACCGATCAGCCAGCCCCACACCGTGCCCTGATGATAGGCCGCGTCGCGCGAACGCAGGTCGCCGTAGTATTTCTCTTTGTAATCCGGACTGCCGGGCGCCAGCGACCGCAGCCCGACCGGCGTCAGCAGCCGCTCGGTGACCGCATCCATCACCGCGGGCCAGCGCGATTCGTCGAGCACCGGATGATCCAGCGAAATCGCCAGCACCTGGTTGGGCCGGAAAGACGGATCATCGCCGCCGCCTTCCTTATCGACCACGTCGTAGAGGTATCCGCCCGCGTCGAACCAAAAGCGGCGATTGAAGGAGTCGCGCGCGCGCTCGGCCCATTCGCGCACCTGTACGGAATGAACGTACTCGTGCTCCTCATGGAGCCACCCTTCCAGCAGCCGCAGGGCGTTGTACCAGAGGGCGTTGATCTCCACCGCCTTGCCGCGGCGGGGAGTCACTACCCAATCGTCCACCTTGGCGTCCATCCAGGTGAGCTGGTAGCCTTCCTGTCCCTGCACCAGGAGCCCGTCGGCGGGATCTACGTGAATCCCGAAGCAGGTGCCTTTGACGTGATGCTCGACGATATCGATGAGCTTGGGCAGCATCATCTTCACGGTGGTCCGGTCGCCCGTGATTTCGCTATAGCGGTGGATGGCGTGAAAAAACCAGAGGGTCGCGTCGGCGGTGTGATACAACCCCTCTTTCTGGCCTTCGGGAAACAGGTTGGGGATCAGTCCGTCGCGCACGTAGTAAGCGAACGTGCGGAGGATCCAGGCCGCTTCCTGTTTGCGTCCGGTAGCGAGGGTAAGGCCCTCCAGACTGATCATGGTGTCGCGGCCCCAGTCTGTAAACCAGTGATAGCCGGCGATCACGGTGCGGGTCTCATCCCCGGTGGCCCGGGCGCGCGCGGCATCTTCGACGCGGCCCACGGGAGTGATCAGAAATTGATCGGCGGCGAACACCAGCTCCGCTCCCAAGTCGTCCCGGGCCGCGGGCGAGGCAGCGGAGAGCAGTATCTGCCGCCGGTCCATTTCGGCCTGCAATGCCACCTCCGGGGTGAGTGCCCGCAGGGTTTCCCAATTCTCCGTGGAAGCGATTAGCGTGATCCGGTCTCCGGCGCCCAAATCGGAACGGAAATAGCCGGGGCTCCACATGGAACCCTGCCACTGGTAGCCGCGGCTGCGCTCCGTGGGGTACGGAATGGAACTGGTTTCCTTCCGGTCGAACGTGAAGGCGGCGCACGGTCCGCGGGTCAGCAGACGCAAGAGCGGCAGGTCCGCCCTGCCGGTGATTTCGAACTGATCGTCGCAGACGGTGAGCGTATACTTCTGGCCGTCGTCCAGATTGACCGGCGCATCGTGCGAACGGAAGTGGATGGCGGGGCGCAGGCCCAGGCGCAGCCTTCCCTCGCCGGTCAACAGGTGATACGTCACATGGACCGTGTTCTGCCGGTAGGGCATGAGCAGGCGCTTTTCCAGAACGAACCCGGACACTTCGTAGCGCCACACCGGCAAGCCCGCCTCCAGGCGAAACTCGGCGGCCGCCAGAGTGCTCTCCGGCGGAACGGCGGATAGTTCTTCCGCGCCCGTATAGACCACGGTGCGGTCCGGCAGGCGTAGCCGCTCGGAGAGACCGTTCAGCATCATCATGCGGCCCAGCGGATTGGGCAGCGCGGCAATCAGAAGGCCGTGATACCGCCGCGTGATGGCGCCGCTCACCGTGCCCGAGGCATATCCTCCCAGGCCGTTGGTGACCAGCCACTCCTGGTGCAGATGCGGATCGGTTTCCGGATCGGTCAGCCGGCGCGCCGGCAAGATGCGGATCAGATCTCGCATGGCCCCATCTCCGGACCGGGCATCATAACCACCGCGGAATGGCCCGGAATCTTCCAAGGCGTCCCGTGACTCAGCGGCGCCGTGCCTGAACCGCCGTACAAAGGGTCTTCCGTGGACCAGAACAGGTCCCAAAGTTTGCCTGCCGGCGGCGCCAACAGGGGCTCAGGAGCCGGCTCCAGCAGCAGATCGCGCCCCAGGTTGATCAGCAGCATCCGGTCGTCCCCGTCCGGCGCGAAGAAGCGCAGCACCAGCGCCTCCGGCCCAAGCACCGCGCCATCCACGCCGTGCGGCGATTGCGCGCGAAAGACGGGATCTTCGCGCCGGATACGGAGCAGGTCCCGGTGCATGCGGTAGATAGGGGCGTGCCGGGTGCGTTCGGCGAAATCGAGCTTGCACCGTTCAAAGGTCCGCGGGTCGCACGGATCCACATGGTGCGAGTACATTTCGGGTTGCGCCAGGCTGGGAAACTGGGCCAGGAATTGGATGCGCCCGCGCTTCACCAGCGTGCCCAATTCGCCCCGATGATCGGCGAAGAAGAAAAACGGACGGGACGATGCAAATTCCTGTCCCTGAAACAGCAGGGGAGTGCCTGGACCCAACAGCAGTAAAGCGGTGAGCGCCTTGAACCGGCCCGGTGAAGTGAGCCGGCTCAGCCGCTCGCCTGTACCGGAATTGGCCACCTGATCGTGATTTTCCATGTAGGTGACGAACTGCGCCGGCGCCAATCCCCAGGCAGGCGAGCCGCGGCGCTTGGATTGCCATGTGTATCGCTGTCCCTGGTACAAATAGCCGTACTTGACGGCCGAGATCAGCTCTTGCGGAGTGCCGCGATAGTCGGTGTAGTAGGCTTCGTTGCGGCCCGTCGCGGCCACGCGCACGGAGTGATGGAAGTCGTCATTCCACAAGCCATCGAGCCCGTAGCCTTTTTCGGAGCAGGGGCGCGCCAGGTTGGTATCCTGACGTTCGTTCTCGGCTACGACGAATGTCTTGCGCCCGAGCGCCGCCGCGCGAAAGCTGCGCTCCAGGGTGGTCATGATGTTCTCAGCGGAGGCATCGAAGATCTGCTGCGTGGCATCCAGCCGCAATCCATCGAAATGAAACTCGCCGGCCCAATAGGCGGCGTTGGCACAGACGAATTCGCGCACGGGCGCGGAGTCCGGCCCATCGTAATTGAGCGCCTCACCCCACTCGTTGGCGTAGCGATCGGTGAAATAGGCCTCGGAGAATTGCTTGACGTAGTTGCCGTCAGGCCCGAAATGGTTGTATACCACATCAAGAATGACGGCGATTCCGAGGCCGTGTGCGTCGTCGATAAACTGCCTCAGGTCGTCGGGCTCGCCGTACAGCTTCACTGGAGCGAACCAGCCCACGCCGTCGTACCCCCAGCCGAAATCGCCCGGAAAGTCGGCGATCGGCATCAACTCGATCGCCGTGATACCGAGACGCGCCAGTTCGGGAAGCTCACGGCGCGCGGCCTGCCAGGTGCCTTCTGGGGTGAAGGCGCCGATGTGCATCTCGTACATCACCTGGCCGCGCAGGGGAGCGCCTTGCCACGCCGAATCGGTCCAATGGAACCGGGCCGGATCGATCACTTGCGAAGGGCCATGAGGGCCTTCAGGCTGGAATCGCGATGCCGGATCGGGAAACGCATCGCCCTGGTCAAGTCGAAAGCGGTAGCGCGTCCCGTGTCCTGCCTGTGGCGCGACGCCGGAAAAATATCCGCCGCTTTCGCGTTCCAACGGAACGGCCGCGCCGTCATCCAGCACCACGTGGACGCTGCGGCGTTTGGGAGCCCACACCCGGAAGCTCGTGCCGCCTTCCGGTAACACTTCGGCGCCGATGGGATATTTTCGCGGGGGCATGTGCGGTCAGTCAGTCAATTGGCACAGCAGCGCGGTGCTGCGTGCAATCAGCTCGTAGTGCTCGCCGGGCCCGACCAACAGTTTTTGGTCGCGGTCGGGGTAGGCGGAATCCAGCAGGAGTTGCCAGGCGGCGCCCTGCGTGCGCGGCATGAAAAACCGGATGGGCTCATGGTGGGGATTCAGAAGAATCAGGAAAGTCTCATCGCGGATAGGCTCGCCGACACCGTTGACGTCGTCCAGGGTGCGGCCGTTAAGTTCCAGGCCAATGCAGCGAACCCAACCCCGGTCCCATTCCTCCGGCGTCATTTCTTCGCCGTCCGGGCGAAGCCAGGTAATGTCCTGCTCACTGTGTCCATCCACCTCGCGCTGCTGTTTGTTGCCAGGGTCGATGCTGCGGTCCTGGAAGAATTTCCTGCGGTGAAGATTGGGATGCTGCCGCCGGATCTCCAACAGCCTGCGTGTGAATTCCAAGAGCGTTTTGGCGCGCCCGTCCAGGTCCCAGGGATACCAACTGATCTCGTTGTCCTGGGCGTAGGCGTTGTTGTTGCCGTTCTGCGAGCGGCCGATTTCGTCTCCGCCGCAGAGCATCGGAACGCCCTGGGAGAGCAGCAGGGTGGCCACGAAATTCCGTTTCTGGCGCTCCCTCACCTCGAGAATTTCCTGGTCTTTCGTCGGTCCCTCGACGCCGTAGTTATAAGAGTGATTGTCGTTGGACCCATCCCGGTTGTCTTCGCCGTTGGCCTGATTGTGCTTGTCGTTGTAACTCACCAGGTCGTTCAGGCTGAAGCCGTCGTGGGCGGTCACGAAGTTGATGCTGGCGGTAGGATGGCGGCTATCGCGCTGGTAGAGGTCGCTGGAGCCGGTCAAGCGATAGCCCAGTTCGGCCAGTTGGCCGTCATCGCCCTTCCAATAGCGGCGCACCACGTCGCGATAACGGCCGTTCCACTCCGCCCACAACGGGGGAAACTTGCCCACCTGGTAGCCGCCTTCGCCCACGTCCCATGGTTCGGCGATCAGCTTCACCTGCGAGATCACCGGGTCCTGATTGATGATGTCGAAGAACGCGGACAGGCGGTCCACCTCATGCAATTCGCGCGCCAGGGCGGAAGCCAGATCGAAGCGGAAGCCGTCCACGTGCATATCCTGCACCCAGTAGCGCAAGCTGTCCATGATGAGCTTGAGGACCTGCGGGTGCCGGACATTCAGCGTATTCCCGGTCCCTGTGTAATCCATGTAGTAACGCGGGTTGTCGTTCACCAGCCGGTAATACGTGGAGTTGTCGATCCCGCGGAAGCTCAGCGTCGGCCCCATCTGATTGCCTTCCCCGGTATGGTTGTAGACCACGTCGAGGATCACTTCGATGCCGGCGCGGTGGAGCGCCTTCACCATCGCCTTAAACTCGCCGATCTGTTCGCCGCCATCGCCGGAGGCGCTGTATCGCGCTTCGGGTGCGAAAAAGTTGATGGAGTTGTAACCCCAGTAGTTGCGCAGTCCCTGATCCAGCAGGTGCTTGTCGTCCACGAACTCGTGGACCGGCATCAATTCCACGGCGGTGATGCCCAGCTTCTTCAAATAGTCTATGGCTACGGGGTGCGCCAGGCCCGCGTAGGTGCCGC
>JARLGM010000094.1 GCA_031292755.1 Candidatus Sulfopaludibacter sp.
CGGTGGTGGACCTGGTGGGCCAAAAGCCCCTCGCCCCCATCGATTTGGGCGCGCTGAAGGCTCCTCACGGGCTGGCCTTCGCCGGCGGGAAGTTGTACTTCACCGCCGAAGGCGCCAAGGTGGTGGGCCGCTACGATCCCGCCACGCAAAAAATCGACTGGGTCATAGGCACGGGCCAGAACCGTACCCACATGGTGATCGTTTCGAAGGATCTCAAGACGGTTTTCACTTCCAATGTCAGTTCCGCCACCATCAGCATCATCGACCAGAGCGCTCCCCAGGGCCCGCCTCCCGGACGCGGTCCCGGCGGCGGTCCCGGCGGTTTTGCCCGCAAAGGCGGCGCGGAAGGCCGCGGCGGTCCCGTTCCGCCCGGCAGGGGTCCCGGCGCGCCCGATTGGATGGTCGCCAACGTCGCGGTCGGACACGGATCCGAGGGCTTCGATCTGTCTCCCAATGGCAAAGAGCTTTGGGTAGCCAACGCGCAGGACGGCACGGTATCCATCATCGACGTGGCTGCCAAAAAGGTGGTTCAGACCGTTCCCTCCACGGCGGCCGCCAACCGTCTGAAAATCACGCCGGACGGCAAATACGTGTTCGTTTCGGATATGAATGGCAAGGAACTGCTGGTGATCGACGCGGCCACCCGCAAGGAGTACAAGCGGATCAGCCTGCCCTCCAGTTCGGAAGGCCTTTTGATGACGCCCGATGGCTCGCGCGTCTACACCACGTTGAACACGCGCGACGCCGTAGCCGTGATCGATCTGAAGACCATGACGATCGCCGGCGAGGTCAAGACCGGGCGCGGGCCGGACGGGCTGGCCTGGGCCGCGCGCAAATAGACTGCCTATTCCACCGTAACGTGGGTGCCTTTGCCAGCCTCGTGGCGCGACAAGTGTTCGATCCGGTCGTCGATCAGGCTGCGCATTCCCTTGAGGAACTCGATCCTCGAAGTGCGGAAGTGATCCTTGGTCGCGTCCGACCAAAGCTTTTCCACCACCGGCATCGCCGTGGTGCAAAAGAAGCAGCCGGGGCCATGTTTGTGGGTGGCCTCGTCTTTGGTCTCTTGGTTCTCTGGCATCTCAAACCTCCCTCAACTCCACGGTCAATACTCTATTGTCCAACTTTGCGCGGCTGGGTGTAAGGCCGGCCATGGAGGTCGGCAACCCGATGTGACGGCGAAGCGTGCCCACCTCCACCACCAGTTCGTCGCCTTTCTTGAACAGCCCCACTTCGCCCTTGACGGCAAAGGGCAGCAGCAGCTTCACTTCATAGTGGCCGTCCACCTTGTTGAAGCTGTAAGGCGCTTCGGTGCGCGTCACCGCAGCGGGGTCTTCCTGTTCTCCGTATAAACTCCGCGACAGTTCATCCAGACGTTCCCGCCCCAGCACCTCATGCGTGAATAGAGGCACGCGCTTGACCGCCACCGGCGCGAAGTAGGCCTCGATTTCATCCATGATCTTGGCCTGCGAAGCGCGCCACTCCTGGAAATAGGCATCGGTGACGCTGCCCGGCAGCAGGCGGTTGACGATCACGCCATCCACCGTCAGACCGTGCAGCGAAAAGTAAACGAAGGCGCGCTGGGTTTCCCGCAGCACCATACGCTCGGGGTTGGTTACCAGGCGCACGCTGGTGACCCGCGGATCTTCCAGCAGTTCGCCGATCCCGTCCAGTTTCCCGAAGAGGTCCTGGATATTGGCGAAGTAACTGTCGGTGGGCAGTTCCACCGGCGACACCCGGTTGGCCAGCGGGCGCACCGCCTTGAGAATGCCGCGCTGGAACGGAAAAATGTGCTTCATGTACCACTCCAGGGTGGTCGGCATACTGACGAAGCGCATGGATTCGGCGGTGGGCGCGCAATCCAGCACGATAATGTCGTAGCGCCCCTCGCGGCGGAACTGGTTTACGTACATCATGGCGCTGAGTTCTTCCATGCCGGGAAGAATGGCCAGTTCTTCCGCCTCCACGTCGTTGATACCGGTGGTGCGGAGCACGCTGATGACGTACGAAGAGATCTCCCGCCAGTGGCGTTTGATCTCCTTCTGAATGTTCACTTCGTGGATGGCCAGGCGCTCGTCGATGGGGTACGGGTCGCCGGTCTTGCCGTGAAACAGCTCGGTCTCCAGGTCGAACGCATCGGCCAGGCTGTGAGCCGGATCCACGCTCATGACCAGGGTCCGGTAACCCAGGCGGGAAAGCTGCAGGCCGGTAGCGGCGGCCAGACTGGTTTTGCCAACGCCTCCTTTGCCGCTGAAGAGAAGGATGCGCATAACCTAATGTTACCGCGTTAAAGTCCGGGATCATTTCCGCCGATATGGTGGGCATGTTCGAATGGCATGAGAGCTACGCGATCGGTATCGGAAGTATCGATGCCCAGCATCAGATTCTTTTTCAGACGGCTTCCAGGCTGCGGGACGCCATGCTCGCCGGCAACGGTAAGGCGGCGGTCGGTTCGATTCTGGAGCGGCTGCTGAAATACACCGAAAGCCATTTCGCTCACGAAGAACGCCTGATGCAGTTATACCAGTATCCGCACCTGGCGGCGCATAAGGCGCAACACGAGGCTTTGGCCCGGCAGGTCCGGGATTTCCACGCCAAATTTCAGTCCGGACAGGCCGCCATGACGGTGCAGTTGCTGCAATTTCTGAAGAACTGGCTGGTCGGCCACATTAAGGAGAGCGATTTGAAACTCGTTCCGTTTATCAAGAATAAAGCGGCTTAGATCCCGAACAGCGGATGATATTTTTCGGGGAGCCGCACGCGCTGCATCTCCCGGGAGACATACACGTGCCGCGTCGAGCCGGTGGCCAGAACCCGGTTGTCGCCGGCGAGTCTCATCTCGTAGTGGAAGATCACGATCCGGGTATTGGCATCCTCGATCCACGTCCGGACGATCACTTCGTCGTCGAAGCGCGCCGGGGAGCGATACCGGCAGTTCGCCTCAGCCACCGCCAGAAAGATTCCGTCTTCCCGTTCCATATCCCGGTAATTGAAGCCACACGCCTTGCATAATTCCACCCGCCCTACCTCCATCCACACCAGGTAATTGGCGTAGTAAACTACGCCCATCTGGTCGGTTTCAGCATAGCGCACGCGCAGGCGGGTTTCTGACGACGGTTTCATAAAGGAAAAGGCATTGTAACGTGGTGCAACGCCTTGCCGTTCCCCTGCGTCTGTTAGACTGAAAGTCGCACCCCCAAAATGCACGCGCGCGTACTGTTTTTTGGCATGCTTAAGGAAGTGGTCGGGCGATCGGCGGAGGACGCCGAATTCGTCGAGGGCACCGACCTTCGCCACGTTTTCGAAACTTACGCCACCCAATATCCGCGCTTGCGAGAGATCTCACGCAGTATTGTCGTGGCGCGCAATCAGGAGTTCGCCGAACTCGCCGCCAAGGTGGAGGAGGGCGACGAAATCGCCTTTCTGCCTCCCGTCTCGGGCGGCGCCGGCCGGGAACTGCCGGAAATCGTCATCGGCGGCAACCATTACGCGCTCACGCGCCATGCCATTGACACCCGCGCTCTGATCGCACGGCTGCTCACCGGGTCGGAAGGGGCCGTGGTCACCTTCGAAGGCACCGTCCGCAACAACACCAAGGGCCGTCCCACCCTGTACCTGGATTACGAGTGTTACGAATCGATGGCCCTGAAGACAATGGCCAAACTGGGCCAGGAAATCGCCGCCGGCCACCCGGTGGAGCGTGTCGCCATGGTGCACCGGCTCGGCCGTATGCTTGTGGGGGAAACCAGCGTCGCGGTGATCGTTACCGCGGAGCACCGCCGGGCCGCATTTGAAGCTGCCCTGGACGGCATCGACCGGCTAAAGAAGCTGGTCCCCATCTGGAAAAAGGAACATTTCGTCGATGGCGAAGTCTGGGTAGAAGGAGAGTGGGACGAGCATGTTCCACTGGCGCAATAGCTGCCTGCTGGCGGTTCTGGCACTCACGCTGCCGGCCCAGCAGCCCGCCACCTTCAAGGTGAATGTCAGCCTGGTGCACGTCATCGCGACCGTGAAAAACAAGTCCGGCCAGCTCGTGGGCGAGCTTACGAAAGACGATTTCGAAATCTCCGACAACGGCGCCCGCCAGGAGATTTCGGTCTTTGAACGCCAGACCGACCAGCCGCTTTCCGTAGCCCTGCTGATCGATGTCAGCGGCTCTACAGCCAAAGACCTGAAATTCGAAACCGACTCGGCCTCGCGATTCCTCAAGGCGCTGCTGGCGGAAGGCAAGCCGGACGACCGCGTCTCGATCTTTAAGTTCGACGATTCGGTCACGCGCATCACTCCGTTTACCCACGATTTTACCCTGCTGGATACGCGCCTCAAGAAGATCTCGGGTTCGGCCGGCACATCGCTGTACGACGCGATCTATCTTTCAGCCGGCGAACTGGAACTGCGCCAGGGGCGCAAGGTGATGGTAATCATAAGCGACGGCGGCAACACCACCAGTTCCTACGATACCCACCAGGCCCTGGAGGCGGCGCAACTGGCCGACGTCGTGATTTATCCGCTGGTGGTAATGCCGATCACCAGCGATGCGGGGCGCAACATCGGCGGCGAAAACGCCCTCACCTTCATGGCCGAACGCACCGGCGGGCGCACCTTCCTGCCCTCGCTCGGCAAACAACTGGACAAGGCATTCGACGACATCATCTCGGAACTGCGCACGGAGTATTACATGGGCTTCTACCCGCAGGGCGTGCCGCTCACCAAGGAACATTTCCATTTGCTAAAGGTGCAGGTCAAGAAGCCGGAATTGCAGGTGTCCGCGCGCAACGGCTATTATGGGGATGCTGAGGATGGTTCCGGCAGACCGGGCGATTCGCCGGTTTCCGGGCTCCCAGGCCAGTTACGAAAGAAGCGGTAAACACATTGAGCATACAGCCTGCGGGAAAAGCCGGACGAGCGCCGGAGCAGACCTTCGAAGAGGCCAAGTATCTGAAGCGGCTGATCGAAAGCGCCACGCCGGTGCGCGTCAAAATGGAAGATGGCGAGGAAGTGGTCGGCACCATCGAATACTACGATCAGTCCTTCATTCGGTTGACTCGCGCGGGTAAGCCGAACCTGTTCATTTTCAAACACGATATTAAGTATCTTCAGGAAGAGGCCTAGTTCTCCCGCCTCGCGGATTCATGCAATATCTGGAAACAGCCGTAGAAATCGCGCGTGAAGCCGGCGCGCTCGTGGCGAACTATCTGGAACGAAGAGTGCCGTACGAGACCAAAGGCGAATTCGACCTGGTCACCGCTGCGGACCGCGCTTCGGAGAAGCTCATTGTCGAACGTCTGCGTTCTTACTTCCCGGCGCACGGCATCATGGCCGAAGAGGGCGGCGGCGTAGAGAATGGGTCGGACTACCGCTGGTTCGTCGATCCGCTGGATGGGACCACCAATTTTGCCCATTCCTTCCCGTTCTTCAACGTTACGCTGGCGCTCGCGCACGCCGGAGAAGTAGTGGCCGGCGTGGTGTTCGATCCGGTGCGGCAGGAGATGTTCACCGCCGAGCGCGGAGCCGGCGCGTACCTGAACAACCGCCGGATTCATGTATCGGCGGCGCCGCGCATCGCCGACAGCCTCGCATCGACCGGCTTTCCCAGCCGCAAGCGTCACCACAACATCAACATTCACTTCTATTACCAGCTTGCCATGGCGTCGCACGGTGTGCGCCGCACCGGGTCGGCCGCGCTCGATCTGGCGTATGTCGCCGCGGGACGGCTGGATTTCTTCTGGGAGTTCGGTCTCAAGCCGTGGGACATGGCGGCCGGTACGCTGCTGGTGCAGGAGGCCGGAGGCCGGGTAACAGACATGCACGGAGACGGGCACGACGTGGTCACGTCCGAAACCCTGCTGGCGGATAATGCCGCGCTGCACCAGGAAGTGGTTGCCTCTTTCGCGGAGATCTTCCAGGGACAATTGCGGGTGCCCCTGCCGTCCATCGCGTAGGGTTACTTCGGCTGCGGTGTCACTCGCAGATAGGGCTTCAACGTCTTCCAGCCGCCCGGGAACATCTTTGCCGCCTCGTCATTAGATATCGCCGGGGGGATGATGACGTCGTCGCCATTTTGCCAGTTCACCGGCGTTGCCACCTTGTGCGTCGCCGTCAGTTGCAGTGAATCGAGCACACGCAACACCTCGTTAAAATTGCGGCCCGTGTTCATCGGGTAAATCAGCATCAGCTTGATCTTCTTGTCGGGGCCGATTACAAAAACCGTCCGCACCGTGGCGTTGGTAGCGGCGGTGCGCCCTTCAGAGGTGTCCCCGGCATCCGCCGGAAGCATCTCGTAGAGTTTGGCCACCTTCAGTTCGGGGTCGCCGATCATCGGGAAATTTACCTTGTGCCCCTGTGTCTCTTCGATATCGGAGGCCCATTTCCCGTGACTGGTCACCGGGTCCACGCTCAGTCCGATGATCTTGGTGTTGCGCTTGGCAAACTCCGGTTCCAGCCTGGCCATATAGCCCAACTCGGTGGTGCAGACCGGCGTGAAATCCTTGGGATGCGAAAACAGAATCGCCCAACCGTCACCGATCCATTCGTGAAAGTGGATGGTCCCCTGCGTCGTCTCGGCGGTGAAATCCGGTGCCGTGTCGTTGATTCGTAAAGGCATTTTCCTCTCCTGATTTGGATGCTAAAAATTCTACCGCATTATCCCGATCGGTATACGGGGATTGTTGTCTTGACAGAGAATTTGCGAAGCTAGTACGCTGAAACGCACCTTATGAGAGAGACCCTGGTCCGCGATGCCCTGTCTGCCGGCTGCGGCGTTGTGCGCCTGGCCCCCTGTTGGGTACCGCGATCGTTCCTCATGCCCGGCGGCCGTCTCAAGCTGGATCCCCGCGATCTCTACGTCCTGGGTGGGCACCGCGGCGGCATTGATGAGCGCTGGTTTTCGTCCACCACCAAAGCCGCCAACGGCCCCCTCACCGCGCCCGACGAAGGCCTGAGCTACATCGAGTTTCAGGGTGAAAAGGTGCTGCTCCAGGAGGCCATCGAGACCGAAGGCGACCGCTTCCTCGGCGCCGGTATCATGCAGCGCGAAGGCGGCTGGAACCTGCTCTGCAAGTTCTTCGACAACCTGGGACCCATTCCCCACCACCTGCACCAGAACGATGAGTTCGCCGCCCGCGTGGGCCGGCGAGGCAAGCCCGAAGCGTACTATTTCCCTCCCCAGTACAATTTCAAGGACAACAACTTTCCGTACACCTTCATGGGCCTCGAGCCCGGCACCACGCGCGACCACGTGCGCCGCTGCCTGGAGCGCTGGAATCAGGGCGACAACGGGATTCTCTATCACACCCGCGCCTACAAATTGAAACCGGGCACAGGCTGGCAGATCGACCCCGGCATTCTGCACGCGCCCGGCTCGCTGGTGACGTACGAGCCGCAAGTGAACTCCGACGTCTTCGCCATGTACCAATCGCTGGTGGAGGGCCGATCCGTGCCCTGGGACCTGCTGGTGAAAGACGTGCCCCCCGAGCATCATCACGACCTGGACTATCTGCTGGACATGCTCGATTGGGAATCCAACCTCGATCCCGAATTCGCCGCGCACCGCCTGTTCGAACCGGCGCCGGCGGCTCCGCTCGAAGCCATGGCCGATGACGGATACTGCGAGAAATGGGTGGTCTACTCCACGCCCCATTACTCGGCGAAAGAGCTTACCATTGCGCCGGCGCGTTCGGTGAAGATTCAGGACGCGGCCGCCTACGGCCTGATTCTGGTTCAGGGCTATGGCACGTTCGGCCGGCACGAAATCGAAACCCCCACGCTGATTCGCTATGGCCAGATGACCAAAGACGAACTCTTCGTCACCGCCGATGCCGCCCGGGAAGGCGTGCTCGTCACCAACCGCAGCGATTCCGAGGACCTGGTGATGCTCAAGCACTTCGGCCCGGGTAACCCGCAGGCGCCCACCGGCAAACCATGAAACGCCTCCTCCTTTTCGCCGCCCTGATCACCGCTGCGTGCAACACCGCCAAGCCACCCGAGAAGAAGGCCGCCGCCGTCGAACCACCCAAACCGGTGGAGTACTTTCATGTGGACTCCTCCACCGCCGGGACCATCAGCGGCAGGATCAACTACACGGGAGCCAAACCGGAGCGCAAGGCGATCGACATGGATTCCGACGCAGCGTGCCAGCAGGCGCACGCCGGCCATCCCGTCTACGATGAGTCCATCCTCACCGGTAAATCCGGCGGGTTGGCCAATGCCTTCGTCTACATTCAGTCCGGCCTGGAAGGCAAGAAGTTCGAGCCCGCGGAGGGCTCGGTGGTTCTCAATCAGCATGGCTGCATGTTCCAGCCGCGGGTCTTCGGCATCCGCGCCGGCCAGACGATGGCGGTCCGCAACAGCGACGCCGTTTCCCACAACGTTCATCCCAAGCCCACCAACAATTACGACTGGAACCAGCAGCAATCTCCCGGCGCACCGGACCTGGAACACCGCTTCCCGCGCGCCGATGTGATGATTCCGGTGAAGTGCAATGTGCACTCCTGGATGCGCGCATTTATCGGCGTGGTGGATCATCCGTACTTTGCGGTTACCGGCCCCGATGGCTCCTTCCAGTTGAAGAACGTGCCGCCCGGCGACTATACGCTGGCCGTGTGGCAGGAGAAACTGGGCGAGCAGAAACAGACGGTTCACCTTGCCCCCTCGGGGACCGCCGCTGTAAACTTCACCTATCCATGACCAACCTCACACAATTCGCGCTCCTCGTCCCGATCGCGCTGCTCGCCGGCTGCGGTCCATCCGGACCCTCGTACCGCGTCTACATCAGCAACGAATCCTCGGGGGACCTGACCATCATCGACCCGGTCCGCATGGAAGCTACGGCCACCGTGCCTATCGGCAAACGAGCCCGCGGCATTCACCCCAGCGTGGACGGCAAGCTGATCTACATAGCGCTCAGCGGATCGCCGCTGGCCCCTCCCGGCGTGGATGAGAGCACGCTGCCCCCGCCCGACAAGAGCGCCGACGGCATCGGCGTCTACGATGTCGCCCAGAACAAGCTGCTGCGCAAAATTCCCGGCGGGTCGGACCCCGAACAGTTTGCCGTGGGCCGCGACGGCACCCTTTACATCTCCAACGAAGATGCCGCGGGCGTCAGCTTCGTGGATCCTGTCAAGGGTGAAGTGCTGCATACCATCCCCACCGGAGAAGAGCCCGAGGGAGTGACCGTGACGCCCGACGGCAAGCTCATCTATGCCACCTCGGAAGACGCGGGCACCGTTACAGTAATCGATATCGCCACCGCCAAGGCGGTCAAAACCATCCATGTGGGCCGCCGTCCGCGGAACGTGACATTTCTGCCCGATGGCTCGCGCGCGTTTGTCAGCAACGAGAACGACGGCACCCTCTCGGTGATCGATACCGGCACCCAGGAAGCCACCCATACGATTTCGCTGGGCGAGGGGCAGAAGCCCATGGGACAGGCCATGTCGCGCGATGGATCGCGGCTCTACGTCACTACCGGCCGCGGCAAGCAGGTGGTGATTGTGGAGCCTTCGACGGAGAAGATCCTGGCGTCTTTTGAGGTTGGGCAGCGCCCCTGGGGAATCGCCCTTTCACCGGACGAAAAGCTTCTTTTCACTGCCAACGGACCCTCGAACGACGTATCGATCGTGGACGTGGCGACGCGTGCCGTAATCAAAAAGATCAAGGCGGGGAATCGTCCCTGGGGTGTGCTCGTACTAGGACGGTAAGGCTATCGCCCGGTGTGCAGGTTGTTGTGGATGGCGTAGAGCGCCAGTTCCAGCCGGTCGGAAACGCCCAGTTTATCGAAGATGTTGTGCAGGTGGTTCTTCACCGTCTGCTCGCTGATGAACATCTTCTCGGCCATTTCTTTATTTTTGAATCCCTGGGCCACCAGGGCCACAATCTCCCGTTCCCGCTGGCTCAAAGGAGAGCGTTCGCGGTCGCGGGGCGGGGATTGCGGAGGTGGCGGCGGCGCATCGTCGTTGGCCACAAACTGGCGGATCACAGCCGCGGTAGTGTGCGAATCCAGCCAGATTTCTCCGGCATGCACCTTGCGGATGCTCTTGATCAACAACTCCGTAGCGGTCTGTTTCAGCACGATGCCGGAGGTGCCGAGTTTCATTGCCTGAACGAATTCGTTCTTATCGTCAGATGCCGTCAGAACGATCACTCGGGTTTTGTTCTTAGCGACTTGCAGACGCTGCAGAGTAGCCAGACCATCCAGCCCAGGCATCTTCAGATCGAGCAAAAGGATGTCCGGTTCGTGCTGTTGGAGCACGTCCAACACCTGTCGCCCGTCCTGTGCCTGAGCAACTACTTCGAAGTCATCTTCCAGCGCCAGCAATTTGCATAGGCCGTCCCGAAAGATGGGGTGGTCGTCCGCTACGACAATCCGGATTTTAGGCCGGAGGGGTATTCCTGTGCCGGACGAGGGCCCGTTGATTGCGGCATTGTTCTCTGACATACACTTCCCGCTAACCCTAATTGTATAGTTCTAATAGTACCACGTCAAATTGATACACAATTGCAAGCCCGTTACGGACGGGTACCAGCTTCGGTCATTCTAGCGCAGGATGGGCCGCCGGCCTAAGGGTTTTCTCCCTGTAATGTTTGTCAACTTTCCGATGCCTGCCTTTGATAAGGTGAAGAGATTATGAGCGAAGAGTTGGCCGAAGTTGATTTTCAACGGTTCTGGCGGCGGCTGCAGCAACTTGGGCTAAATGCTTACGAGTCGCGTTCGTACCTGGTGCTGCTGGGGCATCCGAAGTTCAAAGCCCTCGAGCTGGCAGCTCGGGCGCATGTGCCCCGGCAGAAGATCTACGAAGTCCTGGACAGCCTGGTAGAGAAGGGTTTCGCGCAGGTGGTACAGGAAAAGACCAAGCTGTTTTCGGCGGTCGAGCCGTCCCTGGCGATTCCCGGCTACCTGTCGCGCAAGCGGCAGGTCCTGGAGCAGGAACTCATGGATAACGGACGCGCCGGCTCCGGGCTGATCGACGATCTGAAGTCGCTCTATTCCGAAGGACAGGGCGGACGCGGAACGCTGGACTTTCTGCGAATTGTAACCGAACCGGCACAGACCGGCGCCGAGTACCGCCGGATGCTCGCCGAGGTGAAGCGCGAGTACCTGGAGTTCTCCCGGCCGCCCTACGCCGTGGACCCGCTGGACGAAAAAATGGTGAAACAGGCGGCCGCCGGCGGCGCAGCCTGCCGCATTCTGCTGGAAGCCTCCGCTCTTGACGACGAACACCGCCAGCGCCTCAGCGACTATGTTGCCGCGGGTGTGGAAGTGCGGGTGGCCGATTCCCTTCCCATGAAACTGGCCCTCTTCGACGGCCAGAACGGCATGATCGCGCTCCTGGACCCGGTGATCACCAGGCCCATGTGGACCGCCGTCGTGTTCCAGCACGAAGGGATGGGCGAAGCCATGAAGGGTCTTTTCGAAGACCACTGGCGCCGCGGCACGGGGTTGTAGGGCTATCTGGCTCCGCCGGCGACGCCGCGCTGCTTCCGCGTGAGAATCTCGCGTACGGCATAGATCCGCCGGTCCTGGCTCTCGAAGTACGTGCGCATCATCATCTCGCCGATCAGCCCGGTACTGAACATCATGATGCCGCCGAGCAGCAGCAGGGCTCCGGCGATCATCAGCGGACCATGCTCCATGACGATCTCGTAGCCCAGCAGTTTCTCGATCGCCAGGTACAGCATGATGGAGCCGCCGAAGCCCGTTCCCGCCAGCCCCAGCGAGCCGAAGAAATGCATCGGCCGGGTCATGTACTTCAGCAGAAATTTGATGGTGATGATGTCGAACAGCACCCGGAAGGTCCGTCCGATGCCGTAGTGCGAATCGCCGGTCGCCCGGGGCGTGTTCCGGATGGGGACCTCGGCGACACGCGCGCCATAGAAACTGGCCAGCGCCGGGATGAAACGGTGCAGTTCGCCGTACAGGTTGACGTCCTTCAGGACTTCCGCCTTGTAAGCCTTGAACGTGGTGCCGAAATCCTTCAGCGCCACACCTGAGGCCTTCGCCATGAGCCAGTTGGCGATACGCGACGGAATCTTGCGCATGATGGCATTGTCCACGCGATGCTTGCGCCAGCCGCTGGCGATATCGAAGCCCTCGTCCACCTTCTGGAGGAGCGCCGGAATATCTTCCGGTGCGTGCTGCAAATCGCCATCCATGGCAATGATGACGTCACCTTTGGATTCGTGGAATCCGGCGGAGAGCGCCGCGGTCTGGCCGAAATTGCGGCGCAGGCGAATCACCTTCAGGTGCCCGTCTGTCTCCACCAGGTTGGCCAGCAGTTCGAAGCTGCGGTCGTTGGAGGCGTCGTCCACAAACAGAATCTCGTAGGGGCGCTGCAATTGCTCCAGGACCGCGGTCAGGCGGTCGTAGAGCGGGAGGATAGAGTGCTCCTCGTTATGAATCGGTATGACGATCGATAACATGGGCGGCGTTTATAGTTTACCATTCCTTGTTTGGAGCGCATTCCTTTTCAAGCCACGAGCGCCGGCGCGCTGTATGAAGGGATCGCCGGGCTTCCGGTCACGATCCTGCTGGATAACGTCCGCAGCATGTACAACGTCGGCTCGTTCTTCCGCACCGGAGACGCCGCCCGGATCGAAAAACTGTGCCTGTGCGGCATCACCAGCTATCCGCCCAAGCACGCCATTTCGAAGACCGCGCTCGGCGCCGAAGAGACGGTCCGGTGGCAGCACGCCTGGGAGCCGGCCCCTCTGTTGCGCGGGATGCGCGAGAGCGGGTACGAAATCGCCGCCGTGGAAACCACCGTTCACGCGGTGGACCTGTTCGACTGGACGCCGCGCTTTCCGGTGTGCGTGGTGTTCGGCCACGAGGTCGATGGCATCCGGCCGGAAGTTTCGGAACTGTGCGACACGCACGTCCGCATTCCCATGCTGGGCGCCAAGCATTCGCTGAACGTGGCGACCGCGGGCGGCGTGGTGATCTATGAACTGCTGCGCAAATATCGCTCGCTGTCTGCGTTACGATGAGATTTGCCGCACTCATTGCCCCGTTTGCGCTACAACCTGGACATCATGCCGTCCCCGTCGGCGGATCATCCCGGGCTGTTCATCCGCGACCCGTACCGTTTCTCCGATGCCATGCTGATCATTCCTCCGGTGCTGGTGGAGTGTCTGCAATGTTTCGACGGGCGCCAGACGGACCTGGACCTCCGCGCGGCTCTGGTGCGGCTCACCGGCAGCCTGGAAGTGGGCGACATCGAACAGCATCTGGTGGATGCGCTCAGCACCGCCGGGTTCCTGGAAGACGAAACGTTCGAGCGAATGCAGGCGGAGCGCCGCCGCGAGTTCGCCGAAAAGACCGTACGCGAACCGGCTCATGCGGGGTCGGCTTACCCCGAGGACGCCGGCGAATTGCGCGAAACCATGGGCCGCTATATGGACGGCGAAACGGCCGCCGCGCAGGCCGATGGCAACCTGTTCGGCATTGCCGCGCCGCATGTCAGCCCGGAAGGCGGCTGGCAAAGCTACCGCGCCGCCTATGGCCAGCTCAAACCCGAACATGCGGACAGGACCTTCGTCATTCTGGCGACTTCGCACTACGGCGAGCCGGAACACTTCGGACTGACACGGAAGAACTACCGCACTCCCTTGGGGGAGGCGCAAACCGACCAGAGCCTGGTCAACTGGCTGGCCGAACGGGGCGGGCCCGGCGTTCAGATGGAAGACTTCTGCCACTCCTTCGAGCACACCGTGGAACTGCAGGTGATCTTCCTGCAACACATGCTCGGCGCCGGCGTGAAAATTCTGCCGGTGCTCTGCGGATCCTTTGCGCGCAGCCTGTATCAAGGTGGCGACCCGGAAGACGATGACAAAGTGAAGGCATTTTTCGAAGCGCTGGGTGAATTGCGGGAACGGGAAGGCGGCAATCTCTTCTGGGTGCTGGGCGTGGACATGGCTCACATGGGCGCGCGGTATCAGGACCAGTTTTCCGCCGTGGCCGGAGAGGGTGTGATGAGCGAAGTGGGGTCGCGCGACGAGGCGCGGATTGCCCGCATCAACCAGTGCGACGCGGGCGGCTTTTGGGATCTGCTGCGGGAGAATCACGACGACCTGAAGTGGTGCGGCTCGTCGCCCTTTTACACCTTCCTGAAGACCGCTCCCAAACTGCGCGGGGAACTGCTGCGCTATGAGCAGTGGAATATCGACGAGCGGAGCGTGGTGAGTTTCGCGGGAATGGCTTTTTCCAAACCGGAGTGATGGCATGATATCGCGCAGGCAGATCCTGGCTGGAGCAGCCGCGGGAGCCGCCGGGGCATTGTACGCGGCGCCGGCGCGTCCCAATGTGATTCTCTTTTTGGCCGACGACCTGGGCTGCCACGATGTGGGCGCCTGGGGCGCCACGGACCTGAAGACGCCGAACCTCGACGCGCTGGCGGCCGGCGGTGTCCGGTTTACCAACTGGTACGCGGCGGCGCCGGTATGCGCGCCGTCGCGGGCCGCCCTGCTCACCGGGCGATATCCCATCCGTGCCGGAGTGCCGGACAACGGGCCGCCGCTTGCCGCCTCCGAGTTGACCATCGCACAGGTGTTGAAAACGGCCGGTTATGCGACCGGACTTTTCGGCAAGTGGCACCTGGGCGCGACAGAGGAAACCGACCCCAACGCGCACGGCTTCGACCGCTTCTTCGGCTTTCACGCGGGCTGCATCGACTATTACTCGCATCGCTACTATTGGGGCGAGCCGCGCGTGCCGAATTATCACGATCTGTGGCGCGACCGCACCGAAATTTTCGAGGACGGCCAATACTCCACCGAAATGTTCGCCCGCGAGGCGGTGCAATTCGTGCGCGATCACCGCGCCGCCCCGTTCTTCGCCTACGTGCCGTTCAATGCGCCGCACTATCCCATGCACGTGCCGCAAAAATATATGCAGCGCTTTCCTAATCTGGAGCGCGAGCGGCGGACCTACGCGGCCATGATCTCGGCCCTGGACGACGGCGTGGGCCAGGTGCTTCGTACGCTGCGTGAGCTGCACCTGGAGCAGAACACGCTGGTGCTGTTCGGCGCCGATAATGGCGCCACCCGTGAGGCTCGCGCCGGGTTGAACGGAAAGCCGGCGACGGCGGGCAACAACGCGCCGTTCCGAGGCAACAAATTCAGCGCGTTCGATGGCGGCATGCACGTCCCCATGATCATGAACTGGCCGGGCGTGATTCCCAAAGGGAAGGTGGTGCACGAAGTGGGCAGCCATCTGGACCTGCTGCCGACCATCGCCAAGGTGGCCGGCGCCTCTCCGCCCGCGGACCGCACGCTGGATGGCGGCGATGCGCTGCCCCTGGTGCTGGAGGACGCCAAATCCCGGCACGATGCCATCTTCTGGTCCTCCGGCGGCCAGTTGGCGGTGCGCCGCGGCAACTGGAAACTGGTGAAGGACGGCAAGGTCTTCGACGGCACACCGGACGGTAATAAGCCTCTGACCGGCGATGACGCGCTCTTCCTTTCGAATCTGGAAGAGGATCCCGGCGAGAGCGTGAACCTGCGGCACCGTTTCCCCGCCGTGGTGGACGAACTGGCCACCATGATGCAGAAATGGTCGGAAGAGGTAAGGCGGCGGTAAGGAACACGCCGGGAGGCCTGTCCTACTCGATGGTCACGAGCACCTCGCCGGCGGTGACGGTGGCGCCTTCTTTGGCGCTTACCGCCAGCACACGCCCGGCGCGCGCGGCTTTCATTTCGTTTTGCATCTTCATGGCCTCGACCACCACCAGGCCCTGACCCGCGTCCACGGCATCGCCGGGCGCCACCAGTACTCGCACCAACTTGCCGGGCATGGGCGCGGAGACGGTCTGCACGCCTTCTCCGCCGCGCCCGACATGACGCCGCGAGAACCGGCGCGGGTCATGCACGTCGATGGCAAAGCGAAATCCATCGATCACCACGACCAGCCCGTCGGCCGTCACTTCGACGCGGGCTTCGTAGCTGCGCCCGTCCAGCAGAACGGAATACACGCCGGGCTCCGGCATCTCCACGTTGGCGTCCCGCTTGGGCCCTCCGTCCACGCGGAAGCGGCAGTCCGGCCGCGGCGCGAGAATCTCGATGTGGCCGGGCGTGCCGTTGACGGTGAGATCCAGTTTCATCGCAGCAGCCCCTTCCGCCCCGCGGCCAGCCACGCGCTGCCATTGGCCGCGGCAGGCACTCCGGGCTGTCCGGCGCCGGCCATGGTGTGCAGCGCGGCAGCCAGAGCGGCGACGGCGGCCAGATCCGCCGGCGGGCGCGGAGCGTGATGGCGCTGGAAGAACTCCTCGATGAAGCCCGTGTGCAACCGGGCGGCGCGGAATTCCACGTCCTCCAGAATCTGGCGGAAGAAACCCAGATTGGTGCGAATCCCGCCCACGTCATATTCGCGCAGCGCGCGGATCATGCGTTCGGTGGCATCCTCGCGATTGGCGGCCCACACCGCCAGTTTCGCCAGCAGAGGATCGTACTCCATGGGGACGGTCCAGCCATCGTACACGCAGCCATCCAGCCGGATTCCCGGACCGAGCGGGCGGGTGAGGCGCGTGAGCTTGCCGGGAAAAGGAAGAAAATCGTTGTACGGATCCTCGGCATAGATGCGGCATTCTATCGCGGACCCGCGCCAGGTCACCTGTTCCTGCGAGAACGGCAAGCGCTCGCCCGCGGCGATTTCCACTTGCAGCTTCACCAGGTCCAACCCGGTGACCAGTTCGGTCACGGGATGCTCCACCTGGAGACGCGTGTTCATTTCCAGAAAGTAGAAACGCCGCTCCCCATCCACCAGGAATTCCACTGTGCCGGCGTTGTAGTAGCCCGCGGCGCGTGCCGCGCGAATGGCCGCTTCGCCCATGGCATGGCGCATCTCGGGATGCAGCGCCACCAGGGGAGAGGGGCACTCCTCCATCACCTTTTGGTGACGCCGCTGGATGGAGCACTCGCGCTCGCCCAGGTGCACCATGTTGCCGTGCCGGTCGCCCAGGAGTTGAATTTCGATATGGCGCGGCCGCTCGATCAGCTTCTCGACGTAGATCTCGGAATTGCGAAAGCTCCGCTCCGCTTCGCTGGCGGCATCGCGGAACGCCGACTCCAGGCCGGGTTCCGAATCCACCCGGCGCATGCCCTTGCCGCCGCCGCCCGCCACCGCCTTCAACAGAATGGGGTAGCCATTTTCGCGCGCGAACCCGGCCGCTTCCGCGAGCGTCACGGGATGATCGGTGCCGGGCACTACCGGCGCGCCGCCGGCAATCGCCACCTGCCGCGCCGCCGTCTTGGAGCCCATGGCGCGGATGGCGGCAGCCGAAGGCCCGATAAAGACCAGGGCGGCATCCTCGCAGGCGGCGGCGAAATCCGCATTCTCGCTCAGGAAGCCGTATCCCGGGTGGATGGCGTCCGCGCCGTGCTTCCTGGCGGCGTCCAGAATGCGGTCGATGCGCAGGTAGCTGTCGCTGGAGGGCGAGGGTCCGATGTGCTCCGCTTCGTCCGCCATACGGACGTGCAGGGACGTGCGGTCGGCATCCGAATAAACAGCCACGGCGGCGATGCCCATCTCGCGCAGGGTGCGCATCACGCGAACGGCAATCTCGCCCCGGTTGGCGATCAGGACCTTACGGAACATGCAACAGGGATTGTAACAGCACGCGTTTGGCTGCCGAAAAATCAAAAAGCAAAATCAAAACGCAGCCGGCCCGGGAAAGCGCAGGATCACCCGGGTTCCCTCCGACGACTCACGATACAAGGCGCCATCCATCTGCTGCGCCAGAATGTTCACAATCCGCAGTCCCAGCGACTTCCGGCCGCAGCGCGCCATCGAATCGGAGCAGCCCACGCCGTTGTCCTGTACGGCGAGTTCCAGCATCCCGGGTGCGCACTCTCCGAATGAGATGGAAACCTCTCCGGCGCGTCCCGCCGGAAAAGCGTGCTTGAAGACGTTCATCAGCAGTTCATTCAGGATGAGCGCGCACGGCACCGCGCGATGCACGCCAAGCGCGATGGGCGCGGCCTGAATACGCACGGAAACGCGGGACGGGTCCGCTGCGAACGCGGCGTGCAGTTCCTGCACCAACTGGCGGGCGTACTCGGCGAAATCGATCCGGTCGAGGTGCTCGCTGCCGTACAGGTATTCATGAATGAGGGCGATGGAACGGACCCGCTGCTGGCTGTCCTCCAGCGCCAGCCGCACCTCGGCCTCATCGGTGGCGTCGGCGCGCATGCTGAGCAGGCTCGAAATCACCGCCAGGTTGTTTTTCACGCGATGGTGAATTTCCTTGAGCAGGACGGTCTTCTCGGTCAGGGCCTTTTCCAGTTCGCGCAGAATTTCCTGGCTGGCCTCTTCCGCCCGTTTGCGCCCGGTGATGTCCTGCACGCAGAGCAGGGCCTTGGCGCCGTTCAACTCCACCGGCGCGGTCGAAATCAAAAGGAAGCGCGAGCCGGCCGCACCCGGGGGCTGGGGCGGCACCCAGGCTTCGATGCCGCGGTGGCTGGCTCCATTCCGGAGCGTATCGAGTGCGGCCTGACGGATTGCGCAGGCAGTACAGTCAGTAGCGTGGCCGCATCCCCCGGGATTGTTGCGCGCATTCGAACAGTCCAGCGTCTCGCCGGGGTAGACTGCGTCCCGGCTCAAATCGGCACCGTTGGCCTTCTGCACCTGAAGTTGTTCGTTCACCAGGACGAGCGCTACCGGAGAATTGGCCAGTATGGTGGAGAGTTCGGAATTTGCGGCTCGCAAACCTGCTTCGGCGCGCCTGAGCCTGCCGAAGAGTACCGCGGCGCCGATGCACCCCAGCAGAACACCGAAGGGAACAAGCTGGTAAAACCTCATTTTCCCACCAGAGCCCGGACACGCCGCTGCAGTTCCCCGATGGGGAATGGCTTCCACAAAACTCCGGGATCCGCCGGCCGGTCGTGGCGGTAGCCGGAAAGGTACAGCGTTGCCGGGATCTTGCAGCGCTCGGCTAACGGCGCGGCGCTTGAATCCGCCACCAGGAGGGCAACCGTCCCCGGGTATGCCGCCGTCACCGTTTCCGCGTGCCCGGTGGTCTTGGCCGAGAGCACCCGGTAGCCTTCCTCCTCCAGGCACCGCTCCATGGCCCGGCGGACGGCGTCCTCTTCCTCTATCACCAGGATGGTGGGGATAGGATCGCGGCTGCGATCCCGGCCCACCAGCCCGGCGATCCCCCGGTATGTTCCGATGCACGGCCACAGGATTTCGAAACTGGTGCCCTTGCCGGCCTCGCCAAACGCCTGGATATGACCTCCGCCCTGCACCACGATGCGATGAGCGATGGCCAGACCGAACCGGCTGCCGGTGAAACGCGGCTCGAAGATGGCCGACAACCGGGCGGCATCGCTTGCCACACCCGGTTCGGTGACGCGCAGCCGCACGAACCATTGGCCGCGGCAGCGGCGCGCGGCCGCTTCGCCGGCATCGAGATCGACAATCGCGGTCTCCATCCGCAGGGTGCCGCCCGGCATTGCCTCGCGCGCATGCAGGGCCAGATTGACCAATACCTGCCGAAAGCGATTGCGGTCGGCCTGGATGAAGCCGGAGCAGGGGTGTAACTCGCATTCCAGCTTGATATCCGGCCCCAGGCAGAGGGACAGTGCGTCAGCGGCGTCGCGAATCGCTTCGTTCACGCCGATCGCTTCCACGAGAAGCGGACCCGGGCGGCTCAGCGCCGATAGGTGACTGGCCAGGGCCGCCGTCCGGGATGCAGTTTGGCGGATCCGTCCAGCCTGCTCCCGCTCCTCGCCGGACAGGTGAGCGTAGAGGTCCTCGACCTGCGCCTGGAGGCCGGCGAGAACGCCGTCGAAATCGCGGGCCACCCCGCCGGCCAAGGCCGCGATGGCGTCCATTCTCTGCGCCTGAATCTGAAGCTCCTCCTGCTCCTTGCGGTCGCGGATGTCCCGGAGGGCCACGATGGCGCCGAGCAGTTCCGGCTCGTCCCGATTCTCGAAGCACTCCACCTCCACCGGCACACGCTGGCCGGTTCGGGACGCCAGTTGGTAAATGCGGGTCTCGTCAGGCAACAGGTCGAAGACGGGGTTGCAGGCCGGTTCACCGGACGGCTCGTCGTGCAGGGCCAGGATCTCCATCAGTGCGCGGCCCTTGGCCTCCCCGGCCAGCCAACCGGTGAGACGCTCGGCCGCGGCGTTCAGGAAGACGACCTCGCCATTGGTGTCCGTGGCGACAATGCCGTCGCCGATGCTGCGGAGAGTCGTAGACAGCCACGCCTCGCTGACACGCAGCCGGCGCTCCAGTTCATGCTTGTAGAGGGCAATCTGGACGGTGCTGCGCAGGTTGCCGTCGGCAATCGGTTTGAGGATATAGCCGAACGGTTCGGTGACGGTGGCCCGGCTGACGGTATCCTGGTCGGCATGCGCGGTCAGGTAAACCACCGGCGCCCGATGGTCGCGTTGGAGTTGCTCCGCCACTGCGATTCCATCCATTTCGCCCTTTAGGCGGATGTCCATCAGGACGAGGTCGAAACTCTGCGACCGGGCCAACCCCAGCGCCTCTTCGCCCGAACTGGCGATGGCCGGGACCGAGTAACCCAGCCGCTCCAGCCTTCGACGGATATCGTCGGCGATCAAGCCTTCGTCCTCGACTACCAGGATTTTTTTTCGAGCCTTTGGCGCAGCCGGCATGTTCGTATTCACCATCCACGTTTGTTATAACAGCGAGGTTCGGCGAATCCGGGCCGGAAAAACAAAAAGTCATTTAGAATCAGATCGACAAAAACTGCGTACACGTGTGATTCGCTGACCGGCCTTGCTAGAATAGCTACCATAAAGAGTTCCGCATATGGCCCTCGACTCAATTGAAGGTTCGCTGAAAGAGCGAGGGGTCCGCCTTACCCGGCAGCGCCAGATCCTTCTCGAATTAATCGACAAAACCGGCGAGCATCTGGATGCCGAGCGGCTCTACCAGTTGGCCAAGGAAAAAGACCCGAAGCTCAACCGGGTGACGGTGTATCGCACGCTGAAGATGCTGAAAGAGGGCGGTCTGGTGGACGAGCTGGATCTCATGCATTACGGCGGCGACCAGCACTACTACGAGACCCGGCTCAAGCAGGAACATGCCCACGTAATCTGCCTGCGCTGCGGAAAAGTAGAAGAGTTTTTCGGCGAACCGCTGCAGCGTTTGCGTCGGCAGATCGAAAGCCACTTTGGTTTTCAGGTGCTGCTGGCCCGGACGGAGGTGGGCGGCTACTGTGCGCACTGCCAGGCGTTGCGGGCGCGCGAAGTGGAGGATCTGCGCATCCTGCCGACGGAGCCGGATGGGCCCAAAGGCACGCGGAAAGCGGCTAAACCCGCCCGGTCGCGGCGAGCCTGAACCTCATGATTCCCGCTGCCCACCACGGTGCTGAACCGGCATCGTTGATCGTAATCGACCCGAACGGCCATCGCGCCAGAGTGGCGGTGGATCCGGTGCCCTTCCTGATTGGGAGGGCCCCGGAAAGCAACCTGATCATCCGCGATAGCCGGGCGTCCCGGACGCACGCCCGCATCCTGGTGGAGGACGGTGAATACGTGGTGGTGGATTGCGGCAGCCGGCACGGAACCTTCGTCAACGGGAAGCGGATCGAACGTCACACGCTCCAGAACGACGACCGCGTGGAATTCGGCGCGAACGATTCCTACCAGCTTGTCTTCGCCCTCGACGGCGTGGAATTGAAGCGGCTCATGGAGCAGGCGGGCGCGGCCGAAAAATCGCAGACGCCCGTCTTGGGCGGCAATCTCGCAAAATTGCGGGCCATTCTGGACCTGGCACGAACCCTGCAAAGTTCCTTTTCGGTCGACGACGTGCTCGTTTCCGTCGTCGATACGGCCCTGGCGATTACCGGCGCCGAACGTGGCTTCCTGATGCTGCGCTCGGGCTCGGGGCTGCAGACACGGGTGGCACGGCACAAAAAGGGTCACAAACTGCACGACGAGGATCTGCGCGTGCCGCGCGAAGTGCTGCACCGCGCTTTGCAACACCGCCGGGAGCTGCTGTCCATGAATTTCGATCCCCTGGGTGAAGGGGAGACGCGGCCGCAGAACAGTATCGCCGACCTGGAACTGCGCAGCGCCATCTGCGTTCCCCTGGTACGCATTCGAACCGGTCAGGGCGAGGCCACCAGCGTGCTATCCACCGGCAGCGAAACGGTGGGCGTGCTGTACATGGATTCGCGCATCGCGGCGGCCGACCTGGCGGGTGGAAATCGCGAACTGTTACAAACCCTGGCCATTGAAGCTTCCACCGTGCTGGAAAACGCACGCCTGCTGGAAGAAGAGCGGGCCAAACAGAAGATGGAAGAGGAACTGCGGCTGGCGCGCACCATCCAGCAGAGCCTGCTGCCTGGAAAGTTGCCGGCGGACGGTTGGCTTCAGGCTTGTGGCAGCAGCGTCGCATCGCATGAAGTTGGCGGCGACTATTTCGATGTGACGCGCGTCAATTCGCATTGCTGGAGCGTGGTGGTGGCCGATGTATCGGGGAAGGGCGTGAGTTCCGCGTTGCTGGCTTCGTTGTTGCAAGGGGCGCTGATCACCGCCACGGATCAACCCGAAGCGCTGCGGCACCGCATCGAGCAGTTGAATCGCTTTCTTCTGGGAAGAACCGGCGGAGAGAAATACGCTACTGTTTTCTACTGCCTGCTGCATCTGGACGGGAGTCTGCACTATGTGAATGCAGCGCAATGCCCTCCGCTGGTAGTTCGCTCCGGTGCGCCGCTGGTGGAACTGGAGACCACGGGAATGCCTGTAGGCCTGATGGATCCAGCCACATTCGATTTAGCGGAGTTTCAACTGGCGGGCGGCGATCGAGTGGTCATTTACAGCGATGGAGTCACCGAGGCGGCGAACAGTGCCGGGGAGTTTTTTGGCAAGAAGCGCTTGCGCCAGATCCTGACGGAACATCATGCCGCCTCGTGCAGCGAACTCCATGACGCCATCCAGACGGGGGTCAGCGCCTTCACCGAAGATGCCGCGCAGTCCGACGACATCACCGTGGTGGTGTTGGAATACCGGCCCGGCTGAGAGAAAACGACAGCCTCCTCGGAGCAAAAGAAGGCTCCGGAATATTCCCCGGAGCCAGAGTGAGGAGGACAAAAACACAGCGTGAGCCGGCTAGCGGCTCACAGACGAAGAACTTCCCTGCCCGGGTAGGGACCCGGCAAGACCCAGACTGCCCACGGTGGCCGCGGTAGCGACTCCGCCGATGACTGCGACAGTTCCGATTCCGATACCACCCGAGGAACCTGCTGGCGCGGCGGGAATCGTGCCTTTGGCAGCGGAAGCCGCGACCACGCCCGCGCCGACCTTCTTCGCAGTTTCCGCGCATCCGCCGGTAGCCACGCGGTGCAGTCCGACTACCCGAATTACTTGTGTTGCTCCCGCCACAGTCGACGTTGCCGTTTCCGCAACGCCATTGATCTCGACCCGGTTGCCAAGTTCCTGGTCCAGCCCGGTGCCGCGCAGTTCCAGCACGACATTGGCGGTCTGTTCCGCAACGATCAACTTTCCGCCTTTGGACAGCAGGCACCCGGTGACGTGCGTCGGTGCGGCGCTTCCGGAATCCTGGGGCTCGAGGTTCATGGTCTTACCGGCTTCCACATTGGCCACCAGCACTCCACCCGAATTCGTCACCCGAACAGCGCCGCGGACGGCTGCCACCGTCACAGTTCGAGGGCTCCGTACCTGCACCCGCGCTGCTCCGTTCGGCCCGGTGGCCACAATGTGCAGCGAATTTGCCTGTACCTCGTAATCCGGTGCCGATTCCAATTGGCCGTAGTCCAGGATGAGCTTGCGCTGGTACACCGTGGCTCGCGAATCGGACGCGAGGCGCATGTCTACTCCGCCCCTAAGGTGAAGTTGCGAAAGGGTTGATTCTGTCTCGATGATGCTCCCGTCAAATAGAGTGATAGTGCCCCATACCCGGGAATGGTCCACTCGAAAACTGCCGTTGGTCAGAGCCATTCCAATCGGATTTGTCGCCGCGGGCAACCAACACCCGAAACCCAATACCAATAACAGGAAAGCCGTTCGCCGCATTATTACCTCCGCGATCATGTCCTGGTAAACCTATCGGCGGGCCTGGGAATTTCTTTAGACCCGGCGACCGATTAAAATCAAAACAGCAGCAAATTAATGAGGTTTTCCTGCTCTTACGATTCGATGGCCAAGACGGTTTCCGTTATCGTTGCCGTCACTTTGGCCCTGGTTGCCGTCCTCACCCGCAACGTGTTCGTGGCGGGTCTGGGGACGACACTCGTGCTTCTGACCTTCGCCTGGTCGCCCCGTGGGTACACGGTCGAAGGCCAGACGCTCCTGGTTCAACGGACGATCGGCACTGTCCGCATCCCGCTCCAGGAGATCCGCGAACTCCGTGCCGGCGCCGCGGATGATTTCGAGGGTGCCATCCGGCTGTTCGGCAATGGTGGATTATTCGGGTACTACGGCCTGTTTCAAACCGCCAAACTGGGAAAATGCACCTGGTATGTCACCAACCGCAGTAAGGCGGTGGTGATTGTCGCCGGCGCCAAGACGGTCGTGGTCAGCCCGGACGATGTGGATGGCTTCCTGGCGGCGGTCCGGTCGGTAGTCCCGGTCCCGGTGGCTGCAACCAGAAGCGTTGCGTCCACGGCGCCGATCCGGCGGAATTTCACCGGGGTTCTGGCAGCCGCCGGCATTGTGCTTGTGGTGGTGGCCATCGTGGCGTTTGCCACGTTGTATTCCCCCGGCCCGCCGGGCTATACCATGACGCCACAGTCGCTGATCATCCACGACCGTTTCTATCCGGTCACCCTGCAGGGCGCCGATGTCGACGCGGCGCGGGTCCGAGTGGTGAATCTCGATAGCGACACGGACTGGCGCCCCACCGCGCGCACCAACGGGTTCGCCAACGCGCATTACCGCTCGGGCCATTTCCGGGCCGCCAACGGCGAGACGATTCGCTTGTACTGGGCCGACGGCAGGCGCCTGGTGCTACTGCCGCCGAAAGGAAGCGGCACTCCGGTTCTGCTCCAGACTGCCGACCCGGACGGTTTTGTGGCGGCGGTGCGGCGCGCGTGGCAGCAGTCACCGTAGGGCGCTCATGGGGTCGATCCGCGTGGCCCTTCGCGCCGGCGCCCAGCATGCCACCGCGGCGGCGGCGATTGCCACCGTGCCGGCCAGCGCCATCAGGGCCGGATCGCTGGATTCGAGGCCCGTCAGGACACTTCGCAGAACGCGCGCCAGAACCACTGCCGCCGTCAACCCGATGCCCGCGCCCACCGCGGCCAGTTGCATGCCCTGACGGAAAACGAGCCTCCCTACCTGGCCGGGAGTGGCGCCCAACGCCATGCGCAGGCCGATCTCGCGGGTGCGCCGCGAGGTCACATAGGAAATCACGCCGTAAACACCCGCGGCGGCCAGCACAAGCGCCAGACCCGCGGTGATCGCCAGAAGGGTCATAATAAATCGCCGGTCGGCCACCGAGTCGGCGATCAGGGTGGACATGCGGGCGCTCAGGAACACCGGTTGGTTCGGATCCACGGCGGCCACGGCGGTGCGGATCGCCCGGGTCAGTTCGCCCGCGGGACGGTTCGCGCGCACCACCAGAAATTGCGCGCTCTCCAGCGCGCCCGCCGCCAGGTATACCTGGACGACGCCCCGCTCTTCCAGCCCCGAATGGCGAATGCCGCTCACCACCCCCACCACTTCCTTCCAATGCGGCGGCGTCTCGGGGGAACAGTTGACGCAGACGCGCCGGCCCAGCGGCGAAACGCCGGGCCACAGCAAATCCGCGGCCGCCTGGCTGACCAGGGCGGTGTCGCTGGCGCCGGTCACGTCCTCTTCCCGGAAAGCGCGCCCTTGCAGCAGCCGCACTCCCATGGCCGGCAGGTAACCGGCGGTGACCGTGTCCACCTCCGCCACCGGCTGTTCGCTGGTGCGCGGCAGTTTGCTGCCGTCGCCGAACACCGCCGCGCCGTTGTTCTCGCCCGTGAACGGCAGCGCGTCCACCGCGCCGGCGGCTTCCACACCGGGCAGCGCCGCCACCGAATCCAGGATGCCGCGGAACAGTGCGCGCCGCTCCTCGGGCTTTTTGTACCGGTCGCTGACCGGTACGATGATGGACGCCAGAAGGTGGCCGGCCGTGAAGCCCGGGTCCGTGCGCAGCAGGCGGACGAAGCTACCGGTAAGCATCCCGCCAATCACCACCAGGACCACCGCCAGTGCCACTTCCGCCACCACCAGCGCGGAGCGCACACGAGACGATGCGCCGCCGATCGAGCCTCCCGTGCCCGCTTCGCGCAGGGCGTCGGCCGGCAGACGCCGCGACGCATGGAGCGCCGGAGCGATCCCGAACGCCAGGCTGTTGAGGATGGCAACCAGCAAGGCGAAGGCGAACACCGTCCCATCGGCCCGGGCCGCGGCCAGGCGCGGAATACTGTGGGGCGCCAGCGCGGGCAGCACGCTCCAGGCGAAGCGCGCCAGACCGTATCCCGCCAGTCCACCGAGTGCGCCAAGCGCGGCGCTTTCCGCCAGGGAGTGGCGCGCGATCTGCCCGCGGCTCGCGCCCAGAGCCAGCCGCACGGCCATTTCGCGCTGCCGTCCCATGGCGCGCGCCAGCAGCAGATTGGCCACATTGGCGCAGCCGATGAGCAGGAAGATGGAGGCCGCCGCCATCAGAAGCATCAGGCCGGTCGGGGCGGTTCCGAGCGCCCGGTCGCGCAACGGGTTCATGGCCAGGCGCCGCTTGGTGTTGCTGGCGGGCCAGGCGCGCTCCAGGGCGTTGCTGACCGCCGCCAGGTCTTCCCGCGCCTGCGCCAGCGAGACGCCCGGACGCAGCCGCGCCACCGCGCCGAAGCCCAGATTGCGGCGATCCTGCCGCGCGGGGTCCACGGGAAGCGACGCCGAGAAATCCATATGCCCCGAGGGCGTGCGGACGCTGGTCGCCATGCGCATGGGAAAGTCGAAGTCCGGCGGCATCACGCCAATGATGGTGCAGGGGTGCCCGTTGATCCGCACCTGGCGGCCCACCGCTGCGCGATCCGCCTGGAAACGCCGCAACCACAATCCGTAACTGAGGATCATGACGCTGCTGCCGGGCCGGTCCTCCTCGGGGTGGATGTTGCGGCCTAGCATGGGGGTAACGCCCAGGGTAGGGAACATGTTGGCGGAGACGGATAAGCCGTACAGAGCTTCCGGCAGGGCTGCGGAATCGCCGGAGAGGTCGGAGAGCGAATAGTGAAAGATGGCCACCGAGGAAAGGGTGCGCGTGTCTCGCGCCAGGTCCTGCATGTCGTGCCACGATACCCAGTCGGCGTGGGAGGCATCGGTGTAGGCGTAGTCGGTGCGAAGCTGTACCAGTTGGCTGGGACGGGCGTACGGCAGGGGCTCCAGCAGTACGGCGCGGATGGCGGTGAAAACTACCGCCGCGGCGCCCACGCTGAGTGCGATCGAAAGAATCGCGATGGCTGACGTGCCGGGCGCGCGCAGCAACAGGCGAAGCGGAACAGGCATGAAGGCTCGATAGACGGATTCCCGGCCCTCGGGGTTGCAGGCGCAAGGTCGAATGCAGTGTTCGGGGCAACTAGCCGGGCCAAAGTACGATATGGGGATACGACCGAGAGCCCCTCCCAAGATCATGAGCGTTTCGGGGTGGCTATAGTGTGTTTGGGGGAACCCAGGTGGAAAACTCGCCAGAATCCATTCCCATCGTCCTTGGACAAGAAGACGACGGCCGTTGGTGGGCCGACGTCGAGTCCATGCCTGGAGTGATGGCATATGGCTCGACCCGCGACGCGGCGATTTCAGCCGTGCGAGCCCTAGCCTTGCGGGTTGCCGCCGACTGTATTGATCACGGGGAAGACGTCCCGCCGCAACTTGAAAAGGTCTTTTCGATCGCATGAGCCGATGGGCCATCGGTTAAGGCTAAGCGGTTGTTAACAGCTCTGCTCCGAATCGGTTGGAGTATCGCCTGGCAGAGCGGATCTCATCGTCGGCTCCAACGGGCGGGTTGGCCGCACTATACTTTCGCATTTCATGACAGCGAAGAAATTGGCCCCGGACTTCTTGCACAGATTGCCAAGAAAACCGGGTTGCGCCCCGAAGATCTGTAACCAGTGTCACGGACCTGCCGTGGCGGGAAAGCCCAGCGTACGGAACGGACTACACGCTCATGTGCATCGCCTCCGGGTTGCCGATAATCCACCCGCAATCGCATGTGCATAAGCCGCGGGGAGCGTCTGTACTGAGCCAAGGAGAATTGAGCGATGCGCGTTGTAGTCTTCGCGTTAGTGCTGCTCTTTTGTGCATAAGGAGGGCAAACATCTGGGGCGAAGCTGGAATTCGAAGTGGCGTCGGTCAAGCCGAGCGTCTTGGGGCCTGGATCTGACGGGCTTTGCCGCGGCGGCCCAGGGACTGGCGATCCGACGCGGTTCACTTGCAAGTACGTGGATTTAAAGAGAATCATTGTGCGGGCGTTCGGCCTTCGGCCTTTTCAGGTCGCGGCGCCCGATTAGACAGACATCCAAAGCACCGGATCCGGTAAAGATGAAGGACCCGCTGCTCGGTAAGGACGGCTACCCGATCCGAACCACGCGGGGATTTTCCAACGTGAACGGCCGGGCGCGCTTCTACGAGCCTCAGGGGCCAATCGAGAGCCTGCTTCCGTTGTTGAACATGATCAT
>JARLGM010000095.1 GCA_031292755.1 Candidatus Sulfopaludibacter sp.
GGCATCGCCCGGCAAACCCGCCACGGGAATCAGACCACGGTGGAGATCACGAGCACGCGCGCGGGGGCCTCGCAGATCGCTGAAATTCTGACCAAAGTGAGCGGGCTTCTTAAGCGAATCAAAGCGACTGCGGAGCAGTTGACGCAAGGGGATCGATGGAAGCTGATCTTGAGTGCAGCGTTTCGTCAATTTCTGGGCGGCAAGGTCATCGGCAGCAACGGCCGACTCGCCGATGCGCCAGCCTAACTGCTCTTTTTAGGATAAAGGGCGAATCAAGCCCGCGTTTGAAGGGTGAACCGTTTGCACTCATAGAGACCACCTTTCGCCGTCCGCACGGCACTCAACATTAGAAAAGAACTCAGCATAACGGCCGGATTCAAACGAATGGATCGGCACCAGGCGTTTGGGGTTGATCGCTTTGGCCAGGCGTTGCAAATCGGCTATCGGTGCATGGCCGGAGGTATGTAACACGTCCATCGGGATTCCGGATCGCCGTTGCCACTCCACAAACGTGGCAAAAGCGGGGCCGGCGAGATAGCCCTCCCATTGGGACCAGACCAGCCGGGAATCCGTCAGGCATTGAGCGTTTTCCAAGCCCTTTGCCCAGGAAGGACGAAACAAGAATAGTGCTTCGGGTGCCAGCGCTGCCAATTGTTCCGGGAACACTCGGTTGCTAGAGTGGCGCTTCAAGACGTCGAACATCTCAGTGCGTTTCACATGACGCCGCTGCCACTCGGGCACAAACAGGCGCCATCGGGCCAGTGCGATTGTGGGATGTTCTCGTTGCCGGTAGCCGCCAGGATGACCGCGCCGTACAGATCTATCACCAGGACGGGGCGCGAACGGCGTGCCGCGCGGAACACGGTCACAACGCGATCGATGTTTTGGGCGGAGGCACAAACAAGAACTGCGCCACGGGTCTGCGCGGCCAACTCGGCCAGGGAGTCTTCAAGGTCCCCTTCAGTCGGGAATCGGTCCCCGGCGGGCAACCGGCCGATGCTCGAACCTTCCAGAAGCAGTGCGTCCACGGAGCGCGGCGCACGCGCCACAAGTCTCTCGAACAGCGCCGCCTTGCGTCCGTGCCCACGCAGGTCGCCGCTATAGAACAACGTCTTCCCGCCGGTGCGGACCTCCAATGCGTACGAGTCATAGGCCGAGTGGTCGATAAGAAAGGGTGTGACCCGGAACGGACCGACATCGAGCGGTACTCCATCCTCCAAATGGTGCGCTGCCTGGAGAACTGCACCTCCCCGAATGAACATCCCCGCCCCGGGAGTCAACGAGGCGGCTCGCGGCTTCATCGGAATCGCCTTTCGGGTGCAGTCCGGCGGCTCGAAGCTGGAGCTGTTTTATATTCGGCCCACCAACGGCCGCGCCGACGACCAGCTTCGCCGCAATCATTCGACGCAGTACGAATCGTTTCCGGACTGGCCCTGGAACCGCCTGCGCCAGGAGTCGCCGGGAGTTTACGAGTCCTACACGGACTTGGAAACCGGCGCGTGGACGAAGCTGAAAATTGTGGTCTCCGGTACCAAGGGCAGCCTCTACGTCAACGGCGCGGCGCAGCCTTGCCTGGTTGTCAACGACCTGAAACTGGCGCCCGCGAAGGGAGCCGTGGCCTTGTGGGTCGGCCCCGGGACGGACGGGTACTTCAGCAATCTGAAGGTGGTCCCGCAGTAGGTTAACGGAGCGGCGCCGCGGGGTTGCCGGGTCCGAAATGTTTCAGCATCACCAGGTTTTCACTGTCGCTGCGATTGCGAATGGTCACTCCGTGGCGCGCGGCGCTGGCGGTGATGAACAGTTCGTCCTTGGTCATCTGGCCGTACCGGATCAGGGTGGGAGTTTCCACTTCGTGCTTGCCGATATTACCGTAGCCCTGAGTGACAATTGTGCCGTAAGCTTCGGCGTCCGTGATCGTGACACTTCGGCCCGGGAAGACCGTCAATTCCTTGGCTGAATAGAATTTTGTCGAGTACACGATCCAGTTCTCGGCGTAGCCGGCTTCGGTCATCGCGCCTGGCTCCCGGACGGGCGTGGGATGGAAGAGCCGATGTTTGGCGAATTCCGGATCGGTGTTCTTATCCCAATCCAGCATGTCGAGCAGATAGTCCAGGTCGTGGTGGTGTTCCTCGGGCACGTCTTTGACTAATAAGTCCCAGGGCACAGTACGCCCTTCGACTAAGGATTGATACATGGCAAATACATCGGAATTTACCTGTGGCTCATAAGTCACTAAGGACCCTGGCGCGTGCAAGATACCCGGATCCACCTGCCAGCCGGTTCCCGGTTGCAGCCTGTAGGCACGGGAATGATACAAAATTCCGTTGTCGCCTTCGTTCCAGCGCTCCAGGCAGCGGCGCACGTCATCGCGCGTGGTACCGGGCTCCAGGCCCATAAACGTGTAGGGGAAGTTATTGTCTTTGAAATTGTATTGAGGTGGAAAGTAGTAAGCTTCCGGCTTGCCCTTTTGACCTGTGCGGGCCGCGAATTCATCGGTCTGGTGCAGGTGGTGGGGAATCGGGCCGAGGTTGTCGAAGAACTTACAGAAAAAGTTCCATCCGCCCTCCCGCTGCATAACTTCCGCACTGAGAAACAGGTCGCCCGTGAAGTCGATGCTTTCCTTCAGGAGGACCTTCTTACCCTGGAACTCGATATAACTCAGGCCTTCGTCCGGGGCGGTAAGCGGTCCGTTGGCGGCCTTGGTGGTGGAAGAGAACCAGCGCTCGTCAATCCCTCCCCGGTGGCCGCCGAGAATGTACAGGTCGCGTGGATCCAATTTGAGCCGGCCGCCGGGCATGAGAAACGAGCGCGGCACCCAGCAGGGCGCCAGCCGCACCACGCCCTCGCCGGCGGCGAGAGCCTCGCGAATCAGGGCGGAATTGGAAGACGGATAGCTATTAGAAGCAGAATGAAGATTGGTGGATTTCTCTACTTGTGGGGTCATTTGTCGTGTCCCACTCCTCTCTGAGGCTCGAGGCGGCTCCGCAAGCGGAGTCGAATGAACTTCTGTAGCCTACCGCCGTGTTGGCAAGTGTGTCAAGGGTTTTAACGTATCGTAGCATTTTACTGCTTGACTTCAGGAGACGCCGGATATATTCTGGACACACTCTGGGTTATTGATACGTTTCAAGAAGGGGATCATGGACGCGACCGTGACGTCGCCAATTCACCACGCATCGCTCCGGCACGCTGCACGCTGCCGTTCGGGGATTATCTGTCGACCGTCTAACCCTCGCCGTTTCTATCCGCCCAAGCCAGCACCTATCCGGTCTCATCGTAACGTTCAGGGGAAAGTCTTTGGAGGGGAAACCATGAAGAAGCTTTGGATGTTCTTTACGGTATTTTGCGCTTTGGCCACGCTGCCAACCGTCAGCGGTCAAAGCATAACTGGGCAAATCACCGGCTCTGTCATCGATTCCGCGGGAGGGGTGGTCGCGGGCGCGTCGGTACAGTTGACGCATGAGCTTTCGCAACAGTCGAATTCCTTCACCACCGATTCCAATGGATCCTTCACGTTCGTGGATCTGGTGCCGGGGTCGTACAGCGTTCGGGTCACTCACCCCGGATTCAAAGTGTTCGTGCAGGCCGGGATCACGGTCGCCGCACAGGAACGCGTGGCCTTACGCCAGATCCGGCTGGAAGTCGGCGACGTGACCAGCACCGTTACCGTACAAGCCGAAGCGGTGCACGTGGCCAGCGACAGCTCCGACCGGTCGATCGACATCGGCCTGCGGCAGATCGAAGACACACCCACTCGCGGACGCAATCCGCTTTCGCTGATCATGACCTTGCCGGGCGTCCAGACGCTGCAGAGCCTGGATTACCGTGGCTGGTCGGGCGGAGGCATCCCGGGCGTGAATGGCGGGCAGACCGGGCAGATCATCATGAACATGGATGGCGTGGCCAGCCAGGATTCCGGAAACCTGAATCCCGGATACATTTCGCCCAGCGTGGACACGATCAGCGAGGTAAAACTCCTGGTTTCCAACTATACGGCGGAATACGGCGGGCGCACCGGCGGCCAGTTGACCTTCACCACCAAGAACGGGACCCCGCAGTTTCATGGCACGGCTTACTACTACTTCCGGCATGAGATGTTCGATGCCAACGAATGGTTCAACAACAAGCAGAATGTCCAGAAGCCGAAATACCGCTACCAGAATCCCGGCGGCACCATCGGCGGCCCGCTGATCATTCCGGGCACCCGGTTCAACAAGAATCGCCAGAAGCTGTTCTTCTTCTTCTCCTACGACAAACTGTTCAACGCGAACACCATCAACAACGTCTACACCATGCCCTCGGCCCTGGAGCGGCAAGGCGATTTTTCACAGAGCGTCACGACCCAGGGCGTGCTGATTCCCATTACCGACCCTACAACCGGTGCACCCTTCCCGGGCAACAAGATCCCGACCAACCGGATCAACCCCGCCGGGCTGGCGATGATGAATCTGTTCCCACTGCCCAGCCCCCTGGGACTGGCGTTGGATCCGACCGGGAACCGGCAATACAACTTCCGTAATATTCTTCCCCAGGAGCGGCCCCTGGACGACAAGGTGCTGCGCATCGACTATAACGTTTCGTCTAAGATCCAGACCTTCGTGAAACTGCTGCAGGACTATCAGGCTGTCAACGGGTACGGCGGAACCGTTAACCCGGTGGGCGGCGCCTGGGGACAGTTCCCGGCCAGCTATCACGTGCAGGCGGCAGGCGCGGTAGCTACCATGGTCTACACCATCCAGCCGAATCTGATCAACGAATTTTCCTGGGGCATCAACCGCGGCAAGCAGGGCGTCGATCCCCTGGACAGCACCTCCGCGGATACCGCTACAGGCGGCGTGAAGACCTATGCGCAAAACCTGTTGCCGCTCAAAGACGCGAGTGGCAATCCCCTGGCGCTGCCGAACATTTTCCAGGGCGCCAACGTGTTGAATCTTCTCCCGCAGGTGAACTTCGGCTTTCCCGCTGGCTTCAGCGCCCAATCGTCCGGCCAAAGCATCACCAACGGACCCACCTTCGGGCACGATCCCCGCTGGCCATTCACCGGCACCGATCAGCTTCAATCCATCAGCGATAAAGCCACCTGGGTAAAAGGCTCGCATACCGTGAAGGCAGGAGTGTATGTGGAGCGCATGGCCCGCAACGTGAGCGTGTATTCCGTCTACAATACCGCGGGTACCTATTATTTCGGCTCTGACCGCGCCGCTTCGCTGGACGCGGGATACCCTTATGCCAACGCCCTTCTGGGCAGCATGTTCGCGTATGGCCAGGACAACAAGAAGCAGGTCAATCACGCACGCTATACCCAGGCAGAGTGGTTTCTGCAAGACACCTGGAAGGTAAGCCGGCGTGTCACGCTCGATATCGGTATGCGCTTCACCCACGTGGGGGACCTCTATTCGCAGGGTGCGACGCTCGGCCTCTTCAGCGCGCAGGACTACAACCGGAGCCAGGCGGGGCAACTGCTCTTTCCGGGCTGTTCCATCCAGACCAGCGGAACCTGTCCCACAGCGGACAAGATCGCGATTAATCCGGTTACCCACGCAACGTTCCCTTACGTGCGGCAGGGGACCTTCGACACTTCTTCTTACTCCGCCAGTGCGGGACCGTTCTCGGGCATCAAACAGTACAACAGCCATTTCTTCACCGATCCGCTGGTGTCTTTGGGTCCGCGCATCGGCTTTGCCTGGGACGTTTTTGGCGACGGAAAGACGGCCCTTCGCGGCGGATTTGGAATTATCGTGGGCCGCAACTGGACCGTGGATTACATCGGCGCGCAGAGTGCCGGACAGGGGCCTATGATGGCGCCGCCGAATTTCCAGGCGCCCACCATCCTCTATACGAACTTCGCCAACCTGGCAACGGCGCAACCCTACTTCACGCCGCAGAACCTGATTGGCGGACCGCAGGCTGAAATTCCGCAGTCCACTTACAACTGGAGCCTCGGGATTCAACGCGACTTGACTCACGGGCTGATTCTGGACGTGTCTTATGTCGGCAACGCCCTTCGCCACGGATACGGTCAGGCCATCGACGTCAACGCCGTTGCGCCTTATACCACCTGGAACCCCACCAACGGCGCCGTGGCCGCATTCCGCGACCCGACCAGCAGCGGATTCTACTCCACCAACCTGATCCGCGACATGGTGGGTTACGCCGGGCTGGGCCAGATCCCTATCTGGACTTACATCGGGACCGATAACTACAACGCGCTGCAAGTGCAGGTGAATCGGCGCATGGGCCGGTTCCAGTGGAACGCCAACTACACCTATTCCAGAACGATCATCTACTCATTCAATCAGTGGGTCAACTCGCAACTGGGCAAGAACATCACCAACCGCCCGCACGCCCTCAATTTCAATATGGGGTATGACATTCCCGACGGCAGCCGCTTCTGGAAAAACTCGCTTACCACGGCGGTGCTGGACGGCTGGCACATCAACGGAAACGGCGCAATCTACGACGGCACTCCGTTTACCGTGGGATGCTCCGCGCAGAACGCGCCTCCCGGATATTGGACCGGCACACCGACCGGCGGCATCCCGTTCCGCTGTGAAATGGGAAACAACACCTTCCTGCCCGCGGGACAGTATCCGTCCAAGACGGAGGACCCGCGGCTGCAGTGGGCCCTGAATTCCGCCAACTTCACGCTGCCGGCCGCCAATTCCCTGGGCATCGGCAACACGCCGCCATCGATGTTCTACGGCCCGGGCGTCTTCAACCTCGATTTCTCGCTGGCCAAGGAGACCAGAATCAAAGAAAGATACACCTTGGAACTGAGGATCGAAACGTTCAACACGCTCAACCATTTCAACCCCGGCAACCCCAACACATCGCTGAATTACAATTACCTCACCGGGGCACAGACCAATGCCAATTTCGGGGTAATCACCGGCGCGCAGGTTCAGGCCCGCCACTCCGCCCTGTCGCTGCGGCTGAGGTTTTAGGAAATGCAGGTCGGGTGGGGTCCGCTCGGAACTCCGGCCCCGCCCAAGTAGTTCTATCCTAGGGATACGAGGTCAGGGATGCGACGATTACGGGTTTTGTTCGCGATCTTGTCAGGCTGCGCGATGCTGTGGGGAGCCGACTGGCTCACCGACGGCGGCAATCCGCAGCGAACCGCGTGGCAGAAAGACGAAAAGATTCTTACCCTGGAGAACGTCAAGAACATGAAGCTTCTCTGGAAGCTTCATCTGGACAATGAACCCAGGCAGATGCACTCGCTGTTCCCGCCGCTGATCATCGAACACGCCAATACACCCGGCGGTGTCAAACAGATCGCGATCGTCGCCGGAGTCTCCGACAATATCTACGCCATCGATGTGGAGACGGGCCAGTTGCTGTGGAAAAAGCATTTCGTCAGCAACTGGACGCCTCCGCCAAACGGCGGAAGGGGCGGCGGGATTCTCTGCCCCGGTGGCATCACGGCCACGCCGGTAATCGCGCCCACCGGCACGCCCGGCAAATATACGATTTATGCGGCTTCCTGGGACGGCATGCTCCACCAGTTGAACGCGGGCGATGGCGAAGATGTGGCGCCGCCTTCGAAGTTCATGCCGCCCAACGGCAAGCCGTATGCCCTGAACCTGTGGAACAACGTAATTTACACGCACACCGCGCAGGGATGCGGCGGCAATCCCAATATCGTTTACTCGTACGACCTCACCACCAATAAGGTCGGCACGTGGGGACCGTCCGGCGGCGGCATGTGGGGACGCACCGGACCCGCCATCAGCGCCGATGGGACCATGTATACGGGCACCGGCGACGGACGGTGGGACCCGGAAAACGGCATCTACGGCAACGGCATCATCGGGGTGAAGCAGAATCCCGATACCAAGGCGCTGGAACTGGTGGACTACTACGGCCCGTCGAACGCCGAGTGGCTGGTGAAGCGCGACCTGGATATGCAGGTCACGCCGGTCATCTTCAACTATAAGGGCCGCGAGTTGATGGTGGACGCGGGCAAGGAATGCCGGATGTACCTGTTGGATACCAAGAGCATCGGCGGCGACGATCATCGCACGCCGCTGTATCGCAGCCCGCTGCTCTGTAATGAGGACGTCAACTTCGCGTCCGCCGGCATCTGGGGCTCGCTGGCGAGCTGGGAAGATGCCAAGGGCACGCGGTGGGTGCTCACTAACATCTGGGGACCCAAGCATTCGCAGTTCAAAGCGCCCATCGAACACGGCGCGGTGAAGGACGGAGCCATCGTCGCATTCAAAGTGGAAGAGAGGAATGGCAGCCTGCAACTGGTGCCGGCGTGGATTTCGCGCGATATGAACCGCGCTGAACCCCCGGTGATTGCTAACGGCATCATCTTCGCCTACGGCAACGGGGAAGATACCGACCAGGCGTACGAAGATGTGGGTTTGGACGATGTCGCCAATCGCCGCATTCCGGGCTCCACGCATGCCGTGCTGTACGCGCTCGACGCCCAAACGGGCAAGGAACTGTGGTCCAGCGGCGACCAGATCACGTCGTGGAATCACTGGAGCGGCCTCTCCATCGCCAACGGCCGGGTGTACATCGGCACCTTCGACAGCAACCTCTACTGCTTCGGGATCAAGAAATAGCGCTTCCATGAGACCCCTGGTAACCGGAGTGGTGGCGGTGTTCCTTCTGGGCACTCCCGCTTGGGCGCAGAGCGAAGATCAGGCACAAACCATACAGGCGTTGGAAAAGCGCCTGGATTTCGCCCGCCATCTGCTGATCGACTGGGCAGGCCTGACTCGTTATGGGAGTGAGAATACGGAACTGAAGCCGCCCGCGCCGGGGCAGAATCGCGTGGTCTTCCTGGGCGACCAGATCACCGAGGGCTGGGGCGAGGGCGAAGAGAAATTCTTCCCGGGCAAAGCGTATCTGAACCGGGGAATCGCCAATCAGACCACGCCGCAGATGCTGGTCCGTTTCCGGCAGGACGTGATTTCGCTGCACCCCAAAGCGGTGGTAATCCAGGGAGGCACGAACGATCTGGCCGCCGTGATGGGACCGATGACCGAAGGCACCATGGCGGAAAACTTCATGTCCATGGTGGAACTGGCGAAGGTGCATGGTATCCGCGTGGTATTGGCCTCGGTGACGCCGGTTTGCGATGCGTACAAGAAGCAGACGGGGCTGCGCCCGCAGGGCAAGATCATCGGCCTGAACGGGTGGATCCGCGATTATGCGGCGCAGAGCGGATCGGTGTATCTGAATTATTACTCCGCCCTGGCGGACGGGCGCGACTTCAAAAAGGATTTGACCGGTGACGGCCTGGTGCCCAACGATGCCGGATACCGCGCGATGGCGCCGCTGGCGGAGAAAGCCATCGCCGAGGCGTTAGCCAAACAATGAGCACGAAAGGAACTGCGTGATGCGAAAAGTATTGGCGTGTCTCACATTATTGGGAGGCTTCGTCTTCCCGGGGTATGCCCAGTTTGGGCGCGGCGGTGGCGATTGGATGACCAGCGGCGGCGATGCCCAACGCTCCGGATGGACCCGGACAGACCCGAAGATTTCGCCGCCCAACATGCAAAAACCGGGCTTCGCCCTGGCGTGGAAAATCAAGCTGGCGAATGAACCCACCACGCCGGTCACGCTGGATCGCTACATTGGCTATCGCGGATTCCGCGCGCTCGCCTTCATGGGTTCGAGTGCCGGCAACATCGTCGCCGTGGATACGGAACTGGGACGGGTGGAATGGCAGAAGCCACTCCCCGGGAGTTCGTCGCACGGCGCCGGCGGGAGTTGTTCCGGCGGGATGACGGCCAACGTCACGCGTCCCACGTTTGCTGCATTTCCGACCGCTCCCACAGGGCGCGGCGGCGGGGGGCCGGGCCGCGGCGCGGCTGCAAAGAGTGCGGTGGGGGAACCCGGTGAGGGCGCGCCCATCATCGCCGAACTGGCGGCGCGCGGCGCCATGGCGGGACGGGGGCCAGTCGCGGGACGCGGTCCGGGACGCGGTCCGGTCAACCCCAACGACATTTTCAGCCCGCGCGTCTCTTTGGTGGACGCGCTGTCCAGCGACGGGATGCTGCACATGATGTACGTGGCCAGCGGCAAGGAACCGCAGCCGGCCATTCCGTTTCTGCCGGCCAATGCCAATGCGCGCGGCTTGATCGTGTTGGACAAAGTGGCCTATGCCACTACGTCGCAAGGGTGCGGCGGCGTGGCCAACGGCGTGTGGGCGGTGGACCTGGAATCGAAGGAAGTTACCAGTTGGAAGGCGACCGGCGACGTAGCGGGCGCCGAAGGACTGGCTTTCAGTGGCGACGGAACGCTGTACGTGGCGACGACCGGCGGCGATTTGACAGCGATCGAACCCAAGACCTTAAAAGTGAAAAGCTCCTACCATTCCAGCGGCGCCGGGTTCGCTTCGTCGCCGGTGATTTTCGAATATGCAGGTAAGACGCTGATCGCCGTGGCGGCGAAAGATGGCAGTCTGCACGTGCTGGATACGGCCGCGCTGGATGGCCCCCCGGTGGCGAAATCGCAGCCAGCGTCCGACCTGAGTCCGGGCGCACTGGCGAGTTGGCAGGATTCCAGCGGCACGCGTTGGATTCTGGCGGCTTCGAAGGGCGCGATCGTAAGCTGGAAACTGGCGGACCAGGGGGGCACTCCGGCTTTGCAGGCGGGGTGGGTCTCGCGCGATATGTTCGCGCCGCAGCCGCCGGTAGTCATCAACGGCGTCGTGTTCGCCGTGTCGGCCGGGGACCGCTCCCACCCCGCTGTGCTTTATGCGCTCGATGGCGAGGCGGGAAAGGAATTCTGGAACAGCGGCAAAACCATCACGTCGTATGTGCAGAACGGCGGCCTCTCCGCCAGCGGCAGCCAGGTATATTTAGGAACGAACGATGGAACGATCTATGCGTTTGGTTTCCCCATTGAGCATTAAGATTCTGGCGGCGGGCGCGCTGTTGGGTGCTCCCGCTTTCGCGCAACTTCCCGACGGGCCAGGCAAGGGCGAGACCGAGAGAATTTGCAGCCAGTGTCACGAGCTGGCGCGGTCCATCTCGCTGCGCCAGGATCACGCCGGATGGCAGGCCACGATGGACAAAATGGTTACGCTCGGCGCCAAGGGCACGGATCGGGAATTTCAGACCGTGGTCGATTACCTGGCCGCGCACTACCCCGCCGACGAGGTGCCACGCATCAACGTCAACCAGGCCCGCGCCATCGAACTGGAGTCCGGCCTGACGCTGAAGCGGTCGCAGGCGGCAGCCATCATCGAGTACCGCAACAAGAACGGTCCGTTCAAATCCATTGAAGACCTGGAGAAGGTTCCTGGTATCGACGTGGCCAGGATCGAGGCGAAAAAGGACCGGCTGACGTTCCAATAGCCAATGAGTTATCGCGGACGGCAGTCGGCATCCATCGAAAACGAACAGGTCCGCGTGACCGTGCTGCGCGAGGGCGGCCACATCGCCGAGATCCTGCACAAGGCGACCGGCGTCAATCCTCTCTGGACGCCGCCCTGGCCTTCGATGGAACCATCCGCGTTCCACGCATCGGGCGCGGCTGTGGATGCGCGCCTGCTGGCGGGAATCATAGGGCACAACGTGTGCCTGGATATTTTCGGCGGCCCTTCGGAGGAGGAGGCCGCGGCCGGCATGGGCGTGCATGGCGAGGGGCCCGTCGTGCCGTACGAGATTGAGGCGTGGGCATCGCGCCTCGCCATGAGAGCGGCGTTGCCGCTGGCGCAGATTCTATTTGAGCGAACGATCGAGCTTCGCGACAGCACGCTGGAAATCCGCGAGTCCGTTGTGAGCCTGGCGGCGTTCGACCGGCCGATCGGCTGGACCCAGCATGTCACGCTCGGGCCGCCGTTCCTGGAGCGCGGCGTCACGGAGTTCCGGCTTTCGGCAACGCGGGCGAAAACGTTTGAGACGGCGTTCGGCGCGGACGATTATCTGGAGCCGAACATGGAGTTCGCACCGGCTCCGCACTTATTCACGGCGGCGGCGAAATCCAGCGCGTTTACGGCGCACCTGATGGATCCGGCGAGCGAGCAGGCATTTTTCAGTGCACGCCACCCGGGGCTGGGATTGGAATTCGGATACCGATGGAGGCGCGCCGATTTTCCGTGGCTCGGCATCTGGGAAGAGAATCACAGCCGCCTGGCCGCGCCGTGGAACGGCGAGACGCTGGCGCGCGGGATGGAGTTCGGTGTGTCGCCGTTTCCGGAAACGCGCCGGCAGATGGTGGATCGCGGAACGCTGTTCGGCGTGCCTGCGTATCGCTGGCTCCCGGCCGGCGGGCGGCTGGAAGCGCGATACTCGGCGTTGGTCACAACTGCTTGAGGCGGATGTTCTTCACCTCGATTTTCATGGGTGGGCCTTTGTGCACCTGGATGCCGATCAGGCCGTCCATTTTGCGGCCGGCGGTATCATCGTCGATCAACATGCTCATCACATGGCCATTGAGTATTTGGATCAGCATATTCCCTCGCGCGATCAGGTGCGCGTCGTTCCAGCCGCCGGCGTGAATCAGCTTTTTCAACTCTTCGTCACTGCCCAGGGAGCCCATCACGGCGGGCTTGCCACCGCTGCCGATATAGGTGAACTGCCCGCGCATCGCCAGGAAGCCGCGCGCCCGCTCCTCGTAGATCTGGCCGGTGTATTGCTGTTCGCCGTCCATATCGAACTGGTAGCCCTGCATGGCCCATTTGATGTCGGGCAGTTCGATGCTGCGGTACTGGATGCCGCTGTTGAAGCCGGTCAGCCGGTACTGGAGGCGCAACTCGAAATCGCCGGGGCCGCCGCCGCGCCAGATGAGGAACGTATTCTGCTTGGGCTGTTTTTCGGTGGTGGTCTGTCCGACGAGGGCCCCGCCTTCCACGCGCCAGAACTCCGGATCGCCGTCCCAGCCCTTCATGGACTTGCCGTCGAAGATGGCTTTGAAGCCGGACTCGTGGATCGGAGGAATGCTTTGGGCCAATACCGTCAGAGCGGAACACAACGCGACGGTGAGTGCGCTACGCGTTGGCATCTTTCCCCCTTTCCGCGCGCACGGTGACCCAACGCCGGCCGGCGGCGGACGCCAGCACGGCGTCGGTAACGTAGTCGGTCAGCAGCGCATCTCCGAAGGTGGGCGCTGCGCTGGTGCCTTCGCCGAGGGCCGCGAGGAAATCGGCCACCTGGTGAATGAAGGTGTGCTCGTAGCCAATCTGCAATCCGGGCACCCACCAGTTCTTCATGTACGGATGGTCGCTATCGGTGATGTGGACGCTGCGCCAGCCGCGCGTCGCGCCTTCGTCCCGGTGGTCGAAATACTGGAGCCGGTGCAGGTCGTGCAGGTCCCAGAAGATGGAGGCGTGCTCGCCGTTGATTTCGAAAGTGTACAGCGCCTTGTGGCCGCGGGCGTACCGCGTGGCTTCAAACGTCGCCAGAGAGCCGTTGTGGAAGCGCGCCAGGAACGCGCTGGCATCGTCGATCCCCACCGGCTCCACCTTGCCCGTGAGATTGTGTTTGCGGATCTTGATGAAGGTTTCGGTCATGGCCGAGACCTCGGAGATCCCGCCGTTCAGCCACAGCGCCGTATCGATGCAGTGCGCCAGCAGGTCGCCGGTGACGCCGCTTCCGGCGACGTTGACATCCAGCCGCCACAGCCCTTCCCCGCCTTGCGGCAGGTCGCTGGAGATGGTCCAGTCCTGAAGGAACTTGGCGCGATAGTGGAAGATCCTGCCGAGGCGCCCCTCGTCGATCCACTGCTTCGCCAGGGTGACCGCGGGAACGCGCCGGTAGTTGTACCAGACCATGTTGGGCACCTTGGCGGCTTCCACGGCGCGGACCATGGTCTCCGATTCGGCGGCGTTGCGCCCCAAGGGCTTCTCGCACATCACCATCTTGCCCGCCTGCGCCGCGGCAATGGCGATTTCGGCGTGCGTGTCGTTGGGGCTGGCGATGTCGACGAGGTCGATCTCCGGCGACTCCACCACCGCGCGCCAATCGGTCTCGACGGTCTCGTAGCCCCAGCGGGCGGCAAAGGCGCCGGCACGGTCGCGATTCCGCGCACACACGGTCTTGAGCACCGGCCGGTACGAAACATCGAAGAAGTGGTTCACCTGGGAGAAGGCGTTGGAGTGGGTCCGCCCCATGAAGCCGTAGCCGATCATCCCCACATTGAGTTTCTTCATGTCAGTTCCACCCATGCGCGCTGCGCACCGCCATCATGACACGCAGGACGTCCTGCCAGGTCTTGGGATCGAGCATCGCCGAATTCGGAAACATACAGCCGTCCCAGCAGATATGCTGAAACGCGCGGGTAGGCTGCCCGTCCGCGCCGCGCATCCAGGCGCCGGCATCGCGGACAATATCGAGCTTGCCGTTAGGGTCGCATGGCTGGCAGTGCCGGCCGGTCTTATCGTGCGAGCCCGCGCCTTTTACCGTGCCGTCATTCTGCGCCACGTGGAAGTCCAGAGTCCAGGGCCGCAGCGCCGCCGCCATTTGGGCATAGGCTTCGGCCAGCCTCTCGGATTGCGACCAGTCGAAGTCATCCGGCAGCAGGCGGTCTTCGGGTGCGTTGTAACCCATGGTGAACAGCATGGTGTGGGCCATATCGGCCTGGAAACCCAGGGTCCGCGGGCGGCCCACCATCTCCAGCAGCTCCACGTTGCGGCGCCAGCTATGCATGCCGGCCCAGCAGATCTCGCCCTCGGCAGCGAGCCGTTCTCCGAAATCCTCGGCGATGGTGCAGGCTTCGCTGAAGGTCTGTGCGATAAGCCTGGAGTTACCGGCGGGATCTTTGGCCCACTCGGCGGGACTGGCCGCGGAATCGATGCGGATGATTCCGTATTGGCGGACGCCCAGGTCGCGCAGCTTCTTGCCAATGCGGCAGGCCTTGCGGACTTGCGTCAGGAACCGGCCGCGTTCCGCCTCGTCTCCCATGGCCGAGCCGCCGCCGGTGGGCCGCCACACGGGCGCGACCAGCGATCCGGCGCGGAGACCTTTACCGGAAATCTTTTCGGCCAGGCGCGCGAGGTCATCATCGGAAGAATCGATATCGGTATGGGGCAGCGACAGGAACAGGTCAACGCCGTCGAACCGGACGCCATCCACTTTGGCGGCGGCGGTCAGGTTGAGCATCGTGTCGAGGTCGATGGGCGGCTCCGAATCGGGTCCTTTCCCGACAAGCCCGGGCCACATGGCGTTATGCAGGGCTGGATAGGCGTTGGTGGTTGACTCCATGGTCATATCAAATCCTTGAGTTTTGAAACGTCTCAGAGTATATCACCGGCGGCGCGGTTTCAGCTTACGGAATCGAAATCCGTGCGCGTCCGGAAGTACGGAACCAGGCCGCCGGCGGAAACGATCGCCAGCATAATGGCCGGCAGCGGTTCGCCAGGCAGCGATTCGCCGGTGGTTTCGTTGTATACCAGCGCGCCGTCGAGCCGCAAACGATGGCCTTCGGCGATGGCAGACGTATCGCAGACCACCGGCAGGAGGCCGTTGTTGACCGCGTTGCGATAGTAAGTGCGGGAAAAGCTGCGCGCCAGGACGGCGTGGATGCCGGCGCCCAGAACGGCGGTGACCGCGACTTCCATGGCGGAGCCGCAGCCGAAGTTGGCGCCGGCAACAAGCAGGTCGCCCGGCGCCACCGTGGCGGCGAACGCAGGGTCGATCTCTTCGAACAGATAGTGGCGCAAATACTCGGGGTCGAGACTCTCGCGCTTGCGGCGCGAGGTAACGATGTAGTCGGTATTGATATCGTCGCCGAAAACGCGGGCGCGTCCTGCCATCGGGCTCACGGCGTCACCTCACGCGGGTCGGCGATCGCTCCGCGAACGGCGGCGGCGGCGCAGGCGGCGGGGGATGCCAGGTAGATGGCCGCGTGGCTATTGCCCATGCGACCCTTAAAATTCCGGTTGGCGGTGGAAATGACATTCACGCCGTCCCCGGGGATTGTGCCGCAGGTACCGCAACACGATCCGCACCCGGGCGTGCCGATCACGGCGCCCATGGCGATGAATTCGGCCAGCGAGCCATCGCGCGCCAGCGTTTCCAGTTCGGTCCGCGATGCGGGAGTCACTACCAATTGAACTCCGGGCGCGGGTCCGCCGCCCGCATGGAGCACCGCCAGCGCCTGGTGAAAATCGCGGACGCGTCCCCCCGTGCAGGTGCCCAGGTACACCATGTGGACCGGCGTTGCCGCCGCGTCTTCCAGAGTCGTGACGCGATCCACGCGGTGAGGCAGGGCCACCAGGGGGACCAGGCTATCGAGGGCGATGTGCACGTGGCGGGCGTACCGCGCGTCCGCGCCGGAAGAAACCGGCGAGTAAGAATTACGCGTGCGGCCGCGCAGCCACCCGGCTGTCCGCGCGTCGAAAGGAAAGACTCCGTTCTTGGCGCCCATCTCGACACTGAGATTACTCAGCACCAGGCGATCTTCGAGTTCCAGCGAATCCAGTCCGCTGCCGGTGAACTCGATGGCCTGGTATGCGGCGCCGTCCGCGCCCAATTCGCGTGCAAGCGCCAGGGCAATATCCTTGGCGTAGACGCCGTTCGGGAGGACGCCGGTCAACTCCACGCGGATGGATTCCGGCACGCGCAGCCAGATGCGGCCGCATTTCATGATCGCGGCCAGATCCGAAGAACCGATGCCCGTGGCAAAGCAGTTCAGCGCGCCATAAGTGACCGCGTGGCTGTCCGCGCCTACCACGAGTGCCCCCGGCCAGGCGCGGCCCGATTCCACCATCAACTGGTGGCCGATGCCTTCGCCAGTGTCCCAGAGGGCAACGCCCTGATCGCGCGCAAAGTCGCGCATGCGCTGGTGGAGAAGGGCAGTAGCGCGCGTGGGCGGCGGGGCGTAATGATCCAGCGCAAATACCAGGCGGGAGGGATCGGAAACGCGCGTGCCGCCCATCGCCTGGAAATAGTCGAGGGCCATGGGCACGGAACCATCCGTGCCCATGGCGGAATCCACAGTGCAGACCACTACATCGCCGGCTTTCGCATTGCGGCCGGATTTGCCGGATAGGATTTGCTCAGTGATGGTTTTGCCGGCCACTGGCTACAGCATAGCAGCGGCCTGTACGCGCGGAACAGCACAGAGGGTGGCGCAGTCCAGAATGTCACGGAGTTGATTGAGGCGCGCTTCGAGGCGCCGCCGCTCGGCGGAACTGATGCCGTGCAGAAGGGGTAGAAGGCGCGCAACTTCTGTATACAGCTTTTCCGCTCTGGCCGCGAATTCGTCGATACTGGCCCATCGCTCGCGAGCTTCTGCGTCGAGGAGCAGTTTAGCGAAGTTCAAGCCGCGCTCCAACTTGGTGGAGATCAATGCATGGAGCTGCTGGTCGGTTCGGGCGCGAAATTCCGCAAGCTTGGCAACGTCTGCTCGTGTTGTCATAAATCTCATCGTCCTGGTTCTACTTGCTTAGACGTTGCAACAGGGCAATTCGACCACAAAAGTTCAGAAAATTTTGTGTCAAGAAGTGTAATGAAGAACAAGTGTAAGAGAAACAAAGGGACATGGCCGGGGGCCGCTGTCCCTTTGGCGGCCGGTTCACTGCACCTGAATATTGTCTACTACGATGGTGTCACCTTGCGCGGTACCGCTGATTTTGGCCGAGACCGCGGTGGATGCCGGGGGAGCATTGGGATCGGTACGATCGGCCCGGTTTTTCAAGGCTTCCACAGCTTTGGTGTTGCCGGCATCGTCCAGCTTGTAAGATTTTCCGCTCACCACGACCAGGAACGCCGTGGTGGTGCTGGTGGGAGTGCAGGCTTGCACGCTCTTCTGTTGGCTCATACAGGTAGCGTCAAACAACTGGCCGCTCCAAGTCTCTGCCAGCGCAAGAGCTGCGAAGAACGCTACAGACGTTGCGATTGTGAGAAGTCTACGCATTTTGGTTCCTTTTTCCGAATTTCAAAATTCGTTGAATTGGCGCTTGCCGCATCAGTGAGCAAGTGGGGCACCAAATAGGACCTGGGTTCTACTTGTAAACACAGAGACCGCCGCGATGGACGGCGCGCGCGGTTTCGCGTCCGAAGAAATACGGAAGCTCCCGATAATCGTTGCAATCGTGAATGGCGAAGTCGGCGGCTTTGCCGGTTTCGAGGGAGCCGATCTCCGCGCTGAGACCCAGACTGCAGGCGGCATTGAAGGTGGCGGCTACAATCGTCTCCGCGGGCGTCATCTTCATTTGCGTGCACGCCAGGGAGAGGACCATGGGCATGGACGCGGTAGGGGAGGAGCCTGGGTTGAAATCCGTGGCGAGCACCACCGCCAGCCCGAGATCGATCATGCGGCGCGCAGCGGGATAGTGCGTGGAGCCGAGATTGTATACCGATGCCGGCAGGAGCACGGGCTGCACGCCGGCGGTTTTGAGGGCCTCCAGGCCGGCCGGCGTCGTGGCTTCCAGGTGATCCGCGGTGGCTGCCCGAAATTCGGCAGCGAGCCGCGCGCCTTCATCGGGCGTAAATTGATCCGCGTGAATTCGCAATCCGAACCCCAATTGCGCGGCGGCGTGGAGGACGACGCGCGCCTTTTCCGCGGGAAAAACGAAAGGCTCGACGAAAATATCGCAATAGCGCGCCAGCTTTTCGGCAGCCACACGCGGCAGCATTTCCTTGACGACAACTTCGATGTAGCCGTCAATCCGGCCGTGGAACTCATCGGGGACTTCGTGCGCGCCCAGAAACGTGGGGACGCAGCGAAGCGGACCCTGCACATCCATCTGACGGATGACGCGCAGAATCTTTAGCTCGGCCTCCAAAGATAATCCGTATCCCGATTTCGCTTCAATTGTGGTGGTGCCGCCGCGCAGGAACCACTCCTGGTATTTGCGAGCGGCTGCCAGCAGGCCGCTTTCGGTGGCTTCGCGGGTCCGGCGCACGGTGGAACGGATGCCACCGCCGTGCGAGGCGATCTCCCGATAGGAAACTCCGGCGGCGCGGAGCTCATATTCGTCGGCGCGATTGCCGGCAAACACAGGATGGGTGTGAGCGTCCACGAACCCGGGAAGCACAATACGGCCTCCGGCATCCACGACTTCGCAATCACCGGCGAGGAGCGGCTCAATCCGCGCGCGCGTTCCGACGGCGACCAGCTTTCCCTGGCGCACCAACAGCGCGCCATCAGGGATCAAGCCGAGCTCGCGGAGTTCACCGCAGGTGCGCGGGCGCGGTGAACCGGCCACGGTCACGAGTTGCGAGATGTTGAGCACCGCGAGGTCAGGCATGGGCAGGACGCCCGAGAATCCCGGCCGCGAACTCCAGCAGGCAGGAGGCCGCGGTCATGGCTGTGATGTCGGCCACGTCGCGCGTGGGGTCGAGTTCGGCGAGGTCGAAGATACGCACCTTGGGATGCAGCCCGCACAGGTGCGCGGCGCGCCGCATCTGGCCGGGGAACAGACCGCCGGGCAGCGAATCGTTGGCAGCGGGCGCATGGATGCGATCCAGAACATCCATATCCACGCTCACGTAAATGCGATCGACATGCAGGTGCAGATGGCCCAGAGCGGTGTGGACTGCTTTGGTGATACCCAGGTCCATCACCTGGTCGCTGGTGACGATATGGATTCCGGCGGAACGGGCGACCTTGGCATAGGCATCGGAATTGGCGAAACGCTGGAGGCCGATCTTGTAGATATGGTCACCTTGCAGCCCATCGCGCAGCAGGGCGCGGGTGAAATTGCGGTTGTTCAGACCGTCATCCAGATCGCCCAGATCGAAGTGAGCGCCGAAGGTGACCAGGCCGCAGCGCTCCATGGGCACGCCCAGGCCATGGACGCCAGCCGCGGTGAAACTGTTATTGCCGCCCAGCAGAACGGCGGCGTTGGTGTCTTTGAGCTGTTCGGCAACCGCGTCGCAGACGGGCTGGAACGCCTCCTGGGGGGAGAGCGCCGCGATGGGCAGATCGCCGGCATCTCGCACGCGAAGGTGACGGAGATCGCGGGCGGCGGAGAGATCGTAGGTGCTGAAGTGGTGCAGCATGTTGCGGACCGCCTGCGGCGCCAGTTCGCATTGCGCCGGCGGCAGCGAGCCCTTGGTGGCCGGAACGCCCAGCACGGCGAGCCCTCTGGTGGCGCGGGCCAGATAATCGCCAGCCAGCCAATCCCGGGCACAGGGCCAATGCGGATCGTAGTAAGGATCTTCCTGATGGCTCATTGGTCTACCATGGGACGCTTCAGATGATGCTCCGCGGCGAACCGCATCGCTTCTTCGTATCCGGCGTCGGCATGACGGATCACGCCGGTGCCGGGATCGCTGGTGAGCACGCGGGCGAGGCGGCGGTCGCTTTCATCGGAGCCATCGGCCACAACTACCATCCCGGCATGTTGCGAGTAGCCGATACCCACGCCTCCACCATTGTGAATGGAGACCCACGAAGCGCCCGCGGCAGTGTTGACGAGGGCATTCAGCAGGGGCCAATCGGCAATGGCGTCGGAGCCGTCGCGCATGCCCTCGGTTTCGCGGAAGGGAGATGCCACCGAGCCGGCGTCCAGGTGATCGCGGCCAATGACGATGGGGGCGGAGATTTCGCCAGAGCGCACGAGGCGATTCATGGCCAGTCCGAATTCCGCGCGCTCGCCGTATCCAAGCCAGCAGATGCGGGCCGGCAGCCCCTGAAAATGGATGCGCCGCTGCGCGAGCGAAATCCAGCGAGCCAGGGTTTCATTGTGCGGGAACAGTTCGAGCACGAGCCGGTCGGTGCGATGGATGTCCGCCGGATCGCCGGAGAGAGCAACCCAGCGAAACGGCCCACGGCCTTCGCAAAAGAGCGGGCGGATGTACTCGGGCACGAAGCCCGGAATGCGATAGCCATCTTCGACGCCGGCTTTCTTCGCCTGGGTGCGGATGTTGTTGCCATAGTCGAAGGTGACCGCGCCGCGCGCCTGCAGGGCCAGCATGGCTTCGACGTGCCGGCCCATGGCCTGCACGGAGCGCTCTACATAATCCCCGGGATTGGCGGTGCGCAAGGCGAGCGCCTCCTCCAGGCTCATGCCATTGGGGACATATCCGTTGAGCGGATCGTGCGCGCTGGTCTGGTCGGTGAGGACATCCGGGGTGAAGCCGCGGCGCACCAGTTCGGGGAGGACGTCGGCGCAGTTGGCCGCCAGGGCCACGGAGATGGCCGCGCGGGTGCGCTGCGCTTCGCCGAGCAGGGCGAGGGCGTCGTCGAGGCTGGCGGCCAAGCGGTCGCAGTATCCGGTTTCCAGCCGCCGCTGGATGCGGTGCGGGTCCACATCGATGCCGAGGAAGCTGGCGCCGGCCATGGTGGCGGCTAGTGGCTGCGCGCCACCCATCCCGCCCATGCCGCCGGAGACGACAATCCTGCCCGCCAGCGATCCGCCGAAGTGCCGGCGCCCCAGGGCGGCGAACGTCTCGTAGGTGCCCTGCACGATTCCCTGGCTGCCGATATAGATCCACGAGCCGGCGGTCATCTGGCCGTACATCGTAAGGCCCATGCGCTCCAGGCGGTTGAATTCCTCCCAATTGGACCAGTGGCCCACCAGGTTGGAATTGGCGATGAGCACGCGCGGTGCTTCCGGATGGGTGCGGAAGATGCCTACGGGCCGCCCGGATTGCACGAGCAGCGACTCATCGTTTTCGAGCGACTGCAAGGCCCGCACGATGGCGTGAAAGCTGGGCCAATCGCGCGCGGCGCGGCCGGTGCCGCCGTAGACCACAAGCTGGTCGGGGTTCTCGCCCACCTCGGGGTCGAGATTGTTGTGCAGCATGCGGAGGGCGGCTTCCTGGTGCCAGCCCTTGCAGGTAATGGTGCGGCCTCGCGGGGCCTGAATTGCGGTGGTGAGGCTCATCTGGTCCTCCGTCGCAAATCATAACTCAATGCGCGTCCGCGGCTGCGAGCCGCTCTTCCACGCTCCGTTTGAAAGCTGCGTCCTGGATGGAATCCAGGTTGATGCGGACGTTCTCCAGCGCGCCGGTCCTGGCCGCTCCGGTGAGGGCCCGGGACACCGCGAGGTCCGACGCGAAACGCGCGGGAACTTCCAGAAGAAGGAGCCGCGAATGCATGGCGCAAGCGCGTTCATAGACCTGTAAGGGGACCTCGGCGGCGCCGTGGAGCGACTCCTCGACGTAGGGTGCGCGTTCGTCCCTGGGCCGTTTGTAGGCCGCCATCACGCGCTGGAACGCCGCCGCATCGCGGTCCACGGCTTCAGTAAAGAAGCGGCGATCGTCTTCGAAGGGGGCGGCATCCTGCTTCGCCATGCGCGTGACCATGGAGCCCAATGCGGCGGCCATGGCGGCAGCGGCGGCGCTGGCGCTGCCACCGCCGGGAGTAGCGGTGGGCGCGGCCAGGGCATCCAGAAACTCGGGGAGGCCGCCGCGCGACGCCATAGCCTCCGCGATGCGATTCTCCAGGACCAGTTCGGGGCGGAAATTTTCGAAACGCAGGAAATACTCGGCCGACATTTCGATGGATTTTTGCGGAATGAGCCCGACGATTTCGCTGCCCACCACCGGGACGCCGTAGCGCTCGGCTTCGCGCCGCACGGTCTCGTAAACCAGGTGCATGGCAGTCTGTTCGAAGTCGGTGAGATTGATGGAGACCTGCGCGAGGTTGCGGGTACCCAGCATGACACCCATGCTTTTCACGTACCGGAAGCCGCCGGAGGACACGCGAATGGTCTTGGCGATCTTTTTGGCGATGCTGAGATCGGGCGTCCCCAGGTTGACGTTGTAGGCGATCAGAAATTTGCGTGCGCCTACGACGGTGGCGCCCGCGGTGGGATGGCAGCGGTCGCCGCAATCGGGCTGGCGGTCCGGCACCACGCCGATTTCTTTCACCAGCGCTTCGAACTGTCCGCGGCGGATGTTTTCCAGGTTTACGCGGTCCGGGCGCTTGGCCGCCGCCTCGTAGAAATACACCGGCACCTGCAACTTGTTCCAGATCTCGTGACCCACGCGCTCGGCCAGTTTGACGCACTCTTCCAGCGTGACGCCTTCAATGGGAATGAACGGCACCACGTCCGCCGCTCCGATGCGCGGATGCGCGCCCTGGTGGGTGGTGAGATCGATCAGGGCGACGGCCTTTTCCACGCCGCGGAAAGCGGCATCGGCGACGGCGGCGGGCGGACCGGCGAACGTGAGCACGCAGCGATTGTGATCGGCGTCGGATTCGCGGTCCAGCAGCACGACTTCCGGCACGGCGAGGATGGCCTGAACGATGGCGTCGATGCGGGCCGGGTCGCGCCCTTCGGAGAAATTGGGGACGCACTCTACAAGTTGTCTGGGCATAACGTTCTTCAACGTATCATGCCGCGACGGCCCGACCGGTAGATCATGATCCCGATCATGTTGCTGACGACTACCACGGCGCAGATCTTGGTGGCGTAGGCATCGCGGCTGACCACGTCGACAATCGGATAGACCGCAATGAAGAGCGAAACCAGACTGGTCAGCAGGCCGGCGCCGGACGCGACCTTGAGCCATAGGGGCAGGCGGCCCCGCAACACGCGAAAGCCGACCAGAGGAATCAGAAACAGCGCGACATACGTGATGGCGTAATGGACGTCCGAGGCCACCAGCAGAGTCTGGCTGGCTTCCTGCTCGCGTACGCCCGTCATGCTGAGGAGGATCAGACTCATGACCAGCGCCGCCACGAACAAAATGGAATTGCGCGGCGTGCGCCAGCGCGGATGGAGCTGCGAAAACCATGGGGGCACCAGGTTGTCCCAACCGGCCGTCATGGGCAAGCGGGTGAGGCCGGTGAAGATCAGGCTGGAACTGGCGATGGCGCGGGCAATCAGCAGAAAGATAGCGAAGGGGGCGGCGATTCCGGCGCGTCCGGTGGTGCCCATGGCAGCGCGCATGGTCTGCGGGATGGGGCCGATGACGTTGATGGGCTGTCCGCCGATGAAGGCCAGCACGACACTGGTGCCGAGAATGAACATCAGCGCGATGATGGGCGCGGAGATGACCACGGACTGGCCCACCGTGCGCGCGGCGCCGCGGCATTCGCCGGCCATGATGGCGACATATTCGAAGCCGCTCAACGCGCCGACCGACATCTGGCCGAAGACGGCGAGGCTGAACAGATTCAGCTTGGGCCACTCCCACGGGATGGCTTCGAAGTGCTGCAAGGAGCCGCGCCAGAGAGCCCAGACGGGCAGCGCCAGCAGAATCGCGTACGCCAGCAGGATCATCACACTGCCGGTGTTGTGCAGCCACTTGCCGATATTGAGTCCACGGATGGCAACTAACGTGATCGCAAGCAGTACCACTCCGGTGATGGCCAGGGTGGCGGGTTTGCTGGCGGATACCCAGGCGCCGGAGGGCCCCAGCATGTAGGACACGTCGGTGGGAATCTGGAAGATGATCGCGCCCACGCACACCACGGCATACACCCAGAGATTCCACGCGGTGAGAAAGCCCGCCATTTCGCCGAACCCCGCTTTGGCCCATTGATAGAGGCCGCCCTCCAGCGGCATCAGGCGATTGAGATAGATGACTACGGCGGCCAGGGGCAGGTAGAACATGAGCATGGCCACCAGCCAGAAGACCACGTGGGCGCGGCCGAGTTTGGCGGCTACGCCGACCCATGAAGAACCGACCACGCAGAGCACCTGGGCGAGCACCAGGTCGCCGAGGCCCATTTCCTGGCGGAGGCTTTTTTCCTGTGAGGGGGCGCCGGTCAAGGTTCCATTGTACGGGGGTTAGGGGTGGGGGTTGGGGATGGGGGAATAGTTTTAGGCGGCCCTCCGGGTGGGTTTGCGGACTGCTTCGAGGCGGCGGCGGTGGGCGGCGAGGCGTTGGATTTGAGGGGCGGAATAAACAAAATTCGGGGGGAGGGCTTCGGGTGGAAAGTCGTAGGTTTCGCCTAAGATAGCGGCTTCTTCGACGATTTGATCGAGGATGGCCCTGCGGTCCTGCTGGAGTTGGCGGATGAGGGCGATGTTCTTTTCGATGCGGCGCTGGATGCGGCTTTCGTAGAGGCTGAGGAGATTGAGGTCCTTTTTCTGCTCGCCCCAGACGCGGCCCATGGCGAGGGCGACATCGACTTGCTCATTGCCGGATTGGGCATCGTCGGGTTGGTTGAGGCCGCGGACGACGACGGCGCTTTCCATGGCGCAGGCGCGCTTCAAGCGCCAGCGGTCATCGGCGATCTGCTGGACGAGATCGACTTCCATGCCGCCTACGGGGGCCCAGTACTGGTGAATGCTCAGGCAGTGATCTTTGTAGGGCTGTTCATCGGACGGCGCGATGACGAGAACATGGCCCGTCAGGCCATGGCGGTAGGCATTGAAGGCGCGTTTGTCGCGCGGCTTGGGTTCGACGGTATTCGGTTGTTCGGTCTGTTCTGGAGACATAGTGTCCCCCTTTCACTTCCATGGGTAACATGCCGACTTCGGGGGATTTGTGTAAGTTGGTGATGGGATTGAGTAAGAGTGGAGTGACTGCTTAGTCGCGTGTTAGGGGACAATGTGCGAATGGACCGTCGCGGGGACATCGACGTGGCGCCCACCTTCATGCGGAGTAGTAACAATTTCCGAGTCGACGGTCCGAGCGGAGCTGCCGACGCCGGATTGGGTGAGTCGCGCTAACCAAACTCCAACCCATGGGTGTACAATCGTGCATACCTGTTGACCGAGTGGAATCCCGGCAAAGCGCGGCTGAACGCCCGTAAACACGGCGTTCTATTCGCCGATGCTGTGGCTTGCCTGGAAGGGAAGGATGCTCCCTCTTCTTATTGTGCCGCACACCAGGGAAGAAGCCAAGCCGACTTCCCGGGAGTAATGAACCATTCTCGAGAGAACGCGTGCCGTATCATATGGGTATGGCAGAATTGGTGTTCGAAGTCGTCCAGGAGGCAGACGGCGGGTATTGTGCGGAGTGCCTTACCGAAAACATCTTCACTGAGGGCGATACATGGCAGCAGTTGCGCGAGAACGTGCTTGAAGCCACGGCGGCATTTTTTTTCGATCAACCCAGACCCGAGCGGGTTCGCCTCCACCTGGTCCGTGATGAGATCTTGTCCGTCGCATGAAGATCCCTCGCGACGTCTCGGGCAGGGATCTCGCAGATACCCTATGTCGGCGATGGCGATACGTCAGGGTGCATCAGGTTGGTAGCCACATCATCCTGGAAACCTCAGAACCGACCCACCAGAGAATCGCGATTCCCGATCACGACCCCGTCCGGCTCGGGACGCTCAGTTCAATCCTCCGCGTCGTCGCCCAGCACAAAGGCGTGACACGTGACGCGATCATCGCCACCTTGTAGACCTTCAGCAAGCACAAGCCGACTTCCCGTTCCTAATCCAATTGTCGATTCGTCCCGCTGTTTGTGCCAGTGAAAGACGCAGACGATCTATGCCGGCGCACCATCTTCGATCCGCCAGTATAATGAGGTTTGGCCTTGGAGTTCGAGTGGGATCCGCGGAAGGCTGCGGGAAATCTCGCAAAGCACAGCGTATCGTTCGAGGAGGCGGCGACGGTCTTCGGCAATCCTTTAGGTAGAATTGTGGCTGATCCTCGTCATTCAGCCGCGGAAGAGCGATGGGTATTGTTGGGTATTTCTAAAGAGCGGCGTTTGCTGGCGGTCATGTACATCGAGCGGGCCGAGGCCGTTCGCATCATCAGCGCCCGACGGGCTACGCGCTCAGAGCGACGAGATTATGAAGAAACAACCCAGTAAGGGCGTTACCGACGATCGAATCGATGCCGAAGACATTCTGCCGCAGTATGACTTTAAGCGGGCCTCGCCCAACAAGTTCGCATCCCGGTACGCTGCCGGAAGCGCCGTCGTAGTTCTGGAGCCCGATGTTGCCGCGGCCTTCCCCAGTTCAGAGGACGCAAATGAGGCTTTGCGCGCACTGGCGGGAATCATACAGAAACATCGCCGCCGGCCCGTCTCCCGGCGCAGCCTCTAAAACGCCGGAGCGATCCGGCTACCTCGCCGGCAACAACGAGAGAACACACACAAATTCGCCGCACACTGAGATAGGGGCCGGGCACAAGCCGACTGGCAGTACCTATCCAGCAGTCCTGCCGTAGCCAGTTGGCTACAGGAGCGTCTCTGGAGATTCTCGGGGAACCGAGATTCCCGTGTCACCTCACGCAAGAAGCTATTGCAACTCAAGGAGATGGCAGGTTCTAATAGGGCGGTGGGAGAAATTACTCTGCCGCCCAAAGGACCCGGCAAGCAAAACGAGAGCTGGAAGGTCCAGTCGGTCGTCATCACCGGCGCGAACGGTTCAGGCAAGACGCGACTTGGCGTCTGGATCGAGGACAACAACCCAAATCGTAACGTTCACCGCATTGCTGCCCAACGGGCCTTGAATTTGCCCGATCTAGTCAACCCGATGCCCTATGAGCGCGCCACATCCCAGTTGTATTACGGATCTTATGAGCCGAGTTGGAATGAGCTACAGCACCGGCAAAACAAGATCCATGGGCGCTGGGGCGGCCAGCCCGTCCTGCAAATGCTTTCGGACTATGAACTTGTCGTCTCGACCCTCTTCGCGGAAGAAGCGAGACGGAATCGCGCATATACAGCCGCCGCACGAGATAGCGTTCCTACTGCAAAGCCTAAGGACTGTAGCCTAGATTCGTTACAGAGGATATGGTTAACTGTGTTTCCGCACAGAGAGCTGATAATAGGGCAGGACCGGATTTCCGCCCGCATACCGACGACTGGCCAAGAGTATGCGGGCAGAATGATGAGTGATGGCGAACGGGTTGCTTTTTACCTGCTGGGCCAGGTCCTCTGTGCGCCGCCGGGGGCCATTATTGTGGTCGACGAACCTGAAATCCATCTCCATCGAGCCATTCAGTCTCATCTTTGGGATGAGGCTGAGACGAGTCGCCCCGACTGCGTATTTGTTTACGTTACACATGATCTGGAATTCGCGGCCAGCCGAACCGGAGCGCGAAAGATCTGGACCCGGAGCTTCGACGGCACTGCTTGGGAGTGGGAAGAAGTCGAAGGGTTGACGGGCCTACCCGACGAGATGGTTCTCCAGATCCTTGGCAACCGTCGGCCTGTGCTTTTCGTCGAAGGAGATGCGGGTAGTTTTGACAGTGCGCTCTATCGGGCGCTGTATCAAGACAGACTTATTTTCCCAGTGGCTTCATGCCAGCGAGTCATCGGCGCACGGCGAGGAATGCAGCAACTCAGTTCGCTGCATAATTTGGAGATCGAAGGCTTGGTGGATCGAGACCATAGAAGTGACGAAGAAATCGCCGAGCTTCGCGGTCAGGGCATAATGGTGGCGGATGTGGCTGAAGTGGAAAACTTGTTCTGCGTTCCTTCAGCCCTGATTGCGGCGGCCAAGCAGCTTAAGACCGTCGATTCGGAGGAGGCGGTGCAGGTGGCGAAGGCCCGCGTATTGTCAGAGCTTCAGAAGGGCATGGATGTTCAGGTCGCTGCCCGTGCAATTGCCGAGATTCAGTTCAGGCTAAGGGCTTGCCGCAAAATAAAGTTTACCATTAGAACTTTGGTTGACTTGGGT
>JARLGM010000096.1 GCA_031292755.1 Candidatus Sulfopaludibacter sp.
GCAGGATTCACTGGCGAAAAAGCTCGCCCGAAGCGGGCTCCGCTAATCAATTACCTTGATTTGGTATCTCGCACACCCTATCTGGATCGGGTACAGAGTTCCAACCTGGCTTCTCATGTCGTGCGCTCCATGGTTCAGACAGCCACCGGGAACGCGATGACCGGCTCGCTGGGAACTCCGTCCACCAAAGTGATTGCGTTGATTGCGTCGGACACGCAGATCATGGGACTCGCCGGCCTGTTCCATCTCGACTGGATACTGCCGGGATACCAGGAGAATTTCTGTGCGCCCGGCGGCGCCCTGGTATTCCAACTCCGCCAGTCGCAGAAAACGGGACAATATATCGTCCGGGCCTCCTACATCGCCCAGACTCTGGAGCAGTTACGCAATCAAATCGCCCTGACGCTGAATGCGCCACCGGCCACCGCCCCTGTATTCATCCCCGGCTGCAGTATACGCAATGCGACTTTCGACTGCGCTTTGGCGAAATTCGCGACCCTGGCGAATCAGGTCATTGACACGGAATCCACTGACCAGGTTCACTGAACCTTTAAAAATAAAAAGCTATTCGCCGGCCTTGACCCAGTCCTCGTTGAAGCGGGCGTGCTTGATGGATTTGCCGGCTTTGATGAAGTAGCTGTACGTCACGTGAATGGCGCCGTCGCGAGCCTGGATGACGGACGGGTAATGATACTCGTCCGTCACCGCCACGTCCGGCTTGCCATCCAGGTGGCGTTTCCATTTCCACGTTGCGCCTTCGTCATCGGAAAGCGCGGCCACCAGGGAATACCGCTTGCTCTCGATATCGTTGTAGACCAGGATCCAATTGCCGCTGCGCAACCGGACAGCTTCCAGGCTGGTTCCGGGATTGGGAATGTCCGTATCGCGCGCGGGAGTCCAGGTGACGCCGTTGTCGCGCGAGTAACTGACCATCGCGCGCTTGGGCGGCGGCCCGTTATCGCGAAGATACGCCACCAGTGTGCCGTCGTTCTTGCGGATCACGGAGGGCTGCACGCACCCCGCGCCCACGATCGGCTCGCTGGCATTCCAGGTGTACCCGCCATCGTCGCTGAGGGCCATGATCCCGAAGGAAAAGCCGTCGGAATACATGGGCACGATCAGGCGGCCGGAAGGCAGTTCGATCGGATGCGTGCGCGTGAACCAGCCCATGCGCGAAAAATATTCGTCGCCGGCGTGGGCGATCAGTTGTCTGGCGCGCTCGGCCAGCGGACCGCTTCCCGCCGCCGTAGGCCCCGCGAATTCCTGCGTACGGGCCGCGATGTTCTTCGGGATCAGGACGATGTTGTCCTGGTGCTCCCACTTGGGCGGCCCCGCGGCTTGCTGGTAATCGGTAGAGATCCGGTACTTCATGAGCGCCGTTTCCCACTTGTGAGCCACAATCAGGGGCCATAGGAAAAATAGCCGCTGGCGGGAATCGATGAAGAGTACCGGATTGGTCTCCGGGAAGCCGGGCGTGTCGGCCAGCACGAAAGGCTCGGTCCATTTCTTCGTCACGTGATTCCAGCGGGCGGCGTTGATCAGGACATCGTCGGCGGTGCGTTCGCCGGAGCCGTGAAACCAGCACACCAGCAGATCGCCGTTGGGTAGTTCCACCACGGAGGACGAGTGATTGTGCCAGTGTTCGGGTGGAAAAATCAATTCCGCGGAATATTGCGGTGAGGCCGTGCCCCACATGGCGCACGCAAAGAGCCAAACCAGGATGCGGCGAAGCATGGCCGATTGTATAACGAGGGGCTGGCGTGTGGGATAATCGGTAGAGTCACCCCCACAGCATGGATCGTGAATTCATCCGCAACTTTTCTATCATTGCGCATATCGACCACGGCAAATCAACGCTGGCGGACCGTCTGCTAGAGACCACCGGCGCCCTTTCGCAGCGCGAAATGATGGAGCAGGTGCTGGACACCATGGACCTGGAGCGCGAGCGCGGCATCACCATCAAGGCCCACGCCGTGCGCCTGAATTACAAGGCCGACGACGGCAACTGGTACCAGCTCAACCTGATCGATACGCCCGGCCACGTGGATTTCTCCTACGAGGTGTCGCGCAGCCTCCAGGCATGTGAAGGCGCCCTTCTGGTGGTGGACGCATCCCAGGGCGTGGAGGCGCAGACGCTGGCCAACACCTACCTGGCCCTGCACCACAACCTGGAAATCATTCCCGTCATCAATAAAATCGACCTGCCGGCGGCCGAGCCGGAGCGGATTCGCGAGCAGATCGAAACCGTCATCGGGCTGGATGCGCGCGATGCCGTGCTGGCCAGCGCCAAGCAGGGCATCGGCATTCACGAAATCCTGGAAGCGATCGTCATGCTGGTGCCGCCGCCCAAAGGGTCGCCAGACCTGCCGTTGCGCGCGCTGATTTTCGATTCCTGGTTCGACAGCTACCGCGGTGTCATCATTCTGGTGCGCGTGATGGATGGCCATCTCCGCGTGGGCCAGAAGATCCGCCTGTGGTCCAACAACCAGGTTTTCGAAGTGGACGCGGTGGGCTACCAATCGCCCAAAGCCATTCCGTGCGGCGAACTGTCGGCCGGTGAAGTGGGATTTCTGTCCGCCAACATCAAAACCGTATCCGACGCCAAGATCGGTGACACTGTCATCGATCACGAGAACCCCGCCACAGAAGCGCTGCCCGGCTTCGAAGAGATCAAACCCATGGTCTTCGCCGGGCTGTATCCGGTCGAATCGCACGAGCACGGCCTCTTGCGCGATGCCCTGGAAAAACTGCGCCTCAACGACAGCGCCTTCAGCTTCGAACCGGAGAACTCGGTGGCCCTGGGCTTCGGATTCCGCTGCGGCTTTCTGGGCCTGCTGCATTTGGAGATTGTGCAGGAGCGGCTGGAGCGCGAATTCAATATCGACCTGATCACCACCGCGCCCGGCGTGCGCTATCGCGTCACTACCACCGTGGGCGAACTGGTGGAGATCGATAACCCCACGAAATTTCCCGATCCCTCCGAAATCAAGCAGATCGAAGAGCCCATCATCGATGCCACGGTGATTACCCGCGAGGAGTACCTGGGCGGCATCCTCAAACTGCTGGAAGACAAGCGCGGCGTGCAGAAAAAGTTCGAATACCTGGGCGGCGGCCGCGTGATGCTCCTGTACGAATTGCCGCTCAACGAAATCGTGCTGGATTTTTACGACCGGCTGAAGAGCGCATCCCGTGGTTATGCGTCCCTGGATTATCACCTGTCGGGCTACCGTGTCTCGCCAATGGTCCGTCTGGACGTGCTCGTAGCGGGCGATCCGGTCGACGCGCTCTCCCTGATAGTGCACCGCGATTTCGCTTTCGAGCGTGGCAAAGAGCTGATCTCGCGCCTGCGCCGCCTGATCCCCAAACAGATGTTCGAAGTGGCGCTGCAGGCGGCCATCGGAAACAAGATTGTGGCCCGCGAGACCATCTCGGCCATGCGCAAGAACGTGCTCGCCAAGTGCTACGGCGGCGACATTTCGCGCAAACGCAAACTGCTGGAGAAGCAGAAGGAAGGCAAGAAGCGCATGAAGCGCGTCGGTCGCGTCGAGATTCCGCAGGAGGCTTTCCTCGCGGTCTTGAAAGTGGGCCAGGACGATATCGAGTAGCGTAGGCCTCGGGCCTTCTCGCAACCTTCCTCTCAGTCCAGATCAACTGGTCGAAAATCAAATTCAGAGCCTGGTCCACCGGTTCCCTGAGCAGATGGCGGTCGCTGTTCTTCTTTCAAATTACCGCACAATCCGACGCCACCGCGCCCCTGGGTCTGGCCGCTGTTCCATCCGGCGTCCGGCAGGGACTCCCGTTAAAGCATGTCTTACTGGCCCGCGGCAGTGGTGCGAAGCGGGGCGCCGGGTTTCAGATATTTGTCATACCAGGCGAGATACCGCTCCATGCGATCGCGCTGATAGCTGGGGCGCTGAATGCCGTGCGTCTCGTTGGGATAAATGACGAGCCGGGTGTCGATCCCCAGGCTTCGGAGCGCCTGATACATCTGCTGGCTGCCTTGCACGGGCACGTTGAAATCGACCTCGCCGCCCAGGAACAGGGTGGGCGTTTTGATGCGATCGGCATGCAGGAAGGGATAGGCCATCTTCAAATACGTATCCAGCGCCTTCCATGGCGGGCCGATCTCGTAATCGTATTGGGTAATGTACTGGTCGGTGCCGTAGAAGGAGAGCGCAAAGCCGGTGCCCGCGCCGCTGGTGGCGGCTTTGAACCGCTGGTCCGAGGCGATCATGTAATCGGTCAGAATGGCGCCATAACTCCAGCCGCCCACGCCGAGGCGTTCCGGATCGGCCACGCCCATCTGGATCACGTGATTGACGCCGGCTTCCAGGTCTTCGACCTCCAGATGGCCCCAGTCGGCCGCGATGGCATGGGAGTACTTCTGGCCGCGGCCGGATCCGCCGCGGTAATTGACGGCCAGCACGGCGTATCCATTGGCCGCGAAGACCTGGCGCTCCGTGCTGAAGGTATGCGCGTCCTGCCCGTTAGGTCCTCCGTGAATCCGCAGCAGCAGGGGGACCTTGGCGCCCGGAGTGTATCCCACAGGCCGGGTGAGCAACCCGTGGACTTCGGTGCCGTCTTTGCTCTTGAAGCTCACCTCTTCGGTGGGCGGCAGCGTCAACTCCGCGAGCAGTTCGTCATTCTGGTGGGTCAACTGACGGAACCTGCCTCCCTCCGCGGCATAAATCTCAGACGGCTTGTTGTCGTCGCCGGAAAGAACCACCGAGCAGCCCTGGGCCACGCTCGGGTTGCCCACCACGATCGGTGAGGCGGCGAGCCGCTCCACGCTGCCGCCGCCGATTCGCGCACGCGCCGGATACACCGAGCGATCGTCCACCACCTGGAAGGTGAGCGATGCGCCATCCGGGGTGAAATGCGGCGAGGAGACCCCGCGATCCAGCGCTTCGGTGGCCTTCATCAGGGTGGGCGCGCTGCTGCCATCGGATGGCGCCAGGGCGAGGTGCGCCATGGAGTATTCTTCCCACTTGATCTCTTCCCCCACCAGGAAGGCGATCCATTTGCCGTCGGGGCTCCACTCGGGCTTGGCGCGCTCGGCCGGCATGGAGAGCGGGCTCAACTGCTTTTCCTTCGCGCCGGGGTGGGCATCGGCCACATAGATCTGGCTGGCGTGATCGCGATCGGGGTCGGCGGCATGGTTGCCGATGAAAGCGATGCGGCCGCCGTCGGGGCTCCACGAGGGCGCCGATTCGTCGGTCTTCCCCGTGGTCAGACGCTCCAGCTTTTTGCTCGCAATATCGTACAGGTAAATATACGAGTGGCGATCGCTCAACAGGTATCCGGCGCCGTCCTGCTTAAATTTGTAGCGGTCGATCACGATCGGCTTCGGCGCTTTCGCCTTGGCTCCGTCCGCCGGGGCATCGGCCTCCGGGTCGGGATCGCCGATCACCAGCGCCAGCCGTTGGGAATCGGGCGACCATTCGTAGGCTTGCAGCCGGCCCTTCACGTCCGTCAGTTGCACGGCCTCACCGCCCTGACGGTCCAGCAGCCACACCTGGTTGCCCTTGGCTTTGCCCGGGCGTGACGAGAGGAACGCCAGATACTTGCCGTTGGGACTCCAGCGCGGAGTGGCCTCGCTTTCCGGGCTCGAGGTGAGACGCAGATCGCGCTTGCCATCGTAGCTGACCATCCAGATATCGGAATCGTGCTTGTCCTCCTTGGCGTCGGTGGTGCCCAGCGAGTAAGCCACCCACTGCCCGTCGGGGGAACATTGTGGGTCGCGGACCTCGCGCACGCGCGCCAGGTCATCGAGGCGGAAGGCGTGGCGCGCGGTTTGGCCGAAGGCGGAGCAACAGGCCAGAATCAGGAAGTAGCGGAAAGCGGACATGCGCATAGTTTACTCCAGTGCTCCGGCGGGTATGGCAAAGTTGTCGGCGAGGTGCTGCAGGCCGTCCGCCGCGCCGGCCATGGGTGCGCCATGTCCCGCGCCGATCACCGAGGGGCGCAGCCGGGCCAGACGGCGGACCGAGTCGCGCGCGCTGGTCCAGTCCGGAGTGGCGGGCACGGGCGGACGGCACACCTGCTTGCGTTTGGTTATGGTGGCGAAGAGGCTATCGAGGTTCATGGTGGTGACCGCGTCGCCCGCCAGCAGCACCGCGTCTTCGGCGCGGAAGAAGCAGACGTGGCCCGGCGTGTGGCCGGGCGTTTCGATAAGCTGCCAGGTTTCCATTCCGGGAACGGGCCCTGGCTCGAAGGCCCGGAGGCGGCTTCCCAGGTCCACCGTGGCGGTGGGAAAGAAACGCGCCAGACGGGTGAAGAAGCCGGGAGGCGCGTAGTTCATGGGCGGGTAATGCGCCTGGCCGGTGAGAAACGGCAATTCCCGCGCATGCGCGTAGATGGGCACCTGCCACAGGTCTGCCAGCGGGCCGGCGGATCCGGCGTGGTCGAAATGGCCGTGGGTCAGGATAATGGCGCGCGGCCGGGCACCCGGGCCGAAGCGATGTTCGGCGGCTTTGCGGATGGCGCGCTCGTGGCCGGGTTTGCACGCATCCACCAATACCCACGAAGCGGCGTCGCCCACCAGGTAGGCGTTGGCGATCAAGGTAGGGAACACGGCCACGCCGCGCGCGATTTCCTCCATGTCATCCTTTGGTAGCATCGGAAGGCATGACGCCGCAACTCCAACGATTCGAAAACCGGGTAGTGATTGTGACCGGAGCCGGTCACGGCATCGGGCGCGCGGTGGCCGAGCGGTTCGCGGCCGAAGGCGCGCGCGTGGCCGTGAACGATCTCAGTGAAGCGCGCGCGACGGAAGTGGCCGCGGCCATCGGAGGGCATTCCATGGCCGTGCCGTGCGATGTATCCGGCAAAGCGGCCGTGGACGCCATGTTCGACCGGGTGCTGGCGCGCTTTGGCCGGCTCGACGTGCTGGTGAATAACGCCGGCAACATCCACGCCGCGCGTCATTTTCTGGAAGCCGACGAAGCCTGGTGGGATCAGCTTCTGGACGTGAACCTGAAAGGCTCGTTTCTGTGCGCGCATCGCGCCGCGCACATTATGGTGCGGCAGGGCGGGGGTGTGATTATCAGCATGTCCAGTGGAGGCGCCACCCGGGCGCATCGCGGGAACGTGGCGTACGACGCATCCAAGGGCGGGATCGAGGCGATGACGCGCGCCATGGCGCTGGACCTTGCGCCTTACGGGGTGCGTGTGAATGCGGTGGTCCCGGGCCTGATCCGCACCTACGATCTGGACGAAGAAGGGGCCGTGGAGCGCGGCAAAGTGGTCCCGCTGGGCCGGCTCGGTACTCCCGAGGATCTGGCCGGGCCCACCGTGTTCCTGGCCACCGAAGATGCCCGTTACATCACGGGGGCCTGCCTGGTGGTGGATGGAGGCGTGCTGGTGCAACAGCGCTCGCCGCAGGTGGAAACGTTCCCGTTGAGCCGGTATCCCGCGATATAATTCTCCTGCATGATGGCGGTGCGGGCCGGCATATTCGTCGCGGTACTCGCCGCACCGGTTTCCGCGCAGTCCCCGGCGTTTGAAGTGGCGTCGATCAAACTGTCCGGTCCGAAGAGTGTGCGCGGTGCGTCCGGTGGACCGGGGCGGCAGGATCCGACGCGATACTCATTCGAATCCGCAACCTTGCTGGACCTGATCGCCATCGCCTACCACGTGGACTATTTTCAGGTCGCAAGCAAGACTCCCTTAGAACAGAATCGTTTCGATTTCGCGGCCAGAGTTCCGGCGGGCGCCACGCGGGAGCAGTTCCGGGCGATGATGCAAGGCTTCCTGGCGGAACGATTCCACCTCAGAGAGCACATTGAGTCGCGGGCGTTCCCGGGGTTCGAGCTGACGGTTGCAAAGTCGGGAGCCAGGCTCAAGGAATCTACTGCCACGCGTGCGGGCATGGTCTCCCATCATTCGATCAGCGGTGGTTACATGCTGACGCGAGTCGAGGCAACGCAGCAAAGCGTGCAGACGCTGGTCGAATTCCTGCCGTCGCCGGACGCGGGACCGATCATCGACAAGACGGGTCTGGCCGGCAAATACGACTTCACGCTCGAATTCACCCGAGACCGGCCCGGTGCCTCGCCGGAAAGCCGCATCGAGTCGCCTGCCGCGCCCGATCTGTTTACCGCCTTACAGCAGCAACTTGGCTTGCAGCTTGTGCGCAAGAAGATTCCGCTCGATGTGGTGGTGGTGGAATCGGTTGCCCGGGTGCCATCGGAGAATTGACCCGAAGTCAAGGTGTAATCCGCGGCGGCCGGGCATCGGGCTCGAAGAGCAGCACGTTGCGCCCGGGGTACAGCGCCTCCAGTTGCCGGTCCGCTTCCGGCCCGAGGTCGCGCGCCCAGACGATCCGCGAGTCCGCCACATTCGCGCCGTTGTACACCCACTCATCCTGGAACGGATGCAGCGGCGAATAGCGCACCAGCACCAGCAGGCGGCCCGGTATTTGCGCTAACTGTTGGTCCACGTAGATGCGGCGCTCGGGATTGCCGTGATTGATGTTGTCCCAGGTTTCATAAGGGCGCAGCGCCAGCGAGAGGGCCGAGCGGTCGGCCACGTGCAGACCGTACCAGAGCACGAACTGCCCGGCGCAAAGCAGCAGGAGCAGGCGCGCCGTATCGGCTCCCGCTGGTTGGCCGCGCACCACCAGTGTGCTCAGGGCTTCCAGGCCGGCCACGCTCATCAGCACGAACAGACAGGTCACCGCGGCCACGTAGTGCAGTTGGAAGGCCGGGAAGAAATTCACGCCCAGTGCGAACAGCAGGCACGCCAGCGCCACCCACCCGTGGCGATCCTTTCGCAGCGTAAAAAGAAACGCCGCCAGCGCCAGGTAGAGCGGCGGAAAGAAAAAGAAGCGGTAGTAGCGGACGCGATATTCCAGGCGCTCCAGGTAGCTGCGCAGCGTTTCGCCGCGCGAGCCGCGAAAGCCGAGTTGCATGCGGTAATCGAGGGCCTGCTGCGGAGTGAGTTCGCGGACCGGCACGGGGTTGGATTGGAATGTGAGCGCCGCCGGGACGCCGTATTGATCCTGGCTGAGTTTTTCGGGCAAAGCGGTCCAACTGCCGGTCACCGCCTTGTTGTGGAAGAAGGTGATGGCGCCGGCGGTGAGCAGGATGAGAGCCGCTTCCGGTGCTACTTTGGCGAACCTGCGCCACTCGCGCCAGTACGGTGCGAAGTAGAGGGCCACGGCCAGAAATAGAAACAGCGATTCGTAAGGCCTGGTAAGCCAGTGCAGCCCGAGGCCCACGGCCAGCAGCACGGCGTCGCGCGTTCGCGCGTTCTGGCGCAGGCGCGGCAGCGCGCCGAACACCAGGCATCCGGCCATGGCTGGAAGGGCGCCGCCCCAGTAACTGTTCATCCACTGATTCAGGGGCCCGAATTCTGCGACCGCCAGGAGTCCGCCCGCCAGCGCCCAACCCGGGCTGGTCCACGCACGCAGCATCCAATAGCACAGCGCGCAGAAGGCCGCCGTGGCAAGGAGCACGCCCGCCCAGGGAAGTCCGAACAGGGTCCAGCCGATAGCCAGCGCCAGCCCCTGGCCGATGGGATAGATAGAACTGTAAGTGGGCTGCTGCAGTACGAAAAAGGTCTCGAAGAATTCCGGTCGCGGCAGAGGAGGGTTGGCCAGGCGGAAGTGGCGCAGGGTATCGGCTACCAGCAGATGGCCGAATTCGTCATAGATATCCGGCGTGGGTACGGGATGATGAGGCAGGAGCAGCAGCCGCAGCGCCACCGGGAGTAGGGCCAGCAGCAACATGCACCATACCGTTTTCTGCGCGAACGTGCGGGCGCGCGGTTCGATCCACCGCCGCGCCGCGAACGCTCCGCCAAGCAGGGTCGCGCTGAAAAAAAGCACCAGCAGGTCCGCGGCGCCAAATCCAAGGAAGCCGGACATCGGAAGTTTTATTCTAGATGAGTGGCTACCGGCGCGGCATATACGCTGCGGGACCAGGAACGGATGGCGCGCGCGGCGAATTACTTCGCGTGGCAGAGCCGGCTGGTGTCGCGCCACCTGGGGCGCCGCGTGGTGGAGGTAGGCTGCGGCATCGGCAACTTCACCGGTATGCTGCTGGACCGCGACGTGGTGGTGGCCGTGGATGTGGAGCCGGCGTGCGTCCAGAGCCTGCGCGAGCGCTATCCCGGCCGGGCGAACCTGCACGCCTTCGTGGCCGAAGATATTCGCGGCTTCGCCCGGTTCGCGCCCGATTCGGTGGTGTGTCTGAACGTGCTGGAGCACATCGCGGACGATGGCGAGGCGCTGCGCCGGATGGCGTCGATTCTCTCGCCCGGCGGCGTCATCGTGCTGCTGGTGCCGGCCTTTCCAGAGCTATTCGGGCCGATCGACCGCAACCTGGGACATTACCGGCGCTACACGCGGAAGTCCCTGGCGAAGCTGGCCGCGGAGTGCGGACTGCATGTGCGCCGAACGCATTTCATGAACAGCCTGGGCTTCTTCGGCTGGTGGCTCAATGCCCGCATTCTGCGGCGGGAGGAACAATCCGAAGCGCAGATCGCACTGTTCGACCGGATCGCCGTGCCGGTGATGTCGCGGGCAGAGGCACTGTTACCCCCGCCCTTCGGCCAGTCGCTTCTGGCGGTGCTGGACCGGCCTACTTCTTGGCGAGCGCATCCAGCAGAATCTTCACCGGCCGGTTCGCCGCCAGAGTGACTTCGGCATTGGGCTTTTGAATGCGCGCGATCTCCGCGGTCTGGGTAGAGAGCCAGGCGGCCGGCGCCTGCTGCCCGCCGCCCAGGTAGTCCAGCGCTTTCAATCCCATGGCGCCGAGCGCGGAGAGATCCTTCGATAGGGGTTTCAACTCCACGAGGAAGCCGTCCTGACCGGCCATCGGCTGGAACAGCGCATCGTTGGCGGCCCACTCGGTAAACTGCCGGCGCAGGGCGGAAACGTCCTCCGCATTGCGACGCCCCGCCGCCTGCTCCAGAGCACGGATACTCTCGCTCTCCGGACGCGCGGCGTCCACGAGACGATTGAGCGGAATCAGCGTGGTATAGCGTTGGGCTCTGGCCCGCGGACCCAGTCCCAAGGCTTCCGACGCGTCCGCCAGCACCTTCACCGGACCGGCCGGTTGTCCGGCCGCCAGGCGCTCCAACATGGGCGCATAATTGGCGCGATGCCGCACGCCGGTCCATTCGAGCTGGAGGCTCACCGCGGCCATCCGCTGGTACATCGAATCCACATCCTTGAGTTCCGCGGGCGACCAGAAGCGCTCGGCGATGGCCGCCAGGCGCGGCCAGATACGCGAGTCCACGGTCTCCGCGCTCACATATTCGGACCACATGCAGGCTTCGCCGCCCAGCACGCGCGAGGCTTGATCGGCAGGCAGATTCCCGCCCAGCGGATCGATGCCGTAATGGTAGGCAGCGGTGCTGAGGTGGTCCAGATAATATCCCCACGAAAGAATTCCCTGGTAGCCTTTGCCGACAGCTTCGGCCAAGCCTTTCTGCCCGCGCCAGCTTTGGATCACCGACGCCTTGGGCAGGTCGGGATGGAGGATTTCGTCCCAACCGATCATGGTCTTTCCGTTGGCCTGCACAATTTTCAGAACGCGCTGGTTGAAATAGGCGTGGAACGCCTCATTGTCCGCCAGGTTGTGCTCTTTCTCGAAGGCCTGCACCGCGGCGGACCGGGTCCAATCCTTGCCGTTCACTTCGTCGCCGCCGATATGGAAGTAGGCGTCGGGGAAGAGCTTGGTCATCTCGCCCAGAAACCCTTCGAGGAAGCTGTACACGCCCTCTTTGGAGGGGTCCATTACCGGGTCGAAGACGCCGAAGTGGCGGCCCAATTCGTACGGACCGGGCGCGGCGCCGATTTCGGGATAGCCCACCAGCCAGGCCGTGGTGTGGCCGGGAATGTCGAACTCGGGCACCACGCGGATGCCGCGGTCGCGCGCGTATTCGATCACGTGTCGGACCTGGTCCTGGGTATAGTAATTGCCGTCCGAGCCCATCTGCTGGAGTTTGGGATACAGCTTGCTTTCCACGCGAAAGCCCTGGTCGTCGGAGAGGTGCCAGTGGAACACGTTGAGCTTCACCGCGGCCATGGCGTCCAGGTTGCGCTCCACCACTTCCAGCGGCATCCAGTGGCGCGCGACATCCAGCATCAGGCCGCGCCAGGCGAATCTCGGGCGGTCTTCCACGTGGATGGCCGCGGCCGAAAAGCCGCCCGGGCCTTCAGCGATCAGTTGCACGAAGGTGGCCATGCCGCGCATCGCGCCATCGATGGTCGCGGCCTTGATGGTGGCATTTTGGGCGGTCACGTCGAGCGTGTAGGCTTCATCCTCGCCGAGCGTAGGGTATGCCGGGCCGGCGGCGGAGCATTCGATCCGCAGCGTGGCGCGGCTTGCGCCGCCGGCCTTCGGCGCGACGATCCAGATGCCGGTCTGGCGCGAGATGCGCGCCACCAGGCGATCGATGGCGCGATCCATGCGCCCGTCGGAAACTCCCGTGGCGGCGACGGTGAAGTCCTCATTGATTGCCAGTTTGCCATCCCCAGGCGTAGCCACGCGGGGCATTGGCATCAGCAGTGTCAAAGCCAAAGCGGTTGCGAACATAATCTCTCGCCTTATTCCGCCAGCTTGCGGATCCAGATGTTTCGATACTTTACGGGACGCGAGGAAGAGTGATCCTGCAGCATCAGCGGCTCTTCCGGATCGTGTCTTTTATATGGCAGCACGACTTTGTATTCCGTGGGACCATTGAGAGCCCGGTGATTCTGCACCAGCACGCCGTTAAAGAACAGGGTCTCGTAAGCGGGGCTGACCACCTTATCGCCGTCGAATTTCGGACCTTCGAAGACCACATCGTACGTCTGCCACTCGCCGGGCTTGCGCGAGGGATTGACCAGCGGGGGCCACTGCCCGTAGATGGCTCCGGCCATGCCGTCGGCGTAAGTGGCGGAGTGATAGTTATCCAGCACCTGGATTTCGTAGCGGCTCATGATGTACACGCCGCTGTTGCCGCGCTCCTGGCTCTCGCCCTGAATGCCTTCGGGCTCCTGCCATTCCACGTGAAGCTGGCAGTTGCCGAACTTCTGACGCGAGATCAGGTCGCCGGTGCCGTGGACGATCTCCATGTAGCCGCCGGTCACCTTCCACTTGGCATCCAACATCTTGCCGCGGTCAACACCGCGTCCGCGCTGCGTCCACTGGGAAAGATCTTTGCCGTCAAAAAGAACGATGGCGTCACCGGGAGGCTCGCCCGGGGTAGCGCCGGGAGTCACATCGGGAGGATAAGGACGGTCGGGGTCGTGAACATGCCACTGCTGGTTGGGCAGGATGGGAGTGTCTTTGTAGCCATCCCGGTGCGTCTGTTGGGCCACCAGGCCCGTGGCGACCAGCAGAAATGCTTGGATGATACGGATTCGCATGACGCATCCAGGATAATACATGGTGCCGGAGAGGACGCAGTTACGGGCCCGCGCTACTCGGCGCGCAAGGCCTGCATGGAGTCAATGGTAGTGGCGCGGCGTGCGGGGACGAGCGCTGCCAGTGCGGCGCAGGCGATCAGCGCGGCGGCGGCGGTAGCGAGAATCAGCGGATCGCCGTTGCGCACGCCGAAGAGCTGGCTTTGCAAAATGCCGCCCGCCCATACCGCGACGGGCAGGCCGATAGCCAGGCGCGCGATCAGGCGATCGCGGTTAAAGACATTGCCTAACAGTTCAGAGAGAGTGAGCACCCGCAGCCTGCGATGGAGCGGATAGGAGTAGAGCGAGAAATTTTTCTGGTAGCCGCTGTTGACGCAGCAGTCGCTGCCCGTGCCCAGGCGGTAGATGCGCCACCCGGAGCGAGCGCAGCACGATGGCGTTCACCAGCGTGAAGATGGCCGTATGGGCGCCGATTCCGAGCGCGAGGGTCAGCACCGCCACCGCGGTAAAGCCTTTACTCTGGCACCACTGGCGCAGGGCGAAGCGAAAATCCTGGCGAAACTGCTCTGGTAGAACCTTCGACGCGCAGTTGATCGGACTCCAGGGCCAGGTGCGCGCGCAGTTCCTCGGAAAAATCCTCCGGCTTGCGTTTGCGGCCAAACATACCTCACTCCGTTTCCGGACCGAGAACGCGTCCGATGGCGGCCGCCATGCGCCGCCACTCACTGGTTTCCTGCACCAATTGTTTGCGTCCCGCCTTGCTCAACGTATAGAAGCGGGCTTTGCGATTGTTGGAAGAAACGCCCCATTCGGCGGAGACCCAGCCGCGCTCTTCCAGGCGCTGGAGCGCGGGATAGAGAGCGCCATGATCGACCAGAAGCACGTCCTCGGATTCCTTGAGGATGGCGCGAGCAATGCCTTGTCCGTGCTGCGGCCCGAAGACCAGGATACGCAGAATCAGCAGGTCGAGCGTGCCCTGGAGCAGGGCGATATTCTTCTTTTCTTCTCGGGTAAACATTCAACCTGAGTGTGCGCCTACCCGGGTCGATTGTCAACCGGTAATTCGGATGTATCATGGCATCGATGGATGAGGAAGAGTTCGATGCGATGATGGGCGCACGGCCCTTCGGACTGGAGGATGCAAGGCGCCTGGAGGCTCAATGGCACCGCTCCGCGACGCTCGGTAACTTACTGTGGGGCATGACGTCCGCCGATCTGCAGCGTCAACTGCTTGCGCCCTATCCTGAAATACCTTCGGGCTTTGCGCTGGCCGATTTCCGGGACCTGCAACGGACCGCAGATCGGCTGGCAAGACTCGCGCGCGACCCGCGCTACTCGGCGCTTGCCGCGATGGGCCGTCCTTCCGCGACGATTACTGTTGGTACGGAGCAGTTCACGGCGTGGGAAGCGCGCTGCGAAGTAGTCCGCCGCGCGATCGGGTATCTGGAGAAGCGCTGAGCAGCCGCTCTATTCGATCCAGCCGCCGCCCAGCACCAGGTCGCCTTCGAAAAACACAGCGCCCTGTCCGGGGGTCACCGCCCGCTGGGGCTCTGCAAACACCACTTCCACCCGAGTGGCATCGCTGGTGGGATATAGCGTAGCCGGCGCGGGCGTGTGCTTGTTGCGGATCTTCACCTGTGCCGGACGGGGCGCGGAGACGCCGGCGATGGAGATCCAGTTCACGTCCCCGGCAAAGAATCGCCCGCGTAGCAGGTCCTGGTTCCCGCCCACGACGACGCGCTGCGATGCCGGGTCCGTGGCGATCACGTACAGGGGCTCGCCGGTAGCGATTCCCAGGCCTTTGCGCTGCCCGACGGTGAAGCGGTGGACTCCGCCATGCTCGCCTAGGGTGCGGCCATCGGTGGTTACGATCTCGCCGCGCGTCAGTTGTTCGGGCACGCCCGTCTCCTTGAGATAAGCGCTCATAAAGGCAGCGTAATCGCCGTTGGGGACGAAGCAGATCTCCTGGCTGTCGCCCTTGGAGGCCACCGCCAGATCCATCGACTTAGCCAGTTCGCGGACCTCCGGCTTGTTCAATTCGCCCAGCGGGAACAGTGTGCGGGCGAGTTGCGCCTGGGTCAGGCCGCACAGGAAATAGGTCTGGTCCTTGGCGCCATCCACGGCGCGGAGCAACTGGTAGCGCCCGGATGGCTGGTCATAGCGGATGCGGGCGTAATGGCCGGTAGCGATCTGGTGCGCTCCCACCGAATCCGCCATCTCCAGAAAGCGGTCGAATTTGATGTAGTTGTTGCACAGCGTGCAGGGAATGGGCGTGCGCCCGGCCAGGTACTCGGAGACAAACGGCTTCACCACATGCTCTTCGAACTGCTGCTCGAAGTTGACCACGTAATAGGGGATGCCGACCTGCTCGGCCACGCGCCGCGCATCGTAGACGTCATCCAGCGAACAGCAGCGCCCGGTGGCGTCCCCGGCAGCCAGTTCGGGGAGCCGCCGCTGATTCCACAATTGCATGGTCAGGCCGACCACGGCGTGGCCCTGGCGTACCAGCAGCGCGGCGACGGTGGAGCTGTCCACTCCACCGCTCATGGCGACGGCGATGGGTGCGGTATCAGGCATGGACGGAGATTCTGCGCAAGTGGGTTACGGACGCCTGGAGCGCTTCCACCAGCGCATCGACTTGCGCGGCGTCATTGGAGCGGCCAAGGGAAAATCGCATGCTGGCGCGGGCCCGGTCGGCAGAAAGGCCCATGGCGGTTAGCACATGGGATGGCGCAATGGCCCCGCTGGAGCAGGCCGCGCCGGTGGAAACGGCAAAGCCGCGCAAGTCCAGCGCGATCACCAGGGCTTCCCCGTCGATGCCGTCGAAGTACAGATTGCTGGTGTTGGGTGTGCGATCCCAGCGCGCGCCGTTGATGCCGGTACCGGAAATGCTCGCGAGCACGGCGTTCTCCAGGCGGTCGCGCAGCGCGCTCAGACGCTCACCCTCGGACGCCAGCGTGCGGGCAGCCAGGTCCGCCGCCGCGCCGAACGCCGCGATACCCGGAACGTTCTCCGTGCCCGGCCGCCGGTCGCGCTCGTGATGGCCGCCATAGGTCACCGGCGCGATGCGTGTGCCCTTGCGGATGTAGAGCGCGCCCACGCCCTTCGGCGCGTACAGCTTGTGGCCGCTCATGCTGTAGAGGTCCACGCCCAGCGCGTCCACGTCGACCGGAATCTTGCCCAGCGCCTGCACCCCATCGACATGCAGCGGGACTCCGGCCGCGCGCGTGAGGCGGGCGATATCCGCGATCGGCTGGATGGTGCCCAGTTCGTTATTGGCGTGCATCACGGAGACCAGCACGGTCTCCGGCCGGAGGGCGCGCTGCACGTCATCGGCCGAGACCACGCCGCCGGAACCCACCCGCAGGCGGGTGACCGCGACGCCTTCCGCCTCCAGTTGCCGGCAGGGAGCCAGGATGGCGGGATGCTCGATAGCCGAGGCGATCACGTGGGCGGGCCGGGCCGCCGCGGCGCGCACCACTCCGAACACCGCCATGTTGTCCGCTTCGGTGCCGCCGCTGGTGAAGACGATTTCATTGGGACTGGCGTGGATCAGGCCGGCCAGTTGCCGCCGCGCTGCCTCCAGCCGCTGCTTGGCGCCCTGGCCGAAATGATGGATGCTGGAAGCGTTACCATACACTTGACCGAGACAAGCGACTACCGTCTCCAGAATTTCCGGAGCGACGGGGGTGGTGGCGTTGTGGTCGAAATAGAAGCGCTGCACTACTGTTCATTCTAACAATGCGTATCCCGATCCTGACCCTGACTACCGATTTCGGCCTTTCCGATCATTACGTGGGCACTATGAAAGGCGTGATCCTGAGCATCTGCCCGAAGGCGCAGATCGTCGATATCAGCCACGAAGCGGGCCCGTTCGAAATCACCGAAGGGGCCTATCTCATCGCGCAGGCGTACCGCTACTTTCCGCCGAAGACGGTGCACGTGGTAGTGGTGGACCCGGGCGTGGGCACCGCGCGCCGGCCCATCCTGATGGAGGCCGCCGGCCAGTATTTCGTGGCGCCGGACAACGGCGTACTGTCCATGATCTACACGCGCGAAGAGTCCCGGATCCGGCTCATCTCAAATGAGAAATACTTCCTGCATCCGGTGAGCCGCACCTTTCACGGGCGCGACATCTTTTCGCCGGTGGGCGCCCACATTGCCGCCGGCGCGCTCCCCTCGCGCATGGGGAAGCGGATCGAGGATTACCTGCGTCCGGCATTTCAGAAGCCGCACCGCGCCGGGAAGCGCACCTGGTCGGGCCGCATTTTGAAGATCGACCGCTTCGGAAACATCATCACCAATTTCCATAGCGACGATTTCCCGGATCTGGAAAAGCGAAACTTCGCCATGGTGATCGGTCCCCAGGAGACCAGCGTTCTGGCCCGGACCTACGCGGAATGCAGTCCGGGCGAGCTATTCGTGATCGTCGGCAGTTCCGGATACCTGGAGGTGTCGGTTAGCCAGGGCTCCGCCGCTAAGAAAATCGGATGTGAGAGCGGCGCGCTGGCCGAACTGCTGCTGTGGTGATGGGCAGTGATCTCCGCCTACGCCACACCGTTCTTGATGGGCACGACCTTGGCGGTGGTGGCGCGCTCGACGGTGCGGAGAATGCGGTCGAGTTCCGTCTCGATGACCGGCTTGGGGAGGACGAAGCGGCCGTCGCCTGAAAAATCGTTGGCAAGTTCCGCGTCGTAGCTGTCGGAGAGCAGAATGAAGCCGCCCACCCGCGAGGACATGCGCTCGCTCAACTCCACCCAATTCAGGCCGGGAGCGTGCACCGAACAGAACGCTGCGTCGAAGCGCATGCGATGGGCCAGTTCCAGTCCGGTATCCGCATTCCCGACGGGAACCACGCGGTAGCCGCGTGCGGAAAGCAAGGCCAGAAGCTGGCGTTGCGCGGCTTCTTCCGGCTCGATCATCAGGGCAGTCATGCGGCGGGAATGATCCGCGGGGAGGCTGGAGGCCGAGACCGATACCGGAACCGGCGCCATTCGCTCCCTGGTGGAAATGGGAAGCTCCACCTCAAAACGCGGATCGGCGTTGTTCTTCTCGATCAGCCGTACTTCGCCGCCGTGCCCGGCGATGACACTCCGGGTGACCCCCAGGACAGCGGCGGTCTCTTCCGGACTGCGCGGCTCCGGCGGAGCGCTGAAGGCGATTTCCACCAGGAGTCGCTTGGCCAGCAAGCTGGTGCGGATGGTGAGCACTTTCTGCGGCGCTGCCACCAGCGACTGTTCGGCGTGCACCATCAGGTTGAGAAAGACCTGCTCCAACTGGCCTTGAGAGCCCAGCACGGCCAGTGGTTCGCGGCTGGTCAGGTCGCGGACCCGAATGCCGCTGGCTTTCCAATCGCCTTCCCGAAACTCGATCAGATTCTTCAGCAGCGCCGTGATGGAAACCGGCCGCGCTTCCACCTGCTCGGCCGCGGCGAAAGAGACCAGGCGAGCGACCATGCCGGCGGCCTTCTGGGCTTCCGAAGCGATGGCTAACACGTCCCGCTCCGCCGGACTGCTGCGAGCCTTCTCCATGGCGCGCTGTGCCAGGTCCGAGATGGACGCCAGGGGCGCCTGCAGTTCGCTGACCACGCCCGAAATCAGCCGCCCGATGGCTGCCAGTTTCTCGGTGCGGAACAATTGCTCCTGCACCGAGCGCTGATCCAGCAACCGGATGGTGACGCCGATCTGGTTTCCCAAGTGCTGCGCCAGGGCCTGTTCATCGGCCGTAAAATCGCGTACCCGGTCATCCTGGTCGAGTTCCAGGACCCCCACCACTTCGTTTTGCGCCAGCATGGGCACGAAGAGCAGCGACTTGGGCGAGGCATCCCCTTCCTTGCCGCCGATGGGGAACGGGCTGCGGTCGATATCGGGAATGGCCAGGAGCGTCCGGTAGTGGAAACAGGCCACCGCCCCGGCATGGGTTCCCGCGGGAGGAGACGAAAGCGAAATCGAAGGTCCGCCCGGCTCTTTCCCCGGCACCGCATCCAGAGTCTTGGCTCCGCGATTGTGGGTGTACAGGTGAACGCGGGTGATTTGCAGAATCGCCGGTAGCGAGTCCTCCAGGCGCTTTAAAATGGCCTCTGTAGAAGTGGCGCCCAGAATCTCCTCGCCCAGATGGTAGGTCTTTCGCAGGCGCTCGCGCTGGTCGCCGAGGTGACGCTCCCTGCCCCACAGAACGAATCCCACCAGCAGGACTATGCTGATTCCGCAGGCCAACACGAGTGGCGGCAGGGACCAGCCCCGCTCGTGGTGTACCAGGGAAGCGGGCGCCACCAGAACTTCGTATCCTCCCGTGAAGGGCGCCCCCGGGGAGTATTGGAACCCTACCCCAGTCGCCTCGATATCGTCGCCCGTGTTGAACCCCGCGAAAGAGGGCTGCGGCAGATAACGCAGTCTCGGCTCGAAGAGCTTGCAATGATCGGTAATGAAAACCTGGGCGCCTGCCGAGCTGTCGGACTGCTGGGCCAGGCGGCCTTTCACGTGAACCAGGCGTCCCAGATATCTCGCATCCTGTACGTCTCTGGGGGACACCGTGAAGGCTTGAGGAGGGGACTTCCGGCCTACCACGGCAATTGTCTGCGGCTGGATTGAGACCATACCGTCGGTAAACGCCACCAACCCGACAACCTCCAATTCGTCCCCGGGCTGGTAGGTGTCCAGGCGGCTGTCGCTGGGCGGCACGCTCAGAACCGCGCCACCCTCCGGCTCGCTCTGCATCGCCAGTATCGTAAACTGCGGGAAACGATAGCGCTCCGCGTTGACCACACCGCGGACCACTACCCTTTTGCCGGTGTAGACGGAACTGTAGTCTGGCGGCCTCCGGGCGTTCACCTCCCGCAGGCTCAAGCGCAGCGGCTGGTCCGCACACACGCCTCCCGAAGCCAGTAGCAGCGCCAGGCACAATGGCCGCGAAAATTTCAGATGGCCCTTTCTTGAGCCGCCAACCATTCCGCTAATTCCCCACTTACAAAATTATCTACATCGAACACAGTACCAGGCAAGTTGTCATGAGTGGTACGGAGTCCAATAACCCTCATTCCTGCCGCCCGGGCTGCTTCGACCCCGGAGTACGAATCCTCGAGCACGATGCAGTCTTCCGGCGCCGCGCCGAGCTGTTCCGCCGCCCGCAGATAGATTTCCGGATGAGGCTTCGGGTGGGTCACCTGGTGTCCGTCAACCACCGCCTGAAAATACCGCCGAATGCCTGCCCGGTCCAATAAAAAATCGACATTGGCCGGTTCCGCATTGGTCGCAACGGCTTTCGGGATGGACTCATAGCGCTTTAGAAAATCTCTTAGTCCGGGTACCAGGATCTCTTCCAGGCGGCCGGCAATCATCTTCCGATAAAGCTCTTCCTTCGCCGCTCCCCGAGCCGCCACCTCATCCGCCCGCAGGGTCTCGCCGAAAAAATCGCGCACAATCCGGTCGTTGCGCTTCCCATACATGCTATGGAGCATCTCCTCGGTGGTTTCCACGCCGAACCGGCGATTGAACACGGTCCATGCCTCGCGATGGAGCGGATTTGAATTTATTAAGACTCCGTCCATGTCGAAAATCATTACAAATGCCGGTTGAGATCTCGTCTTCAATTGAAATGTATCCAATCGTACATAAAATCAGGGACGCAAATTGGCGCGGAGCCATGTAAGGTAATCGGCCGAACCGGCCAGAACCGGTAGGGCCAGCACCTCGGGAACTTCGTAGGAATGCATCCGGCGAATTGCCTGCTCCACAGCGGGAAACAGCGTGGCCGATGATTTGATCAGCAGCAGGTATTCGGCTGCCGATTCTATGGCACCCTGCCACCGGTAGTAGCTGCGTTGGACCGGAATGACGTTCACGCAGGCGGCGACATGCTCTTCCAGGAGATGCCGGGCGATCCGCTCCGCCTCTTCTTCGGATGCGCTAGTACACAGAATGACAATCTCTCCGGTCATACGAAAAAACTACCAAACGAAAGCGGAAAGCAATGTTACCATTATCTTCCAGGCCCGTTGTCGCATGAGATCGCCGTTGGTCCGAGTCGCGTATGTGTTGGCCTTCCTCGCCGTTGCCGGATATGCACTAGTCACGTTGCGGGGACCGCGCGGGATTGCTGCGCTCGTCGAGAAGCAGCACTCTATCCAGCAACTCGAACGCCAGAATCAGCTCTTGCATCAGGAAATCGAGCGCCACCGGGAACGCATCAACCGCCTCATCGATAACCCTACGGAACAGGAACTGGAAATCCGCGAGCGCCTGAAACTGGTGCAACCCCGGGACAAGGTATACATCATCGGGTCCCCCGACCAGAAGCCCGCTGAAAAATAGGCGATTGTGATTAAGAAACTGATGGTCGCCGTGATCGGCGCCGGAATCGGCTCCCTCGGCGGACTGCTGGTCTCGTTTCTGTTAAACGATTGGACCCCCGCGCTGGTGATTGGCGCCGTGGCCGGGGCGGTAATTCCTCTGATCGTTCTGGGATCCCCGGGCAAGTAACAAAAATGTGAAAATTGGGACTTGCCGTCCGGGAATCCGCACAGTACAGTCTCAAGGGAGGCGTTTACATGGCGTTTTGTGCTACTTGCGGGGCTCAGGTGGAAGGACGGTTTTGTGCGAAATGCGGTTCGCCTGTCGGGGCTGCCGCGCCGGCGGGAGCGGCGCCCGGAGCGATGCCGCCACCTATGGCCGCATCCAGCGGCATGGCGGACAACGTAGCCTCGGCGCTTTGTTACGCGCTTGGCTTCATCACCGGGATCCTGTTTCTGGTCTTGGAACCCTACAACAAAAATAAGGTGGTCCGGTTTCACGCCTTTCAGTCGATCTTTCTTTCCGTCGCCGCGATCGCCATCCGCTTCGCGCTGGCGATCCTTTTCGGCATCATGTGGAGCCTGTCGGGCGCGTTTCTCGGGCTCGCGCTGCTCTCGCTTTTCGGTTTTGCCTGCTTCATTCTCTGGCTGTTCGTCATCATCTCCACGTACCAGGGCAAAACCATCGTGCTGCCGGTGATCGGCCCGCTGGCCAAACAGCAGGCATAGGCGGGCGATCCGGAGCCAGTCGCGTACAATGGAGTGGTTTGCTCCATGGCGATTACACGAAGGGCTCTCCTGGCAGGGATTGCGGCGGGCATGGCGCCGGCGCACGCACAACAACCGGCTCCGCAGCCGCCCGCGGGCTTCCGGCGCGAAGGCGGGCCTAAGCCGCGCTCGTCGCCCCCCCTCTGCCTGTATACCGATCAACTCCCGCTGGAGATCGGCTACGAAGAAATGGGCGGTCTGCTGAAGACCCTCGGGTTCGACGGAGCGGACCTGGTGGTGCAGCCGGGAGGCCACATCGCGCCGGAGCACGCCGACCTCAACTTCGAGCGCGCCATCGAGGCCATGAACGGGTCCGGCATCGATGTGTTCATGGTCAGCACCCCCTACACCTCCCCGGCCGATCCCACCGTTCGCCTGGCGATGCAGTGGAGCGGGGAAATGGGGGTCCGCTGTTTCCGGCCGGGCCACTGGAAGTACGGCGCCGCTGAAATCGAACAGAGCATGGCGGAGGCGCAGCGGGATATCGCCGTGTTCGCCAACATCGCCCGCGCGGTGAACATCAGCGTCGGGCTGCACAACGCGCCGGATTGCATCGGCGCGTCCTTCTTCGACACCAACATGATCATCCGCGGGATGGATCCGCACCTGGTGGGCTACGACTTCGATACCGGTTACGCCGCGGCGCAGGGAGGAGCCGCGGGCTTCGCCACCGCGCTGAAACTGGCGCTCCCGCGCCTGAAAATGGTCACCGCCCGCGATTGCTACTTCACCAAGGAGGGCGGCGCCTGGAAGCTGGTGGAATGCCCGCTCGGGGAAGGCATGGTGGACTGGCCGCAATTCTTTGCCACTCTCGCCCGCGCCAAATTTACCGGCCCCATCTCGGTTCAGCCGGGCTACGGTCCCAAGGACAGCCTGCCCGCGGTCCGCAAGGATCTGGCCTTTCTCCAGAAGCAACGCGCCGCGGCATACGGGCAGTAGCGGGCGAACGGGGGCTCGATTCCCGCGGTTGGATCCGCGATGCCAAATCCGGCCGTGACCCGGTACAATGTCGGGAACCCATGCGCTCAGAAATACTCGTGACTTGCTTTGCCGCTGTCTCGCTGCTGTCGCCTGCGAACGGCCAGACTGCCGCGGCTGCTCCCGCCGGTGACGATCCCATCAAGACCCTGGTCTCCCGGCTCGACCTGCAACGCTACAAAACCACCATTCGCGGCTTGACCAAATTCGGCGACCGCCGCCAGGGGACTGATCGCAATCGCGCGGCCATCGATTGGATTGAGGCCCAGCTCAAAAGCTACGGCTGCACCAACACCGAACGCATCCACTACGCCTACGAACCCCCGCAGGGGCGCGGCGGAGCGGGCGCCGGAAGAGGGGGGCGCGGTGGAAGAGGCGCGCCCGGCGGAGCCACATTGCGCGGCGAGCGTGGACCCACGGCCGCCAACAACGATCCCGACCTGCAACCCGATTCCAGGCTGCGCGAGCTCAACTCACAAGCCTCCGTACCCGGTCCGCGCGAAGAGGTCTTCTGTACCAAGATCGGCGCCACGCATCCCGAGGAGATGTACATCGTGGGCGCGCACATGGATGGCATCGGGTACGGCGAAGCGGCTAACGACGATGGCTCCGGCACGGCGCTGGTGATGGAGATCGCGCGCGTCTTTAGCGGCGCCGATGTGGTCACGGACCGGTCCATTCGCTTCGCGCTCTGGAACAACGAAGAGACCGGACTCAACGGCGCACGCGCCTACGTGGACCAGCGCAAGGATCTCCAGGGGAAGGAAGACCCGCCGGGCTCCGGTAAATATCCGGAGCCGAAATGGCTGGGGATGATCCAGCACGACATGATGATGTTCGATCACGGCATGCCCAACAAAGACGGCACGGTGAGCGATCACCAGCGGCCCGAGGCCGACGTCAATATCGAATTCCAGTCGCAATCGAAGTTCGCGGCGCAGGCGGCCACACTCGCCTGGGCATTCCACGCGGCCAACGAAAAATACGCTACCGATTATCCCGCCTCCGTGGGCAACCACATGACCAACACGGACTCCACCCCGTTCCAGGATCTGGTCCCGTCCCTGAGCCTGCGCGAACTGGAGCGCGGTTCGCAGATCGGCGCCGGATGGGATCCCACGCACCACCAGCCCACCGACGTGTTTGCGCATTTCTCGGATGGCGATTTCCGCCTGGGTCTGAATGCCACGCAAACTACGCTCGGCGCGATCGCCCAGCTTGCCGGCGCGAAGTTAAAGTAGCGGCGGCTGAGAACCACCGGGCCACCGGCACTGTTGGGTCTGTGGTACATTTAACCCTAATCACCAAGATTGTGTGTCGGGGTAAAACGGGGCAATATTTTGTGAGGAAGAACTATGCACTTACGCCGTTCGCACTATCGCTTATTGAAGGGAATTCTGGCTGCCTCGGCCTGCCTGGGCATCTCCGCCGTGATCTGGGCGCAGGGCAGAGGCGGCGGACAGCCGCAGATTCCCCCGCCCAACGCGTCCACAGACCCTTTGCTCCGTGGATTCACTTTCCGTTCCATCGGCCCCGCCACAATGATGGGCCGGGTGGACGATATCCAGGGATCCGAAAAGGATCCCATGATCATCTACATCGGATTTGCCACCGGCGGTCTGTGGAAGTCCACCGATGGCGGCCTTTACTGGCATTCGCAGTTCGATAACATGCCCGACGAATCGATCGGCGCCATCGGCATCGCGCCGTCGAACCCCGACGTGGTTTACGTGGGCACCGGCGAAGCCAACAACCGCCAGAGCTCGTCGATCGGCGACGGTGTATGGGGCACCACCGACGGCGGCAAGACCTGGAACCACCTGGGCCTGGAGGAGACGCAGTCCATCGGCCGCATCGTGGTGGACCCGGCCGATCCCAACACCGTCTACGTGGCGGCGGGCGGCCACCTGTTTGGCCAGAACAAGGAACGCGGCCTCTACAAATCCACCGACGGCGGCAAGACCTGGACGCTGGCCAAATACATCGATCCGGACACCGGATTCAGTGATGTCGCCATCGATCCTTCGAATCCCAAGATCCTGTATGCGTCGTCGTTCCAGCGCCGGCGCACCTGGTGGGGATACAACGGCGGCGGCCCGGGTTGCGCGCTGTGGAAGACCACTGACGCCGGCAGTACCTGGACCAAGCTCGACGGTGCGGGGTGGCCCAAACCGAAGGACGGAATTTACGGCCGCATTGCGATCTCCGTTTTCCGGGCGAATCCCAAGATCATTTATGCGCAGGTGGAGGCGGGCGCCAGCGGTGGAGTCGGCGCCGGCACGGGCGAAGATGGACTGGCGCAGCGGGGCGGCGGCGGACGCGGCGGCGCCGCCAGCGAATCTCCGATTCCCGGTGAAGCGCCTAATGGCACCGCAGCGGGCGCGCCCGGAGCGTTCAGCGGCGCGGGTGGCGGCGGCGGACGTGGCCGCGGCGCTAACGTTCCTCCCGATCCCAATAAGAGCGGCGTGTTCCGCTCCGACGACGGCGGCATGACCTGGACCTTCGAGAGCAACCAGAATCAGCGCCCCACCTACTTCAGCCAGATCCGCGTAGATCCCGCGAACGATCAGAAGCTTTTCGTCGGCGGCACGCCGGCGCAGATGTCCATGGATGGCGGGAAGCACTGGACTCCGCTCACCGCGTCCCACACCGACTATCACGCTTTCTGGATCAATCCCAAGGATCCGCGCATCGTCTTCACTGGCCACGATGGCGGTATCGACTCGTCGAATGACGGCGGGCTCAACTGGGATTATCACAACGATATACCGGTGGGCCAGTTCTACCAGGTGTCGGCCGACATGCGCCGCCCGTATGTGGTGTGCGGCGGCCTGCAAGACAATAACGCCTGGTGCGGACCGAGCGCGCTCCGCTCCCAGACAGGCCCCACCAATACCGATTGGTTCACCGTGGCCGGTGGCGATGGCTTTTACACGCGCCAGGACCCGGCCGATTGGGCCATTGTTTATGCCGAATCGCAGGACGGCAACATGAGCCGTCACGATCTGCGCGCCGGAACGCAGAAGAGCATCCGGCCCAACGCGGGCCGCGGCAATAACACGGGAGCTCCGCCGGGAACCCCAACCACAACAGCGACCGCACCGCCACCCGGTGCTGCTTCTACCGGTTCCACCAATGTCGCGCCTGGCAATGCGCCGGGGGCGACTGCCGATGAAAACGGAGCGGCTCAAGCCGCCGCCGGTGGACGTGGCGGTGGACGCGGCGGCCCGCCCAACATCGTCAATCCACCGGCCAAAGTGGAGGACCTCCGATTCTACTGGAATGCGCCTATCGAGATCTCGCCGCACAATCCGGCGGTGATCTACATGGCGGCGCAGTATTTCTTCAAATCGAACAATCGGGGCGACTCGTGGTGGATGAATCCCAAGGACCTCAGCAAGAACATCGACCGCTGGAGCCCGGAAATGCCCATCATGAACGTGGCCGGCAACAAGCCCATGGCGGAAAAACACGATGGCTACGCCGCCAGTTCCACCGCCACTCAGGTGCGCGAGTCTCCCTCGCGTCCCGGCATCATCTGGGTGGGCTTTGAAGACGGCAACCTGCAATTGAGCATGGATGGCGGCGAGACCTTCACCAACGTCTACGGCAACATTCCGGGCGCGCCCAAGGGCTACACGCACATCTCGCGCATTGAGCCTTCGCACTTCGACCCCGGCACGGCCTACGTCGCCATCGACAACCACCGCTACGACGATTGGAAGCCCTACCTGTTCAAGACCACCGACTTCGGCAACACCTGGGTCAATGTCGCCGGCAATCTTCCCACCAAGGGCAATATCAACGCCTTGCGCGAAGATTACGACAACCCCGACCTCTTGTTCGTGGGCACCGAATTCGGCCTTTTTGTCACGCTGGATCAAGGCAAGGACTGGAAGAAGTTCATGACCGGCCTTCCCAGCGTGCGGGTGGACGATATTCTGATTCATCCGCGCGACCGCGACCTGATTGTCGGCACGCACGGCCGCTCCATCTGGATCTGCGACGATATCACCCCGCTGGAACAGATGAAGAAGGCCAAGACCGAACTGACCCTTTTCGATCCGCGGCCTTCCATTCAATGGAAGAACGATGCCACGGCGCAGCGCCACGCCGCCAACCGGGAGTTCAAGGCAACCAACCCGCAGGGCGGCACGGCCATCAACATCTTTGCCAAGAGCGATCTCGGCAAGGGCAAGCTGGAATTCCTGCAGGGCACCACGGTGGCCAGCACCATGGACGTGGACATCAAAGCGGGCATGAACCGCTTCCAGTGGGCCGGTACCAAGCCTGCACCGGCCGGTGCGACGGCCGGACGCGGGCGCGGCGGACGTGGCGGCCAGGGTGACCCGGCGGCCAATGAACAGGCAGGCGCCGCCGGTGAAACCGCCGCTCCCGGCAACGCGGGCGGCGGAGGTGGTGGCGGTGGCGGACGGCGCGGCGGAGCTGCCGGCGTTCCCTTCGTCTCCGGCGGACGCGGCGGTGGCGGAGGCGGCGGTGGTGGTGGTGGTGGTGGTTTCGGCGGCTTCGGCACACCCAGCGGAGGCCCGGTGGAACCCGGCGTCTACATGGTCAAGTTGACGGTCGGCGACCACACCCTGACGTCATCGGTGGATGTCCTGGAAGACATCTGGATGCGGCCGCAGTAATACCGGCGTCCCGGTTGGTACAAAAGGGCAGCTCGCAAGGGCTGCCCTTTTTTCTTGTGTGCCGAGCATGTTCGACAGCTCGGGGGTGAAAGTCCCCTCTACAACCTGATC
>JARLGM010000097.1 GCA_031292755.1 Candidatus Sulfopaludibacter sp.
TAAAATCCAATGCCTTGCGTTGCCGGGTTAATCCGTCCCCAAGGGTGAACATCCGCTATAACACTGGTTGTCCCGGCCACAGCGGGCATGCTTGGTACAACCATCACTTTCACCTACGACTACGGCGGTTCAATTTACGGGCCGACGACGGCCGTTGTGACGAGTGCGGTCGAGTTCACTTGTCCGAATATTGGCGTGCCCGCTTGCGGCGCCCTCAGCAGCCCTTGCCGGAAGCGGAACGGCAGGTGAAGGAAATCGAAAAGCTATACGGTGCCCGCCAGAGCCAGATTCTGACCGGCGCCAGCGCCAGTCGCTTCAAGGCCGAGTCCGCCGGCTATCGGGTGATCCATCTGGCGTCGCACGCCGTCCTGGATAGCGTCAACCCCATGTATTCCTACGCGCTGCTGGCGCGTTCCACCGACGACGCCGGCACCTTGGAAGCGCGCGACCTGATGCAGTTGAATTTGAGGGCGGATCTGCTGCTGCTCTCAGGCTGCGAGACCGCAAGGGGCCGTGGCCTGAGTGGAGAAGGGATCAGCGGAATGTTGTGGGCCGCTTACCTTGCCAGGACGATCCTGGGGCAAATTGGCATCCCCGGTCGGGACCGTAATGAAAGTACTCGCTTAAACGGCCCCCGACCGTCTGGGTGAGCGAAGCCTTACCCACATAGAGCAGGTCGAGTCGCTCATTGAAAATTAGGTAGACACCGGGACAATCGCAATTCGGCCAATAGTCGTCCGACCACCAACATCCCGCAACTTCAATATCAGAAGGTGTCGGATTGTTGGGGAAGAGTGCATAGATCCCACTCATTTGCAGCCTGCTTTGTTTGGGATTGCGAAATCCATTGTGGTAAGCGTCGAGCGCCGCTTGAACCGCGCGCAAGTTCGTCATTCTCTCGTCCCAGGTAGAATGTAGCACCATTCTTCGAGAGTCGAGAATTCGCGGGCGCCGCGCGGTCTACCACGGTCGCCCCAGTCCGCGGCGGCCGGAAAGTGATTCGATGCAGTCGGTCCAAATGTCGGGTTTTTCGTTCAAAATGTCGGGTCGATGTCGGGGTTTTTTGGAGGCACCCGACATCGCTTTCGCTAACAGAATCAGTCGATTAGGCACGAAATGTCGGGTTTGTCGGGTTTTTTGTAGGAGTAGAGAGGTGCCAGGAATGGGAGCAGCCTTTTCGCGGGCTCTTAAGCCTCTTGCGACCGGCGACCAGTTTGGACTCCAAACGGAAGTCACAGGAAGCTCTGCTGTCTGTAAGTCTTTGAGGAATTTGGTCGGGCCGCCGAGATTTGAACTCGGGACCTCTTGCACCCCAAGCAAGCGCGCTAGCCAGGCTGCGCCACGGCCCGAATCTACTATTGTACACGTTCGCTAGCCCAAAAGGTCGAGCGCGCCTTGAATTTCGCCGCGGGCATGCTGATCGCCACTTCGCGTGGACGCTTCGATTCCCTGGCGATACAGTTCCGTGGCTTCCTCTAAGCGCCCCAAGCGCTCGAGCGTCTGGCCGCCGTGGAAGTATGCGTAGCAATAGTTGGGATTCACCTCGATCAGGGCGCGGAATTCCCGCACTGCGCCTTCCAGATCGCCACCATTGCGGTATTCCATGGCCAGGCCGTATCGCGAGAAGCTGTCCTGCGGGTTCTGCGCCACCATACTTTTCAGAATGTCCAACCGGGTGTTTTCCATCGCTTGTGCTACTATACCTCCGTTGATGGCCTGCCCCTATTTCTACCCCGTAGAGCCGCGGACCTCTCCCGGCAGCGCCCCCAAGATCCCGCTGCCTTTGGGCGACCTTTGGGCCGGAGAATGCCGGGCGACGCCGCTGCATCCGTGCCAGCCGGACGAGGCCGATCTCCGCCGGCTCTGCAATTTCGGGTACGCGCGCGGCAATTGCGGCCACTTCCCCTCTTCACCCGATGGGCCCGACGCCGTGCGGTTCACCATCTCGGGCGATCAAGGCCGGCTGCTGCGTCTCTATTTCGTGATCGAACGCGATCACCACCCGTTTGCCCACGGTCCGCTGGAGTACTCGACCACCCTCGGCGCATTTGCCACACCGCCGGAGGGCGACAACCTGGAGCGCCAGGCGTGTGCCTACGTGGAAAGCTATTTCCGGCACAAGGTCGAAGCGGAGAGGCGCTAATCGGCATCATTCACAGGAGGAATATGGAAGGTAAGCCGGTACGCGAATCGATCTCCGACTATTCCGAATTGGCATTGCCCAACGACGCCAATGGCCTGGGAAACGTTCTGGGCGGTACGGTGATGCACCTGGTGGATCTGTGCGCGGCCATGGCTGCCATGCGGCACGCGCGCACGGCGGTGGTGACCGCCTCGGTAGACAGCCTTCACTTTCTGCATCCTGTCCGCATCGGGCAGTTGATCATGCTGCGCTCGTCGGTGAATCGGGTATTTCGCACGTCCATGGAAGTCGGCGTATACGTTCTCACGGAAAACCTGCTCACCGGCGAACGGTTGCACACTTGTTCGGCCTACCTGACCTTTGTGGCGTTGGATAAGGAGCGGAAAGCGACGACGATTCCGCCTGTCATCGCGGAAACTGAGGAGGAAAAGCGACGCTACCGGGAGGCTGGCGAGCGCCGCGAATACCGGCTGGCGCAACGCAAACGGTTGCAGCCCTAGCCCTCCTTGTACATGTACTTGATACTCGGCTTATAAAGCAGGATATTCGGCCCCTCGGTGCGGTTCACCTTAAGGCAGCACTTGTCGTACCACTCGATCACACCGTGCAGAGTTTCGCCGTCGCGAAGCACGAACACCATCGCGGTCTTGGCCTGCATCTGCTTCACATAATAGAAGTTCTCTGCATTAGTCTGATCCGGAGGAACGGGCTTCTTCTGCTGCGGGGCACGGCGCGGAGGCGTGATCTGCTCTTTAATTTCGTTCAGAGACGGACGGATAAGTTTACGATTGACAGCTTCCACGGAATGCCATCCTTTAAGAAGAGAATTAATGACTGACCGTCGCTACACAAGCAGGGCGGCTTCAGTTGGATCAAATTGTCCGACTTGAACTCATAAATAACACAATGGGTGCGCCGCCGCAACGTGCCGGGAGGGCTAGGAGAGCGGCGGCCGGGTCAGACGGGATGGCCGGATGCGTCAGGCGTGCATATTCTTGCCGCTAATCTGCACGTCGAAACCATCCGGATCCTTGGTGTGGAAGCTGTCCTCGGTATCGAGGCGCGCCGGAAGGTCGCGGCGCTTGAGTTCGGCTTCCACGGCATTTTTGTCCCAATTCTCGATGGTATACGCCATGTGATCGATGCGCGGGCCGGAGGCGTCGCCGCGGGCATTGCGCGCCAGCAGGAAGGTGTCCCCGAAGGCGAGGTAGCACTGACGGCGGCCATCGTCGTGCGAGACCTGCATGCCCAGAAGGCCGGCGTAGAAGTCGCGGGTCCTGGCATAGTCGGCGACCTGGTACGAAATGTGGTTCACGGCGACGGCCTTGAAGCCTCTGCCCCCGGCGGCTCTCGCGGGCGCGGCGGCGGCAGCGGCGGAGGCCGCCATGGCGAGGCTCTGGATGAGCTGGCGCCGGTTCATTTTCCCCTGCTCGAAATCGTGGAGCAGTTTGGCGATGAGATGTTCCATTGTGGTCCCCCTCAGTGACCGTTCATCTATGATATGCTGCCGCGTGGCGCCGGAGGGGGCGAATTATGCGAGTAGTGGTATTGGGTTTTTGCGCTTGTGCCGTGCTGGGGCTGGCGCAGACCAGGAGCAGTGTGGATCTGGAGATGATGACTTGGCCGGAGTTGAAAGCGGCCATACAGGGGGGCAAAACGACCGCTCTGGTGTATAACGGGGGAACTGAAACGCGCGGGCCGCAGAATGTGAATGGCGGCCATACGCTCATGGCGCGCGCCACGGTGATCGCGATTGCGGAAAAGCTGCGAAATGCGATCGCCGCGCCGGTGATGCCGTTTTCGGTGAACAATGGTAATGCGAATCTGCCGGGTACGATTGGGCTGACAGGCCCCGTGTTCGCCATGGTCAACGAGCAGGTGACGGAGCAACTGATCAGGAACGGCTTCAAGGTGGTGGTCCTGATGGGCGACCACGGCGGCGGGCAAAAGGAACTGGATGACACCGCGAAAAAGTTGGATGACAAGTACGCGCCGCAGGGTATCCACGTCTATTTCTGCGGAGACGTCTACAAGGCCAACGACGAATTCGACAAGTACCTGACGTCGAAGAGCCTGCCGTTGAGCTCGCACGCAGGCATTCCGGACACCTCGGAGATGATTTACCTGGGCCAGGACAAGGGCTGGGTTCGCATGGATCTGATCGCGACCGCGGTGGGCGACCCCATGCGCAAACCGGGAGAGCCGCGAGACCCCAATGCCAAGCGCGTGAACAATGGAATCACGGGCGATGCGCGCCCTTCCACGGCTGCGTTGGGCAAGATGATTTTCGATATGAAGGTGGACGCGGCGGTGAAGGAGATTCGCCAGTTCCAGAGCCAGGCGGCGGGCACACAGCAATGAGTAGGGTGGTCTGGGTGTTCGCCTTGACGGCTTGCCTGGCGGCGGGCCAATCGAAACATCTGTCCGGCATCCGCCAGCTCACGCATGGCGGACAGAACGCGGAAGCGTACTGGTCACCGGACGGTAGGCGGCTGATTTTCCAAACCACGCGGCCGCCGTACGATTGCGACCAGATGTTCATCATGAACGCGGACGGAAGCAACCAGCATCTGGTCTCGACGGGCAAAGGCCGCACTACCTGCGGGTACTTCCTGGCCGACAATAAGCACATTGTTTACGCTTCCACGCACCTTGCGGATCCCGCATGTCCGGCGAATCCCGATCGCAGCAAAGGCTATCTGTGGGGGGTGTTCGCAGGCTACGATATCTTCCTTGCCACTGACGACGGCAAGATCGAGAAGCGGCTGACGGAAACTCCCGGTTACGATGCGGAGGCTACGGTCAACTGGAAGACGGGAAATATCGTGTACACGTCGCTGGCGTCGGGCGACCTGGATCTGTGGAACATGAAGGGCGATGGCTCCGGCAAGAAGCAGTTGACGAAGTCGCCCGGATACGACGGTGGGGCGGTTTACTCGCGCGACGGGAAGAAACTGGTGTGGCGCGCGAATTATCCCAAGGCTCCCGCGGACATGGAAAAATATAAGTCCCTGCTGGCGGAGAATCTGACGGCGCCGATGAAGATGGAGATCGTGGTGGCGAATTCCGATGGAAGCGGCGCCCATGCCATCACCGGCTTCGGCTGCGCCAGCTTTGCCCCCACCTTCACGCCGGACGGCAGGAAGATTCTGTTTTCCTCCAACAAGCTGGAATGCGACAGCCGTCACTTCGAGCTGTACCTGATCAACGTGGATGGCTCGGGATTGGAGCAGGTCACCAGCACGGGCGGGTTCACTTCGTTCCCCGAGTTCTCACCGGACGGCAAGACGCTGGTATTCTGTTCCGATCGGGATGCCAGGGAGCGCTACGAATTCAACATCTTCACCGCCCAATGGAAATAGGGTTATGCGCAAGCTGCGGATTCTACCATTGGTTCTTTGGTGCGGCCTGGGACACGGCGTGACTCTGAAGTATTGGGTGGATGCCTGCGCGAAGACGATGAGCGGCTGCCATCCGGGCGATCCGGAACTGGCGCAGTGGGCCATGGAGGCGTGGCAGGCGGCTGCGGGCGGAAAGCTGCGGCTGCAGCGGACCACGGAGCGGGAGCGGGCGCAGATTCGCGTCTTCTGGGCGACGGGAAGCGGCAGTCTGTACGGAGAGACGCGTCCGATTCTGGTGGACGGCGTCCGGGGGGCCGAAGTGTACGTACTGGCGCCGACGGCCAATGCGTCGGACGGTGATGCCCTGTTGCGGGAAACGGTGCTGTATCTGACCTGCCTCCACGAGTCTGGGCACGCGTTGGGCCTGGAGCACACCGATGCCTTCGCCGATATCATGTACAGCTTCCAATACGGCGGCGACATCGCGGAGTACTTCGCGCGGTACCGCCGGCTCCTAACGGAGCGGGAGGATATCCGCAAACATCCCGGTATATCGCCGGACGACCGGCGCCATCTCTTGGAAGTCTACAAATGACGCCACGGCAGCGTTCGGGCGGGGGACGCGCCGTTGGAACCGGGCTGCCGGGCGCGTGGGGCCGCAGCGAAGCGGGAATCGCGGAGACCGTTCGCCCTAAAAGGAGCAGTTCGGCGGGGGCATCGGCGAGCCGGCCAGTGCTTCCGATGATCTTTCCAACAGGGAAGCGTGGTCCGAAATCTGATTGAGTAGTGCTTGCACATCGGACTCCGGCGCGTCCACAACACCGCAGGATCTTCGCCAGTGAGGTTGCGGCGCAGCGTGGCTTTCAGCATGGCCTTGTCCACCTCAAAGGAGAACGTCTCGCGAGTGACCCGAAAGCCCGCCCGGCTTCCTTCCTGGCGGCGCCGATGCGAAGCAGCAGTCGATCGCGCTGCGGCAGGCTCTTGCGCATCGTCCGCAGTTTGCGCAGCAAGCGAGCCAGTCGCTTGCGCCGCATGGGCCCACCGCGAGCCACGCAACTCCACGGCGCCGCGGAACCGGTGCAGGAATAGGCCACGGCGGTCCGCAAATCCCCGGCGATATTGATCGGCGGCCGGCGATGGCGAGATGCCCCGTGCAGGGTAGCTTTACGGTGGGGTCCAGTTTTTTCGCGCGGAGCAGAAGCGCGAACACCACCGGTTTGAGCGTCGATCCACCCGTTGTGCTGCGCTGTAATCACCCGCCGCGTGCGCCGACCGAGCAGCACAGCGCGTCCGGCCGCCGGAGCCGCGACCAGCAGGCGCAATGGCCTCGCCGCGCAACATGGGGAAATCGTCCAAGACTCAGTGTGTCGCAGACTCGGCAAGCCGGATTCGCGCTCTAATAGTATTTCCCCTATGACTCCTGAAGAATTTCGCAAGGCGGGGCACCAGTTGATCGATTGGATTGCCGACTACAGGGCTGGTGTGGCGGCGCTGCCGGTGATGGCCCGCACCGCTCCGGGCGAGGTCAGGGCGCAGTTGCCGCCGGCGCCGCCCATGGCGCCGGAGCCCTTCGCCGCCATCCTTTCCGATTTGGACAAGATCGTGGTGCCGGGACTCTCGCACTGGCAGCACCCCAATTTCTTCGGATATTTTCCCTCGAACGGATTGCTGGCGAGCGTGCTCGGCGACTTCACCAGCACGGGTCTGGGCGTGTTGGGCCTTTCCTGGCAATCGAGCCCCGCGCTCACCGAGATCGAAGAAGTGGTCACGGATTGGATGCGGCAGATGATGGGACTCTCCGATGCCTGGAGCGGAGTGATCCAGGATACGGCGTCCACCTGCACGCTGGTTGCCCTGCTGTGCGCGCGCGAGAAGGCCACCAACTACAGCCTGAGCCGCGGCGGCATGCAGGCCGAGCCACAGCCCCTCATCGTATATGTGTCGGCGCACAGTCATAGCTCGGTGGAGAAGGCCGCGCTGCTGGCCGGATTCGGCCGCGCCAACGTCCGGCTCATCGAACATGACGCTCAGTACGGGATGCGCGCCGCCGAGCTCGAAGACACGATCCGGCGCGATATTGCCGCGGGCCTGCGGCCTTGTGCCGTTGTGGCCACTACCGGCACCACCACCTCAACGGCGCTCGACCCGGTGGAAGAGGCGGCGCTCGTCGCCGGGCGCCATGGAATCTGGCTGCACGTGGATGCCGCGATGGCTGGCTCGGCCATGATTCTTCCCGAATGCCGCTGGATGTGGCAGGGGATCGAATCGGCCGATTCGCTGGTGCTCAATCCGCACAAGTGGCTGGGTGTGGCGTTCGATTGCTCCTTATATTATGTCCGCGATCCCGAACATCTGATTCGCGTGATGTCCACCAATCCCAGCTATTTGCGTTCTTCCGCCGACGCGCAGGTCAAAAATCTGCGCGATTGGGGGCTGCCGCTGGGGCGGCGATTCCGCGCGCTGAAGCTTTGGTTCATGATCCGGGAGCAGGGCGTGACGGCGTTGCAGAATCGTCTGCGGCGGGACCTGGCCAACGCGCAGTGGTTCGCCGGACAGGTGCGCGCTACGGCGTTCTGGCGCGTTCTGGCGCCGGTACCGCTACAGACCGTCTGCATTCGCCACGAGCCGGAGGATCTTGCGGGGGAAGCCCTCGACAGCCATACGCTGGCGTGGGCGGAGCGCGTGAATCGCTCCGGCGGCGCCTACTTGACGCCGGCTATTCTGGACGGCCGCTGGATGGTGCGCGTCTCGATCGGTGCGCTTCCCACGGAGCGGGAGCATGTGGCGGCGCTGTGGCGATTGATTCGCTCGGCAGCGGAATGAATCAGACCTTTCGCCGCCACGGAAGTCGTGGCGCTATGGCGTAATTCAATTGCACCAAAACGATGCAGACGATGCTGACATAAGTATTGACCAGGCAAAGCAGGGCTCCGGCGGCGTAGAGGCTCTGCGCGATGAGGATGCGCCGCTTGATGGCCGTCGAAACATGCGCCGGCATATCCTGATTCACCAGATGCGAACCCACGGCGCAGACCCAACTGGCGTAGAGCAGGGTTCCGAGCAGCAGAATGTTCAGCCAATAGGCCAGCAGCGCGACGCGGTAGGTGGTGAATCCGGCGAGCAGGGTGGTGGAGAATGGCGTCAGCCAGACGGCGAACAGGAACGCGATGTGAATCCAGGAAAGGCTCCGGTCGGAATGCGCCAGATGGTTGAGCTGCGCCTGCTGTCCGTTCCAGAAAATCCCCAGCGTGACGAATGTCATGGCGTAAATGGCCAGGCGCGGGCCGATGGCGCCGAGGGCCAGCCACAAGTCGCGCTCGCTGTGCACGGCCTCCACCGCGGGGGTGTGCAGATCCAGAACCAGGAGCGTCATGGCGACCGCGAACACGCCGTCGCTCAAGGCCGCGAGACGCTCCACGCTGCGGCCGGCGATCTGGTTGTATAAACTCATAATCAGTTAGTCTACCGGAGGGTTCGGATGCTCAAGGACTTCGTTTACGCCGCACGAACACTGCGCGCCAACCCCGCTTTCACGGCTGCCGCGGTGCTTACGCTGGCTCTCGGGATCGGCGCCGGCACGGCGATTTTCAGCGTAGCGAACGCGGTGCTGCTGCGGCCGCTTCCTTATAAGGACCCCGGCCGGCTGATTTACGCCTGCGCCGACCTGAAGACGCGGAACGTGTCCGACCACCTCTGGAGCGGGCCGGATTACATGGATCTGCGCGATCATGCCAGCGCCACTTTGGAAGACGTTGCGGCGGTGAGCACAGGCCGCTTCAACCTGGCGCACGACGACGGCACTCCGGAGGATGTAGTATTTGCCAGCGTGACCCCGAATCTGTTCCGGCTGCTGGGCGCCCATATTGCGATGGGCCGCGACTTCATTGACGCCGATGGCCAACCGGACCCGGCCACCGCGGATGGCGCTCCGCCGCCGCCCGATCAGCGCCTGCCCATCTACGCCATCGCCAGCCAGGAGTTTTTCCAACGCCGGTTCGGCGGAAATCCGGCGGCGCTGGGGCAGCCGATCGCGAAGCATGGTCCGATCCTGGTGGGCGTGGTGGAGCGCGGCACCGAACTGTTGTTCCGCCCGGATCGCGACATCGAGCGCCGGCCCGATCTGTGGATGGCGCAACGGCTGACGTATACGGCGCCGCGGGTAGGCATTTTTCTGAGGCTGATCGGGCGGCTGCGTCCCGGCGCGAGCATCCAGCGGGCGCAGGCACAGGCGGATGCGGTGGCGGCACAGACGCGCGCCATCGAGCCGGCGTACCGCGGCGCGGGCCTTCAGTTCCGCCTGGAGCCGATGCAGCCGTACCTGGTGGCGCAAGTGCGGCCGGCGATTCTGGCGCTGATGGGCGCGGTGATTTTCCTGCTGTTGATCGCCTGCTCCAATGTGGCGAACCTGTTCCTGGTGCGGGCGTCGTTGCGCGGGCGGGACCTGGGGGTGCGCACGGCAATGGGCGCGAGTTGGTGGCGGCTGGCGCGCCAGATGCTGGCGGAAGCGCTGCTGGTGTCGGCGGCTGGTTCGGCATTGGGGTTCGGACTCGCGTGGGCGGGCGTGCATGAGTTGTTGTCCGTCGCGCCGGCCAATTTGCCACGCCTGGATGCCACGCGGATCGACCCCTCGGTGCTGGTCTTCAGTATGGCAGCGGGGCTGGCGGCGGCAGTGCTGTTCGGGCTCGTGCCGGCCCTGCGCGCCGCGCGCCCGGACGTGGCACAGGTGCTGCGGGCCAGCGGGCGCACCAGTGGACTGAGCGGCGGCGCGCTGTTGCGCAACTTCGTAGTAGTGGCGGAGGTGGCGCTCTGCTTTGTGCTGCTGGTGGGCTCGGGGCTGATGTTCCGGAGCTTTCTGGCGTTGCAGCGCACCAATACCGGGTACGATCCGCGCCACGTCCTGACCTTCCGGACCATGGGCGGCACGCTGGCGCGCACAACCGAGGAGCGCGCCGCCGTGATCCGCCGGAGACAGGAGGCGCTGGCCGCCATACCGGGAGTGGAGAGCGTGACGGCGGCCAATACTCTGCCGCTCAACGGATCGTTCTTTCCCTATCGCTGGGGCAAGGAAGATGCGCTGAACGATTTCAGCAAATTTCAATCGGCCGATACGGAGATCGTGGTGCCGGGTTTCTTCGAGACCATGCGTCTGCCGCTGCTGGCGGGCCGGGCGTTCAACCAATCCGACGATCGTCCGGACGTCCGGCGCATGATCATTGACTCGGCTTTCGCCGCCAAGGCATTTCCGAACCAGAATGCGGTGGGGCAGAGGATCCTCAGCCGCATGAACACGCCCACTTCGGTGTGGTACGAAGTGATTGGCGTAGTGGCGCACCAGAGGATGTCATCGCTGGCGGAGCCGGGCCGCGAGCAGATGTACCTGACCAGCGGATACTTCAACTACGGCAACGTACCGGAGTGGGCGCTGCGCACCAAGGGTGACGCGGCGAAGTTCGCTGGGCCGGTGCGCGCAGCCATGGCAAAAGTGGACCGCAGCCTGCTGCTAACGGATATCCAGACCATGGATTCCATTGTGGCGCACGCGCAAGGCGGCACTCGTTTCTCCCTGCTGCTGATCGCGGCGTTCGCCGGAATCGCGGCGCTGCTGGCGGGAGTCGGTCTATACGGCGTGTTGTCCACGGTGGTCCGTCAGCGGACCGCCGAAATCGGCGTGCGGATGGCGCTGGGCGCCGCGCCGGCGGGAATCTTCGGCCTCATGATTGCGTATGGATTGCGTCTCGCCGCGGTGGGTGTGGCGGCGGGACTGCTGGCGGCGTCGATGCTCACTCAAGCAATGACCAGCATGCTGGTGGGGATCAAGGCGACCGATCCTCTGACGTTTGCCGGAATGGCGGTCCTATTCTTCTGCATAGCGGTGCTGTCTACGTGGATTCCGGCACGCCGGGCGGCGGGGCTGGATCCTTCGGCCGCGCTGCGCGAAGAATAGCTACGCCAGAATCTTGACCAGGTTCTGGTAACTGACCCGCGCGGCGGCCATTGAATCGCCCCAATCCGCGGCATTGTCCTGCTCGACGCAGAAGTGTTTCAGGCCGGCCTGCCCGGCGGCGGCGAACATGGCCTTGTAGTTCACTTCGCCTTCGCCCACCGGCACCAGCATGGCCGAGCGCTGGCGCTCCGGCTGGGTCATCTGCGGCGTCATCAGTCTGATTCCGCGCGCGTCTTTGACGTGCCACAACTCGAAACGGCCAGGGTGTTTCTGAAACATTTCGAGGATGTTTTGTCCCGCCACGGAGGCCCATCCGATGTCGAGTTGCATGGCCACCAGTGCCGGATCGGTCTCGCGGAGCAGAATGTCGTAGGGATGGAGCGCGCTGCCTTCCAGGGGTTGGAACTCCTGGGTGTGATTGTGGATCAGCATTTTCATGCCGAACTTTTTGGCCACCTCGCCGTGCTTGTCGATCTGCTGCGCCGTGCGTTTGACGGATTCTTCGGTCTGCGGGCCGCGGCCCCCGCTTCCCCCTGGTGCGCCGCCGCGGATTTCGGTGTACTTGATTCCCATGGTCTGGAAGCCTTCGAGTTGCTTTTCCAGATCGGGGCCGTCGGTCGCGCCCACGTGGGTGCTTGGCGCGGAAAGTCCGAACTTGTCCAGCATGGCGCGAAATTGTTTCGGTTCCATACCGGCGTAATTGGTGGCCGGTTCCACTTCCTTATAGCCGATCTCGGCCACCTTGGCGAGTGTGCCCTCATAATCCTTGGGCAGCAGGTCGCGGACCGTGTAAAGTTCCAGGCCGATCTGCTTCCTCCAATCGGTAGACGTCTGCGCCATCAGGAGGCTGGCTCCGGAGGCGGCCAGAAAGGTGCGGCGGTTGATCATAGTGAGGCCTCTCTTAGTACAACGTGAACGAATACAGCGTGTCTCCCGCGGCCACCAGGATGTACTGGTGGCCGTCGAGCAGGTAAGTCTCCGGCGCATTGGAAACGTTGCCCAGGCGGGTATGCCAGAGTATCTTGCCGTTCGCCGGGTCGTATGCCACCAGGTTGCCGGCGATATCGCCCGCGAACAGCAGGCGGCCGGCGGTGGTGAGCATGCCGTTGCCCAGGTTGCCGCCGGTGCCGGGATACCGGTGGCGCCACGCCACTTTGCCGGTCTTGTAATCGATGGCGGTGAGGAACGATCCGAGGGAGCCAAGGCCGTCCTCCTCCTTGCCCCCGAGTCCCATGGCGCCGCGCGGGTCGGTTTCGGTCAGGTAGTACATCGCATACGCATCGTTGCTGGGAACATAGAACAGGCCGGTATCGGGAGAATAAGCCGGGGGCGGCCAGTTAGTAGCTCCTCCATTGTTGGGCGATACCAGCGACCCGGGGACAGTAGAGTCCTTCGAGACATCGCGGACCGGTTGTCCCTTGGCATTGATTTCTTTCGCCCAATTGACGGACTCGGCGAACTTACTGGTAACTAAGTGCTCGCCGGTAATCCGGTCCAGCGTATAAAAGTAGCCGTTGCGGTCGGCGTGCAGCACCATCTTACGAGGTTTGCCGTTGAAGTCGCCGTCGATCAGGATGGGCGTTTCGGTGGAATCCCAGTCGTGGGTGTCGTGCGGATTCAACTGGTAATACCAGGCCATTTTGCCGGTATCGACGTTGATGGCGACAATCGAGCAGGTGTACAGATCATCGCCGGCGCGGCTGGGGGGATTGGTGTAGGCGGGTGACGGATTGCCCGTTCCCACGATGTAGTAGTGCGTCTCGGGGTCGTACGTGCCGGGGATCCAGACGTTGCCCGCGCCGTGCCTGGCGCCATCCAGGCTGCCCCAGGTTTCCAGGCCCGGGTCGCCTTTCTTCATGGGGACGGTGTAGAAGGTCCACTGCACGTCGCCGGTTTCCGGATCACGGGCAGTGACGTATCCGGGCTCGTCCAGGTCGTTCCCGGTGCCCGTCAGGACGTGATTGCCGATCACCACGGGCGCCATGGTAGAGAAATACTGCTGATTGAAATTGGCGATTTCCTTGTGCCAGCGCTCTTTGCCTGTCTTGGCGTCGAGGCAGACCAGATAGTCATCCGGTGTTTCCAGGTACAGCCAGTTACCCCACATGGCCAAGCCGCGGTTGCCGATGTGGGTGCCCCCCTTGGTCTTCCAGAAGTAATGCCACAATTCATGGCCGTCGCGGGCGTCCACGGCCCAGGCATTGTCCGGCGTGGAAAGGTACAGTGTGCCGTTCACTTCCAGGATGGATGCGCGGATGTTAGCGCCGTTCCCTCCGCCGGTATCGGTTGTGCCTTCACCTCCGACAATAGTGGGCGCTCCGCCACCGCCGAAGCCGAATCCACCGCGGCCGCCGCCACCGCCCGCTCCCGCTGTGACTCGCGCGGCCCACGCCAGAGTAAGATTTCTGACGTTGCCCTGGTTGATCTGTTTGAGCGAGCTGTAGCGCTTGCCGGAGTAATCGCCGGAGTAAGTGGGCCAGGATTCGGCCAGCGGCTTAGTCAGCAGAGCAGGGTCGAGCGGCTGGGACAACAGAATGCCGGGGATGAGAACGAGTAATGCAGAGAGCAGTTTCATTTCAGGGTCACCAGGTAAGAAGTAAGATCGTGAATCTGTTTGTCGGTATAAGTGGGCAACAAGGCCTTATGGGGCTGGAGCGGATCGTGAATCTCCACCTTGGGAACATCACCGTCGCGCCGGAAGGTGCGCTGCGCGTTGTCGGAATCGGTCAGAGTCACGACGAAATCGTCGATGCGCACCAGGCGGCCAGTTGCCTTTTCGCCGGATGCCAGGGTGACCGTTACGGTAGTGGGCGGCACATTGAAGGGAGAGCCCCCGCGCCCGCCGCGTCCTCCACGGCCGCCGCCGCCGGGCATCAGGAACCCGTTTTGCAAAAGCTTTGGATCGGTAATCTTAGAGGCGATGCCTTTCAAATCGCCGGTGGGAGAGTGGCAGGAGGCGCACTTGGTCTTGAATGTGGCTTCGCCGGCGCCGGCGTCCCCCACCAGAATGCTGGGTGGAATCATACGGGAAACATCGTAGCCGCCCACGCGGAAACTGTGGATGTAGGCGGCGATATCGGAGACCTGCTCGCTGCTCAGGTTCAGCTTGGGCATTTCGCCTTTGCCGTTCTGGACTACCATGGCGATGGCTTCGCCGCTCTTGTCGTTGAGCACCAGTTCGGAGCGCAGCAGGTTGGGGCCGCCCTCGCCGCCGCGGGCATCGGAGCCGTGGCAGAAATTGCAGTGGACGCCGTACAGGGCTTTGCCGCGCTCCACCGCCGCGGGGTCGGATGGTGTGTGTTGCGGAAAGACTCCGCCGCCGCCTCCGCCTCCGCCTCGCCGGCCCGCGGGCGCCGCCGGCGGGGCCTGCGGCGGACCTTGTGCGGCCACCGGCAGAGCGATAGAAAGCAGGAGCAGTATCTTGGCGTAGGGGGCAGCGATCATGGAATCCCTTCTTTGGAGCGTTAGTGTGTAGGCGTTGCGGGGCTGGCTGGAGTTACGGAAACGGAACAGGGAATTGGGGGCAGGCCGGACCAGAGGCCTGCCCCCACTCGCTCAGAATTCGAAGCGAGCCGAGAATGCCATAATGCGGGCCGGCAAGGTGCTGTTGAACACGCCAGCGGTAAGGCTGGTTTGAGCGCCGCCGGCAGTATAGAGCATACCGTTTCCGACTCCGATGTACTCCGGATGATTGAAGACGTTGTAGGCCTGTGCCTGCAACCTGAGTCCTCTGCGTTCCCCAAACAGTGGAATGAACTTGGACATGGTGGCATCGACGTTGGTGTAATGCGGAAGCGACATCACACCGGCGCCGCCGCCGAGGTTGCCGAGAACCGGCGTGGTGATGTTGGTGCCGACTGCGGGAGGCGCGAACGCCGCTGGATTAAAGTTGTAACCGGCGGGAACGTTGGCGTACGGATTGCCGATTACATTGATGCGCGCGCCGACGTCCGGAGTTCCGGTGTAGTCCGGCGTTCCGCCCACGATGCTGAAGCCGGGATTGAACGGTGGGCCGCTCTGGATGGACCAGATGCCGGACAGCGTCCAGTAATCGACCACCGCGCCCAGGATCTTGGAATGCATCTTCTTTCCCAGATCCGGCAGATCATACGACCAGTTGAACTGGAAGTTCTGTCTTCTGTCGAAGCCCTGCCGGCCATAGTTGTATGCGGCGTTGTTCGGTACGACCGGGTTGAATGAGCCGAGTCCCATGGCTCTCGACCAGGTATAAGCCGCGCCGAACACCAGGCCGCTGCTGAGCCGCTCTTGCAATGAACTGGTCAGAGCGTTGTAATTCGAAGAGCCCAGGTGATTGTACGTGTTGAGGACGTTGAACCCGGGATACTTGGTGCGCAGCAGGATGTCCGGCAGCGTCTTGTTGCCGTTGGTCGGATCGGCATTCTTCGGGTTGAAAGGAGCGCGGGTGCCGATCGGAATCGGGTTGATGTCGTACGAGAGTTGCTGGTTGTAGCCCCAGTCGCCGCTGTATCCGACATCGAGAACCATGCTGCGCGTAATCGACCGTTGAATGTTGATGCTGGCGTTCTGCGCGCGATCCCATGGAACCTGCGCCGTCGGCCAGGAGTTGATGGTGGAAGGCCCGAACACCAGGTTATTGCCGCTGGTGGCGATCTGCGAGAACGTGGTGTAGTTCACCTGCGGCGAGTAGGAATACGGAGCCTGTCCGGAGAGGGCGTACACCTGGTTGCCGTCCAGCCGGTTGTAATAAATGCCGAAACCGCCGCGCAACGCAGTCTTGCCGTCGCCGGTCAGGTCGTACGCAAAACCGAGGCGAGGAGCGAGCGCCAGTGCCGACTGGTTGTAGGTGGTGTTCGGAGTGCCGTTCACGCCCAGCAGGGCCATGCCGTTCGCCGGATTCCCGCTGTTCGGCACGTACAGGCCGATATAGGCGACCGGCGCAACGGTCCCCGTTCCGGGGTCGATGGCGACGCGCTTGCCGGAACTGGTGCCCGGAATATAGACGCGGGGAGCGGCCGACGCGGAGTACTGGCTTGGGAAGAAATTGGAAAACGTGTCGTTCAGGTCAACTTGCGGAGTCTGGTGATAGAAACGCAACCCCAGGTCCAATGTGAGCCGGGAGGTGACCTTCCAGTTGTCCTGAATGTAGAACTCGGCGTTCCAATACTGCGTGTTGAACACGGCCCGGGCAGTCGTTTGGCTGTAGCTGTCGACGTATCCCAACAGCGCATTGGCATAACCGTTGGTGGTGTTGCCTAAGGCATTGAGGGTGTCCGGGCTGAAGTTGAAGCTGCCGGCATAAGCTGGAGTCGAAGGCTGAATCTTATTATTCTTTTCGATATAGACGCCCGCCTTGAAGGTGTGCCTGCCGACGATCTTGCTGATATTGTCGGTAACGGTCCAGATCGTATTGAAATTCTCGTAATTCCCGGCCGATGTCCCGTTCCGGGTGAAGTTCATCGACGAACCGCCTGAGACCCCGCCGAACTGGAATTGCGGCAGCACGTTGAAGTATCCGTTGGTGGCAGAAGCGCCGGTCGGATTGGTAGTGGGTATCGGGAACAATACCGGAGGATTGGGCAGCAGAGAGCGGTCCTGGCTCTTTCCGCCGTCGGTCGTATAGTAGGACCAGGTGTTCCAACTTTCGCCCACCGTGAACTCGTTGATCAACGTCGGCGAGATGGAATAGGTGACTGTGCCGGAAAAGCCGTGGCCGGGATTCGGATGGTCGATGGGGGCGATGCCGGCCTGGCCCAGAAGTCCGCCCACGTCATGGCTGAACTGAACGCCCTGGTACAGGGAAGTCATGTCGTCGTGATCGTTGATGTAGCGGAAATATCCGGTCAGCTTGGAAGTGGGGTTGACGTCCACGCGGAGCACGTCGTTGCGGCGCGGATGCGAGGCGCTGGCAGATTCGAAATAGTTGACGATATTGGCCTGGGATCCGGTCCCTACAATGTTGGGCAGAGGGAAGAAATTGAGCATCGACTGGCCCAGCGGGGTAATGCGGTTGGCAGGGATGATATTCCCGGGAAATGCTGCCCCGGTGGTGGGATCGATAATCGGAACCAGGCTTCCGTTGTTCTGAAAGCTCTGGGAGAAGTTGCCCTGGCGCTCCAGTGCGGTCGGCGTGTACTTTGTCTGTGACCCGCCGCCCACGTATTGGCCGGTATACTCCTGCGACCAGAAGAAGAACAGCTTGTTTTTGGCTGTGTTGAAGTGCTTCGGAATATAGATGGGACCGCCGAAGGTGTAGGTCTCCACGTTGAAGCGGTACTTCGCGATCGGCGAGTTCGGCACGTTCTGGGCATTCCGGCCGTTGCGGTTGTTTTCCCACTGGTTGGCGTCGAACCCTTCGTTCCGGTGATTCCAGACCATGCTGCCATGGAACTGCTGGGTGCCGTTCTTGGTGACCACGGTGATTGTGCCGCCGGAGTTGCGTCCGAATTCCGCCTGGTAGTTGGAAGTCAGAACCTTCATCTCCTGCACAGCGTCGGCGTTCGGTTCGTAGTGCAGCGTGCTGTTGGAACCGGTATCCATGTCGGTAATGCCGTCCACCGCGAAGTTCAGAGCCGAGGTATTGCCGTTGATGGTAATCCCGCGGATGGCGTTGGGCGAAGTCACGTCGCGGTTTCCGGCATTGGTTCCGTTGTAGCTGTTGTCAATGACGCCCGGAATCAGCTTCATATAGCCAAAGATGTCCCGGCCCCGAAGCGTGACATTACTCAATTGGCTGCCCTCGATGGCCTCGGCCTTTTCGGAGCTGGCCAATTGGATGGACGCCGCTTCGGCCGTCACGGTCACGGTTTCGGACGTATTACCGATGGAGAGTTCCAGTTTGCCAATCTGGCGCGTTTCGTTGGCCACGAGCACGATACCGTTCTGCGTAAAACCCTTAAAGCCGGTGGCGTGGACGGATACCGAATAGGTACCCGGAGCGAGATCCAGGAAACGGAATACACCCAAGGTATCGGTGGCTACCGTGCGGGTAGTTCCGGTATCGTCGGACGTCGCGGTGACGGTCGCGCCCGGAACTACAGCGTTGGCAGGGTCGGTAACGGTCCCTTGCAATTGGCTGGAAACAGTCTGTCCAAACATACAGGCTGTGAAAATCGACAAAACAGAGAAACTCTGTCCGAATCGTTTAAATGTAATCGGCATTCTCCCCCCTCTAGTCAGAGCCAAACCGCGAAGCAATTCATCCCGGAACGGTTTACCAGTCCCGTTCAGGTGACAGTAATCCCCATCAAAATGTGGATGGCGTTGAAATGCTATGCCAATCGGGTGATCTGCGCAAGGTTGTTACCGTACAGGATGTTAAGTTAATTGGTTTCAGTGAGTAGAGACTACGTAGGAAGCTGGTTCCTACGTCCGTTGCACGGTGAAACGAGACGTCAGGAGTGGGGGATTTCCAGATTGGCGAATGGCGATTGGACGGCTGGGGGGAACCCGGCGTAGAATATGCGGTGGCGCTTCATGTCCCGCTTCCCCTGGTTTCTCCCGGTCCTGCTGGCTGGCATCGGCCTCTCCGCCGACGAATCCCCAGCCATCCGGGAGGCGCTGGCTGCGTTACAGCGCGGTGACTTCGCCGCGGCAGAGCAGGTGTTGCGGCCGGAGGTGAAAGCGCGGCCCGGGGATAGCGGCGCGCTGACCCTTCTGGGCGTGGCACTGGACAGCCAGAAGAAATATAAGGAAGCGGATGAGATGCACCGCCGAGCGGCCGAAGGCGCACCCAACTCACCCGACGTCCTGAATAACTACGCCAACCATTTATTAGGGACCGGTGACGCGGCGGGGGCGCGAAAGCTCTACCTCCGGGTGGTGGCGCTGGACCCCGCTGATCACAATGCGAACGTGCAACTGATCCGGCTGGCGCTAAAGAAGAAGGAAGGCGCCGAGGCCCTGGGCTATTTCGGACACCTGCCCGCAGAGCAACAGGATGCTCCGAATCTGGCCCCACTCCACATTGGAGCTTTGTATCTGGCGGGAAGTACCCTGGCGGCGGACCACCTGGCCGCGCGCTGGCTGGGCGCTACCAAAGGCGACCTCGCGGCGAGTTTCTCATTCGGCGTGGCGCTGGCCGATGCCGGCCAATACGGGAAAGCCGAAAGTTTTTTTACGCAAGCGCTTGCACTGGTGCCTTCGGATTTCAATGTGCTTTTCAATTTGGGAGTGGTTGCCTGGCATAGCGGCAATTACCAGCGGGCGCGCGAAGTTCTGGGGGCGGCGCAGCGGCAGCAGCCGCAAAACGTGGACGTGCTTTACGACCTGGCCTGCGTAGAGCAGGCCGCCGGCCAGGCGGAAACCGCCGTGGCTTTGCTGGCACAGGCAGCGCGGCTCGCGCCTGACCGCAGCGACGTCCAAAAGCTACTGGCGATCACCACAGGCGATCTGGGGGCGCTGGCCGATTCGGCGGCGGCCTGGGATCGCTATTTAAGGCTGGAGCCGAACGACGATGTGGCGCGCCGCGAGCGCGGCTTCACGGCGTTTCAAATGGGCCGCTTCGAAGAAGGCGTGGCGGAGTTGCAGCGGTTCGTCGCGCGCCATCCGGAAGATTCCGTGGGTCATTTCGAATTGGGCGCGGCGGAGAATAAGGACAATCCCGCGCAAGCCTTGCAGGAGTTCGATCGGGCGATTGCGCTTAAGGCGGATTTCGGCGCGGCCCATTCGGCGCGCGGCAGCCTGTATTATCAGATGGGCAAACCCGAGCAGGCTCTGGCCGACCTGGAAGCGGCCGCCGCGCAGCGTCCCGACGATGCCGTAAGCCTGGATCGCCTGGGGCAAACATACCTGGCGCTGGACCGCGCCGCCGATGCCGTGCGCGTATTGCGCCGGGCCGCCGCGCTGGCGCCTGACGATTCCAAAACGCAGTTGCACCTGGCGCGCGCACTGGCCGATGCGGGAGAAGCCGCCGAATCGAAAGCCGCCATGGACCGGTTCCGCCGGCTTGGTCCGGTAGTGAACAAGGCGGTGCCGGGCGGCCTGGTGGATTACCTCAGCCTCACGCCCGAGCAGCGCCGCGCGGATTATCGGGCCCGCGTGGAAAAGATGGTGCGCGAGCATCCCGACGATTCGGCGGCGCTGGTGACGTATCTGCGTCTGCTGCTGGAGGCGGGTGACACCGCGCGCGCCGCGGAGGTGGCGCGCAAGATCAGTGCGTTGAAGCCCCCCGCTACTGTGCTGGCGGAGGCAGGGCGGGCGCTGCTGGAGATGCGGCAATACGATGCGGCACAGCCGTTGCTGGAAAAGGCCGCCTCGCTGGCTCCTTCGCCGGAATTGCAACTGGACCTGGCGATCGCCGCCTTTCATGGGTCTGGTCCCGCCAACGGCCTGCGGTTGCTCGATCGAATTCCGGATGGCGCCCGCGGCGGCGATTACTACCTGGCGCGCGCGGAGATGCTGTACGCATCGCATGAGGCGGCGGAAGCCGCGCCGGCGTTGGAGCGGGCGTTGCGTGCGTCGCCCGGGCAGAGCGGCGTGTACCGGCGTGCGTGCGTTCTGCTGATGCTCAACGGGCGAACCGGGGACGCACTGCGCGTGAGCGGCGAAGCTTTGAAAGCGCTTCCGCAGGATCGCCATATTCTGTTGCTGCGAGCGGTAGTGTTGGAGCACGCCGGCAGCACCGAGGAAGCCGGGCTTCTGCTGGGGCAAATACAGACTCGCTGGCCCGAGTGGCCGGACGGTTGGGTGGCGCATGGAACCATTCTGGGAATGCAGGGAAATCGCCAGGACGCGCGCGCGGCTCTGGTGACGGCGGTGGCTTTAGGCGCGGACAACGCCGAAGTCAAGGCCTATCTGGACGCTCTCTCCGGCAGCGCTGACGTCAAGGCCCCGGACTTGATCGGGCTTTTGCTTACCAGGCCCGCGCCGGAGTGAGAGCAACGTAAAAAGAAAAAATTGTTTGACGGTTACTTCACCGCGCGTGATAGAATTTCGTCCCAGAGGTCGGAGTTAGTTCCAAATGGGCAGCACCACGATCGTGCGATCTGAGCCCCTCGTGTCTCGACACGAGGAAACAATTCGTCCCCGCCGCGAAGACATCCGGGAGCAACTCGGAAGAATTCTGGCAAGTCCGCTTTTCAATCACAGCAGGCACTATCCGAGTCTCTTACGCTACGTGGTGAACGAAACCCTGGAAGGCCGCGGAAGCCACCTCAAGGAACGCGCGCTCGGGGTGGAAGTTTTCAATCGCGATCCCGATTACGATACCAATGCCGATCCGGTGGTGCGCACCTCGGCCTGCGAAGTGCGCAAACGGATCGCGCAGTATTATCACGAGCCGGGACACGAGACGGAGATTCGCATCGATCTGCCGTCCGGCTCCTATATTCCGGAGTTCCGTTTCGCCGCACAGCGAGTGGACGCCGTTGAAGCCGAAGAACGGAGCGCGATGCCCAGCCTGCTCTCTTTCGTCCGTGCAGGAGCGCGGAAGACGAGCGTGCGAATCGTCCTGGCCGTAGTTGTGTTAGCCATCCTGGCAACCGGCGCGGTGGAGTCGCTGGCCACGCCCAATGCGGTGGAGAGCTTCTGGGGTCCCGTCTGGGCATCGTCGGATTCGGTGATGATGGGCCTGGGTCCGACGCCCGGGCTGCTTCCGCCGCCCAGCACAATCACCAACCCCGATCAGGGGCCTTCGTACCGCGACACGATGCGAGCCGACGCACTGGCGTTCTCCGACGCCCTGACCATGGCGCGCATTACCGGCCTCACTCGCGAATATTCCAAAAAGAAACTGGACGTGCGGCGTGCTACCGCCTTCACGTTGACCGATTTGCGCAAGGGTCCGGCGATCCTGGTGGGCGCGTTCAATAACTCCTGGACGATGCGGCTCGACCACGATCTGCGCTTCACCTACGAGTGGAACCACCAAACGCATACCGGCAGGATCCGCGACCGGCAGAATCCCAACAATCGGAGTTGGGCTCACGATCCGGACCTGCCTTACTCGCAACTGACTCAGGACTACGCCGTCGTTTCCCGGTTTATGGATCCGCTGACCGAAAAAATGCTGGTGGTAGTGGGCGGGATGGGCCGCGACGGCACCATTGCCGCCGGCGAATTTGTCACCGAGCCGCGTTACCTGGAAAAGCTGGCGGCGCACGCGCCCAGGCACTGGGATCGCTTGAATCTCCAGGTGGTGCTGGCTACCGATATCGTGAGGGGCAACACCGGCCCTCCGCGCATCGTCGCCACGCACTTTTGGTAGAAATCCGCCGAAAAAGCAAAAAAGTCCCATTACGAAACGGGTACACGCGGGTTACCAAACATGCGCGCGCGGTACTGTCCCCCGGGCGCGATCCGCGGGATGATGTGGCTGCGGCCCTGTTGTTCCCGTTCCTGTTCCGTTAGTTCCGCATCCTGTTCCGGAGGAGCAGGGCCGCGCCGCGTCACGTCATTGTGCCTCCTCACTCGCCGGACCTTGCGCGGTCCGGCGATTTTTTTGCCAGACAGGTATAATCCATCAAGGGATGGGTCTGAATAAAAGGGATGTGATTTCGCGGCGATCGTTCGGACGGCGCACTGCCTGGGCGGCGGCGGTGAGCGCGTTCGATCCGGCGGACGCCCTGCCACAGGGGCGCGGCCCGCAAACACCGTTGCCGCCCGATGACCAGGCCGAAGTGGATGCCAAATTCGCCGGCGTCATCCGCAAGTATGGCGCGCGTCTTTCCGAGGAACAAAAGACGCGCGTGCGCACCGTGCTCGGCCGCCATCAACGAATGTTGATGCGCATTCGCGAGTTTGCGCTGGATAACGGAGACGCGCCCGCCACCGGCCTGCGGCTCTATCCCAGGGACACCAGACAATAGCCATGCTCGGCGAAGATATTCTCTATCTGCCCGTACGCGAACTCGGCTCCCGCATTCGCAAGCGCACCCTTTCTCCCGTGGCCCTGGCCGAAAGCTACCTGGAGCGCAGCCGCGAAGTTGGTCCGCGCCTCAATGCCTGGGCCAATCTCACTCCGGAACTGGCGCTGGAGCAGGCGCGCGCGGCCGAAAAGGAAATTGCCGCCGGCCGGTATCGCGGACCGCTGCACGGCGTGCCGTACGCGCTCAAGGACCTGGTGGCGGTGAAAGGGTATCCCACTACCTGGGGCGCCCCGCCGTTCAAAGATCGACGGTTCGACTACAACGCTACCATCGTGGAGAAGTTGAATGCCGCCGGCGCGGTGCTCATCGGCAAGGCGGCCATGATCGAACTGGCCGGCGGTCTGGGGTATTCGAACGGCCAGGCGTCGTTGACCGGGCCGGCCCGCAATCCCTGGAATCCCGAGTGCTGGACGTGCGGTTCCTCGAGCGGATCGGGCGCCGTGGTCTCGGCGGGTATGGCGCCGTGGGCCATCGGCAGCGATACGCGCGGTTCCATCATCTGCCCTACCACCTGGTGCGGTATCTCGGGGATGCGTCCCAGCTTTGGACGCGTGAGCCGCTACGGCGCCATGGCGATTGCCTGGTCCATGGACAAACTGGGGCCGATGGCGCGCACCGCCGACGATTGCGGACTGATTCTTTCCGTGATCGCCGGGCACGATTCCAGGGATCACGATTCGCTGCCGGCATCCCTGGCGGATTTCCATTACGCTCCGGGGACGCCGGATAAGCCGCTGCGCATCGGCAAGCTTACCAACGCGTGGTCGCGGATGGCACCGGGTCTGGAATCCGCCGTGGACGACGCCCTGAAGGCCCTGGAAAAGAACGGCGCCAAAGTGAGCGACGCGGCGCTGCCCGATGGTCCCTTCGAAGACGCTGCGGAACTGACCATCCTGATGGAAGCGGCGTCGGCTTTCCAGGACATGGTGCGCTCGGGCAGTTGCGCGCAATTGGTGGATCCTTTGGGGCAGGTGAACGGATACATCAGTCAGGAAATGACCGCCACCGACTACCTGCAGGTGCAGCGTGTGCGGACGGTTCTGCAAAAGCGCATCGACAAGCTCTTCGATCGATATGATGTGATCGCAACCGGCGGCAGTTCCACCGCGGCGCAACGGTTGGTGCCCATGGCACGCGGGCAGAATCAGCTGGCGGCGCCCGCGGAGCGGCCCACGGTGGACAACAGCCAGCGCGCGCCGGACGGCATCTCGAGCCTGTGCGGTTTGCCGGCGCTCAGTGTGCCGTGCGGCTTCAGCGGCGACAATCTGCCTTACGGAATTCAGTTCATCGCCCGCGCGGCCAACGATCACGCGGCGATCGACGCGGCACGAACGTTTCAGAGCCTGACGGACTGGCACAAGCGGCGGCCGAAGATCGCCTAGACGCGGTCCTGTTCAGATAGGCCGCTGCCGAGGGACAGTCCGCCCAGCGGTTGTGATAGCCAGCAGGATATATCTAACGAGGCTCCGCCTCAGACCGACGAGGTATATTTCCGCCGGGTCTGAAGATCGGGCATAATCCGGGAGATGGCTCCGGTCGACAGTGGAGAACTGCAAGCAGTTCTCGCCAATGATTTACGCCGCCGAAGCGGCAGTCGATCCCGAGGGATCGGAGTCGTGCCGGAGCCAAAATGAGCTTATCACGATCAGTCGCCGAAGTTCTCAAAGAGCACGTGACGTTGGAGGTCGAGGGAATCGACCGGATGGATTTGAACGTGTACGTGCCGGCGTTGCAGCGGGCCGGAGGAGTCGCCGGTTTCTTCCGGTTTCACCTCGGCCACCGTTTTGCCTCCAGTGCGTTGATGGATCCGATCACCAAGGCCTTCATCGGGCGGATGGAGCAATTTGCCAAACAAGAGAGAGTACCCATCGTGACGTTTGAGAAGGGCCAACGCAAGGATGACGTGGCTGCGGAGGATCGGAAGAAGTGTTCCGCTCCAGAAGGGGTTTTGTTCATCGGCAAGGCGCAAGAGAAAACGTCGGTGTTCCGCACCGAGCGGCGGCGGAATGAACAGACTGGAGCGAACTACCCCTGGCTGGTACGCTCCATGGCCATGGTCAACCACTTTTACGTCTACTGCCTGGATCGGGACTTTGGCCCCTTCTTCTTGAAATTCTGCACCTACTTCCCCTACAACGCCAAACTCTGCCTGAACGGTCATGAATACGTGAAGCAGCAACTGACCAACCGAGGCATCGGTTATGAGGCGCTGGATAACGGCATCCTGTCGTGCGACGATCCCAAGCGCGTGCAGGCTCTGTGTGACGGCTTGTCTGGGGAGAAGATCGATGGGCTACTGCGGAAATGGTTCCGCAAGTTGCCACACCCATTTACGGGGAAAGATCGACAGGCCGGGTATCGATATCAGATCTCGATTCTGCAAGCCGATCGAGGAAGCGATTCGGGAAAACCTGGACATCGGACGGCCGAGCCAAGTGCAGTTGATCTTTGATCGTCGGGTCAGTCGCTGGACACCCGGCAAGTTTCGCACCCGGGTGATTACCGACGGCGTGGTTCCCTCGCTGCATGTCGACTACAAAAACTCTCGCATCAAGCAATACCACAAGGAAGGGCGCGCACTGCGCACCGAAACGACCATCAACAACACGCGCGACTTCGGCACCGGCAAGCTATTGAAGAACCTGCCAGAACTGCGGCAGGTCGGCTTTCAAGCCAACCGACGCCTACTGGACGTCCAAACTGTATCTCACGATTGTTCGATTGGCGAAGACGCGTTTGAGAAAGTGGTCCGTCCCATCGAAGTAGCAGGACAACGGGCCTCTGCTTTACAGTTCGGCGATGCGCGTGTGCAGGCATTGCTCAGCGTACTGGTCTTGTTCAGCTTCCAACTGCGGGGCTTCACCAATCGGGAAATGCGAGCCTTGCTGGCTCGACTGCTGGGCCTCGACCCAGCCAACTACCCCGTCGGTCGGATGACCTACGACTTGCGCCGCCTTCGTCTGCACGGGCTCATCCAACGCATCCCGAAAAGCCACCGCTATGACGTGACTCCGGCAGGACTGCGCATTGCTCTCTTTTTCACCCGCACGTACGCACGGCGCTTGCGTCCAAAACTCGCCGAGATCATGCCCGCCGGTCCACCCGGAGATTCCCCTCTTCGCGCCGCCTTTGATCGCCTCCAGGCTGAGATGGACCGCTGCTGCGAGGAGGAAAAATTCGTCGCCTGAAAAACTTGACTCATTTACAATACAATCTCTTGGGTAAGGACTCTAGCGAAGTGGTGTTGGGCGGCCAGCTATTCGAATGGACGGCCCGCGACAATGCGCCGGCATCTGAATGTAAGTACGCAGTGAATCGCGCTAATTCGCGGGTTGACTCCGCACGAATCTCGACCAACTGTGACTTGATCGCGTCGATGCGATCTTCTCGACTGCGCTCGCGCTGGCTTTCCGGCACCGCAAAAGCGGCCGCCTCGCCCAAGCCCCGTTCCAGTCCGCGAACTCGATCAATACTAACCTGCAACTCTTGCCGGTAGCTCTGCTCCCTTTCAGCCTCCAGGAGCGATAACTCTAGAAACGGCAGCCGGTCCTTCGTTTGAACAAAGAAGTATCTGATACTGTTCAAGATGAGCGACGAAAAGGCTCTGATCCGGGTTCACCCGGAAGGTGAGCGGCAAATAGAAGGGATTCAGCCTGCGGACATCAGCCTGGATATCCGTCCGTCAACAAAATCGTTGATCGCCTACCAGCGGGGTCTTGCAGCGAATGGAAGAGCATCACCTGCGCAGTCCGTGAAGCACGGGAAGCCCTCGGATTCCCGAGGTAGAAACCCCAATACATGCGGGCCTGCGCTATTATGGAGCCCAATTAAAGCATAACCTTGCCGGCCTTAAACCATAACCTTGCCGCTCAATTCCCTTTAAGTTATTGATTTCCCGTGGGCGGCCATGCCCGCCAGCCAGGGCTCCTAAAGCATAACTTTGCCGGACCTGCAGTCCGCGTCGGACGCGGGCCCCGCTCATAATGGTTGATGGAGTGCCCAAGAAAGTTGTAGTATTGTGTTATGGCCCAGTCTCACCGCGAAGCATCGCGGCGGCTCTTTGAGATCGCCGAGCAGCAGCAGGGCTTCTTCACCACGAAGCAGGCCAAGGCTGGCGGATTCGCCGAAAACACCCATCCGTACCACGTCCAGGTCGGGAACTGGATCCGTGAGCACCGCGGTATCTACCGGCTCGCCCTGTTTCCGACAACAGACAGGCCCGAACTCGTACTTTGGGCGCTGTGGTCCCGGAACCGGAATGAGGAAGTCGAGGGCGTATACAGCCACCACACGGCGCTCAGTCTTTACGACCTGTCGGATCTGAATCCGTCGAAGCTCCACATGACCGTTCCGACGGACTTCCGGCGCAACAGCGAGATTCCTGGAATCCTCGTACTTCATTATGCCGACCTGCCCGCGAGTGACGTACAGACAGCACAAGGCTACAAGCTTACTCGCCCTCTGCGAGCGGTCCTCGACCTGATCGAGGCCGGCACCGTCGAGCGGAACTTCATCCGCCAGGCACTCGGGCAGGCCGTTGACCGTGGTCTGATCACTCGTCAACAGATTCGGAACACGCAAATGAGCGGATCTGCGCGCAAGATCGTGGAGGAAACGCTGCGGCGAGTTGCGTAATGCCGTCACCCAGGACATATGCGACGGCAGGAGCATTCCGAAGGGCTTTGGATGAACGCCTGAAGAAGGAATCTCTAGCCGATCAGATCGACCCCAACCGCCTCCGTCGGCAGGTATCATTCGACCGTCTGCTGGCAAGGCTGTTCCGGGAAGAATCAGCGCCCTGGGTTTTGAAGGGCGGCTACGCGTTGGAGCTACGCTTCAAGGCGGCTCGATCAACGGTAGACAT
>JARLGM010000098.1 GCA_031292755.1 Candidatus Sulfopaludibacter sp.
AATGCCGTGCCAGCCAGCAAGACTTCATAAACGGATCTCTAATTCAGGACACTAGCTGTCCGTCATCTGTGGCGCCGCGAAACGGGTGCAGGACCATCCCATCGATCCAGCCAAAGACGGTGGTGGTGGCGGCAATACCGAGTGCCAAAGTAAGGACCGCCACCGTTGTCGATGTTGGGGTCCGGCGGAGGACACTCGCCGCGTACCGGAAGTCTTCAAGGATGCCCCACATGTAGTTCTTCTTTCGAGTGCACTTCCGTTACCGACTCTGAGTGCTTGATTCTATTCGACGGTGAAACCAAACTGGACTTCGGTTACGGGAAGAGGCGTCCGAAAATGGGACGCCAGATCTTCACGGTCTCTCGCTAAGGGGCGGCGGCTACGAAGAATGCATCCAATTCCTGATGGGTGAATCGCGAACCTATTCAGCGTTCCTCGCGGACGGGACTTCGGAATTGACAACTCGGCGTGTTAACTCCGAGCGAGCGGACCGTCGGCCACTCGGAAACTGGTGCCGCTCCGGAGGATACTGGACGTTCCGCGTTATCCTGACGGAGCAGTATTGGCTTTAGTTCGGCCCCTCCTACCCCACTTTGCCCGCGGAGTGCCAGTAGCTGTAGACGAAATAGCCGATGGCCAGAAGGGTGCCCGGAATGAACCAGAACAATCCGATCTGCAAACCATAAAGCGGCGCGGCCGCGTTGTAGATGCTCAACGATAAGGCCGGATCCGAATTCGAGGGCAACACGTACGGATAGAGCCCGAAGGCTGCGCTGGTCAGCATGCCGAACAGGAACAGGCAGGAGCTGAGAAATCCGTCGAGTCCGCCGAGCAGGCGAATGCCCACCAGCCCCGCCAGGGCGAGAATTGGAAACAGGTAGCCCCAGGGACGCGCGGCGAAGCTCTCGCGCAAGTGCGGCTGCAGGCGGAAACTGGCCAGCGTGATCAGCACGACGGCCGGCAAAAGCGCCAACCATGCGGCGTTCACCACGCGGCGAGACCGTTTCTGCAGGTCGCCCGACGTTTTCAGCGCCACCCACAGAGCGCCATGCACGGTGAGCGCAATCAGCGCCGCCACGGCGATCAGAATGGTGTACCAATCCAGAATGCCGGGCTCTTTTCCGGGCAGCAGATCGGTCCACAGCGGCAGGAAGAACTCGCCCGCCGAATTGAGCGGCACGCCCCGCACCACGTTGCCGAGTGCCGCGCCGAAAAAGATGGCCAGCAGTCCACTGGCGCCCGCGAAGATGGCATCCCACAACGGATGCCACACCAGGCTCTCCACGTGATTGCGGAACTCAATCGAAATGCCGCGCAGAATCAGCAGCCAGAGCACCATCATGAGCGGGAGGTAGAAGCCGCTGAAACTGGAAGCGTAGAGAGCGGGGAAAGCGAAATACAGGGTGCCGCCGCCCGCCAGCAGCCACACCTCGTTGCCGTCCCACACTGGACCGATGGAGGCGAGCACCGCTCGCCGTTCGGCATCCGTGCGTGCCACCAGCAGGTGCACGATGCCCGCGCCCAGATCGAAACCATCCAGGATCACGTACACGGCGATCATCGCCGCGACCAGCCAAAACCAGGTTGTTTGCATAGGTGATCCTCAGTGAGCCTCCGCCGCCGTTTCCGGGCCTTCTTCGATCTCGCGACGGACCAGGAACAGAAACAGGATAGCCAGAATGGCGTACATGCCCATGAATCCGATGAGCGTGAACAGTGCGTTGCCCGCGGAGACGCGCGCCGAAACACCGGCGGCGGTGCGCATGATGCCATAGATGAGCCAGGGTTGCCGGCCCAGTTCGGCCGTGATCCAACCGAACGTGGTGGCGATGTACGGGAACGGGAGCATGAGCATCAGCAGCCATAAGAGGGGCCGCGCACGGTAGAGCGTTCCGCGCCAAAGCGCCAGTGTGCAGAGAGCCATCGCCCCGATGAAGATGGTCCCGAGGCCAACCATGATGTGATAGCTGTAGTACAGCAGCGGGATGTTGTCCGGCCAGCGGTCCGGCGGGAACTCTTCCAGCCCGTGCACGGTGGCGTGCCACCGCTGGTAAGTCAGAAAGCTGAGGGCGTTGGGAACGGTGATGGGGTTGTCAAGCCGGTGCAGGTCCAGGTCGGGCTGGCCGATGAGGACCAGCGGAGCGCCCTGTTCGGTGCGAAACAGCCCTTCCATGGCGGCCAGCGTCACGGGCTGATGGTAAGCGATGTTTTTGCCTTGCCCGTCACCGGTAGGAAACATCATCAGGAAGGTGGAGATCATCCCGGCGATCACGCCCAGGCGCACAAAGGTGCGGCCGTAAGCTTCGTCGCGTCGCGTGAGCAGATAGAAAGCGCCCACCGAAGCCATCACGAAACTGGCGGTGACTACCGATCCGGTCATGTTATGCAGATATTGCCAGAAGGTCCAGGGGTTCAGCAGCAGTTGCGAGAAACTGGTGAGCAGGATTTCGCCGTTCTTGCCGAGGGCGTAGCCGACCGGATGCTGCATCCAGGCATCGGTGGCGATGATGAAGAAGCCGGAAAGCCAGGATCCGGCGCATACCAGAAGCGCCGCAAACCAGTGTGCCTTCGGCCCCAGGCGCTTTTCGCCGAAAAGAAACACGCCCAGGAAACTGGATTCCAGAAAGAACGAAAACACTCCCTCCATGGCGAGCGTTTGGCCGATCACGCCACCCGCGCTTCTCGAAAAGCGCGACCAGTTGGTGCCAAACTGGAACTCCATGGGAATGCCTGTGACCACTCCCATGGCGAAATTGATGGCGAAAATCTTCGCCCAGAACCGGGCGGCTCGGTTGTAATGTTCATTACCGGTGCGCAGCGCCAGAGTCTTGAGGATCAGAATCAGCAGCGCCAGCCCCATCGTCAATTGCGGAAAAATGTAATGAAACGTTACGGTAAATGCGAAGTGAAGACGGTGAACAGTGAGAGCGTCCATCGGTTTCCATCATAACTGCCATCTACGGCGACCGCCATCGACGGCGCACGGCAAATCCAAAGGCGAATAGCGACGCCGCCAGGCTCATGCCGCGCGTCATCAAGCGCTCCACCCCGCCGGTGTATCGCAGCGCGATTTCGCCGGGGCCGGAAAAATCTGGGTCGATCACTATCAGCCCCAGACCATCGCCGCGCATGCGCTGCCGCCGGCCGTTGGCCCAGGCTTCCCATCCAGGCACGTAAGTGACCTGCACGGCGACAACCTGGCCGGGCGCGACATCCGCACGGATGCGAGCTTCGCTCATGCTGGCCCAACCAAACCCGGCGAGGGGATAACGGGCGTCGTCCAGAGCGGCCACATACGCCTGCGCCGGAGCCGTATCGAGCCCGTGAATGGGCGTGCGCGCCACCACCGCCGAAGCCGGAATTACGTGTGCCAGTGAGGTGGACCGGCCAGGGACCTCGTAGATGGTGTTGTCTCCATCGCGCCAGATCGCCGGCAGCACGCCTTCGAATTTGCGCGGATGGACGAAGGGCTTGTAATAGTCGTTGCTGTCGGGTCCGGCAACCGAAATAGCCTGCGCCCCGAAGGCCTTCAGCCAGAAGATGGAGTATTCGGCGCCGCGATCACCGGCATTCTGATCGCTGTAGATGGTGTAGGCCACGATCGCCATGAACGGATTCACAGCGTGCTGATCGTGGCTGCCCTTCACTTGCGGATTGTCCGTGATGGCGTTGTACAGCAAGGAACTGGAGCCGCCCAGGAAGGCGCGCTGCCCGTGGCGGTTCTGGTCCATCCACTTGGCGATTTTGTATTCGGCCAGTTGCGATGGGTCGGCGGAACGAATCAGCGTGCGCGCATAGGAGGCCGCATGGAATACCTGCACGGCCAGGCCAAGCAACACCACGGCAGCCACCGCGCGCCGGACCGCCTTCGGGAATCGATCCAGAATGGCCGCGCCCGCGAACACTACGGCCAGCATCAGCGCCAGGTCCATCTCCACCTGGTAGCGGCCGGGTTGCGGGATGACGGCGACCCGCCACAGGTACCACGTCAGCACGATGGCGGTCTGGGTATGGCCGAACAGGACGAAGAACTGCACGTGTTCCGGCGCACGCAACCGGCGCATGGCCCACGATAACAGCAGGAGGCTCGCGACGATCGCGCCGAGCGCCAGATACGAATCGGCGCGGTACCGGTAGTCGCCTCCGGCAGTGGGCGCGCTGATGCGAATGGCGTGAATCATCGTGGGACTGAGCCAGGGGCTGACCCAGCAGTAACTCACCGCGCCGATCGCCGCCACGGCCAGCGACGCCTTCCACCAGGGCCGCGCGCGGAACGCCAGCAGCCAGCAGAGCAGCGCCATGCCGAGAGCGGCAATGCCGAATGCATTGCTCAACACCACGGCGGCGGCCGCTACTCCCGCCAGAATCTTCCACTTCACCGCGCGTGTGGTGAGGGCGTAGTGAAAGCAGACCATGGCAACCGGCAGCAGCGCCAGCGCCACCGTATGCGGCGATTCGCCCCAATACACCAGCACCTGCAAACGGCGCAGATTCCAGAGGCCGCCCGCATCGGCGCGGATTGCCGGCACCAGCAGGTTGGCGAAAGAGAAACAGGAATAGCCCAGCGCCGCAATGAAACTGGCCGTCAGTTTCCGGCTGAGCACCAGCGCCATCCAGAATACAGAGAGCGCGCTGCCCGCGTACACCGCCGCGATCACCTCGTGGAATGCGTGCGCTGCCTGCCCGTGCGTCAGCAGGAGGAACGCGGCCACCATCCAGTGAGAGAACGGCAGATAGGACGTCTCGAAAGGCATCCCGCAACTCCAGAAGGGCCACCAACTCCACTGTCCGGGATATTTGGCCATGATCCGCGAGATCGCAATGAAGGTGCCTTCGACCGAGCCGTTATAAGCCAGATATCTTACGGCGAACAGCTTCGCGACCACGAAGACGTTGATGACCAATAGCAGCAGGCACAACAGCGCCGTGACTGTGGGCTTGGACCGCAAGACCCATTATTCCATTCTGCGTTATGGTGGAGTTCATGCGATTGCGGGCACGCCACTGGAGCCGCACGGCGTTCGCCATGGCCATTCTGTTCGCGGCCATGGCGGTGGGCAGCCGGATTGTTCTGGGCGTGTGGCCGTTTGACGGCTCCCTGGAGATCTCGGTGCTTTGCGTATTAGTGGGCGCCTACTTCCACATCGCCGGCCGGTGGCGGGCGGCAGCGCTGCCCGATCCGGCCGTGCTGCTCAATCAGGCATTCGATCTGGCGACGTCGGGACGGATCGATGACGCCGTGGCGCTGCTGACCCGGGCCATCCGCCAGAGCCCCCACCTATGGCAGGCATTGCAGTATCGCGGAGAGCTGTACCTGGTGCAGCAGAACTTCGCGGCTGCGGCCCGGGATTTTTCCGAGGCCATCCGCCTGGCGCCGCAGGAACAGCATTTGTACAGTCTGCGCGAGCGCGCTAACGGTCCAGCCGGCGCAGCTTGAGATTCCGGAACCACACCGGCGTGCCGTGATTCTGAAGGGAAAGGAAACTCTCCGGCACGGTGGGCTTGCCGGCGGCGAGTTTCAGAATCACCCCATGGACCAGCGGCGATGCGGTTTCGAACTCGACCACATTCTCGCCGTTCAGCCAGTGCTCCACGTGGCCGCCGCGTACGATCAGCAGCGAATGATTGAACTCGCCTACAGGCCGCGCCGCCGCGTGCGCCGGCGCAATCGCATCGTAAAGGGCCCCGCAGTGCTTGCGCGGATCGAGCGAGGGATCGGAGGCATCGTCGAAGAGCTGGTACTCGAGTCCGCGGGCGCGCGCCTGCAGGCCCTCGGCGTTGGTCCAGCGATCCGTCTTCTGCACCAGGTACTTCACGCCGGAGTTGCCGCCCTTGGCAATCTTCCAATCGAATTGGAACTCAAAGGACCGCGGGACGATTTCCGAGCGCAGGTCCTGAAAGCCGTGGCCGGGGTTCAGCGCCCGCAGCGAGCCGTCTTCGATCTTCCAGGAATCGGTGGGGAATGGCAGGCCGGTGACTTCGAGCCATCCCGCGGTAGTCTTTCCGTCGAACAAAAGTATCCACCCCGCGGATTTTTCAGCTTCGGTGAGCGTGTTGGGAAGATCGGCGGCAAGGAGGGGCAGCGCCGTGAGGGCCAGCAGGAGAGCGCGAGTCACCAGTTGATGATAGCAGCGGCTAACCCATTCCCCAAGATTCCGTCTAAGCTGCATGCGGACGGCTTTGGTTCTTACGGCCCTGGCTGTGCCATTCCTGGTGCGCGCGCAGGCCGGCACAAGCCAAAGTGACTCGCGAGAGCAGCAGCTACCTCCGGAGTTCGAAGTGGCGTCCGTGAAACGAAACTCCAACACGCCTTCCGGGCGCATGACATTTCAAGCATCTGCGGGCGGACGTCTCACGGTAGAGAATATGCCTTTGCGGCTTCTCCTGCAGCATGCGTATGGTGTGCGGCCATTCCAAATCTCCGGTGGGCCGGCTTGGATGGACAGCGAGCGTTACGATATCGCCGCCAAAGCCGGTGGGCCCGTTCCAGAAAAGCAGGTCGTGGGTCCGATGCTCCAGGCACTTCTTCAAAACAGGTTTGGACTGAAGCTTCACCGTGAGATGAAGGAATCGCCGCTCTTCAATCTCACTCAAGCATCTGTCGGGAAGCTCAGGACATCAAAGTCGGCCGGCTGCGAGAATGCTTTGCCCCTGGCTTCGTCATCTGGAACACCCCCGCTCCCTTGTCACCAGGTGGTCCTATGGATGTCACCAACGGGCGTACGGCTGCGTGGAGAACAGGCGAACACCGGGCAACTCGCGGTCACGTTGGCGAGCATTCTTGGCCGGGCTGTAATCGACCAGACAAACTTTGCCGGAACGTTCGACCTGGACGTGGAAGTCAGCCTGGATGGCCTCGATGCACTTATGGACGCGTTGGGCGTCCGTAGCCCCACTACCCAATCGCCCGATAATACGGCGCCCTCCATTTTCACCGCTTTGCCGCAACAGCTTGGGCTGAAACTGACTGCAGGTAGGGGGCCGGTCGAACTGCTCGTGATCGACCATGTGGAGCGGCCTTCCGAGAATTGACGGCACCCAAAAAAAGAGGCCGGACCCGCCCGGGGGGAGCGGAACCGGCCTTTCCTGTAAAGGTGAAACCAGGTTAGACAGCCAGGTACATCGTGTTGCCCTGCCGGTTCACCAGCAGGAGATTCGTGTCCTTGGCGTTGCGCATGGCAGCGTCAAAATCCGAGGTATTGCGGACGGGCTTATGATTCACTTCCTGAATCACGTCGCCGCGCTTCAGGCCGGAATCCGCAGCCTTGCTGTTCGGATCCACGCCGGTCACCACCACTCCGGCGGCCGTGGGCGGCAAGCCAAGCTGCCGCGCCGTGCGGGCGTTCACGTCCTGCACCGTAATACCTTGCAGAGCGTCTTCGCTCTTACTGTTGTCCGGCTGATCGTTCTTCGCCGTTTCCGTGGGCATCTCGGCCAGGGTCAACGGGAGGGTCTTCTCCGCGCCGTCGCGGAACACCTTTACGTTCACGGTGGTTCCCGGGCTCATCAGCGAAACATGCATGCGCAGTTCCGCGCTGCTGTCGACGGATTTGCCGTTGATCGCCAGAATGATGTCGCCCTTCTCGATACCCGCCTTCTGGGCCGGGCTGTTGGGAGTCACATCGCCCACCAGCGCGCCGGCTACCTGGGGCGCGTGGAACGCCTGAGCGATGGCGGGCGTCACTTCCTGAGCCATCACGCCCAGGTAGGCGCGGGTCACTTTGCCATTCTGGATGATCTGGTCCATCACATTGCGCGCCACACTAACAGGAACGGCAAAACCGATCCCTTGGTTCCCTTCCGAACCATTCGCCAGAATGGCGGTGTTGATACCGATCAGTTCGCCGCGCTCGTTCACCAGCGCGCCGCCCGAATTGCCGGGGTTGATGGAAGCATCCGTCTGGATGAAATCTTCGTAGTCTTCAATGCCCAGATTGGCGCGGCCCTTGGCACTCACGATGCCCATGGTGACGGTCTTGCCGACGCCGAACGGGTTGCCTACTGCCAGCACATAGTCGCCCACCTGCACTTTGTCGGAATCGCCGATGGTGATCGGGTCCAGACCGTTGGCATCGATCTTCACGACGGCGATGTCGGTCTTGGCATCCGCGCCCACCACGCGGGCTTTGTATTCGCGTTTGTCGGGCATGATCACGGTCACCGTAGAGGCGTGATCCACCACGTGATTGTTGGTCAGGATGTAGCCGTTCGGGCTGACAATCACGCCGGAGCCCAAGCCCTGTTCCTTCTGCTGCCGCGGCATCCGGGACTGCCCGCCGCCATTCCCGCCGTTATCGCCAAAGAACTGCCGGAACATGGGCGGAATCTGGTCGTCGTCTCCCCCCAATCCCTGCATGCTCGTCTTCACCATCCGGGACGAGGTGATGGTCACCACCGAGGGCAATACCTTCTTCACTACCGGCGCGAAACTGTTGCGGCTGGCCGGTTCGTCCGCGTTGGCGAACTTGAATGTAGCGGGCGGATTCATCAGGTGATCCGCAGCCGCGACCGCGAGGCCCCCCACACCCAGCGCAAGCATCATCGTCGCGACTGTGGTCTTGGGGCGCCTCAGAATCGATTGAATGTTCATGTATCCTCCAGAAATCTCTCCGGATCACCACGGAAATCCTTTTCCAGTGGCTCCGTATATAGAGATGGGGGAAGGGGGTTTCCCGTTTGTAACGGAAAGTCGGTAAATGTGGCACCGGAGAGTCGGTATGCCGGGGGCTGTCAGCCGATGATGCCCTTGCGCACGGCGTATAGGATGAGTTCCGGCATACTGCGTAAGTTCAACTTTTGCATGATCTTAGCACGATGAGTCTCAACCGTATACACGCTCAGGTTGAGCACATTGGCGATTTCCTTGCTGGATTTTCCCTCAGCCACCACCTGCAGGATCTCACGCTCACGGGGCGACAACAGCTCGTAGGAATCCTCGGCGCCGGTGCGCTGAAGTTTCCTCATGTAATCTTCCAATAGGACCTTGCCAACCGCCGGACTGAAAAAGCTCTTCCCCTCTACCGCGGCGCGGATGGCACGGGCCAGGTCGGCTTCAGCCGAGTCCTTTAGAAGGTAGGCGCGGGCTCCGGCCTTCAGGGCGCGCAGCACATAGGTCTCGTCGGAGTGCATGCTGAGCATCACCACCTGCGTGTCCGGCAGCGTCTCGCGAATCTGGTGGCACGCTTCGATGCCGTTGAGGTCGGGCATCTTGATATCCATGACCACCACATCCGGCTTGAGCTGTTCCGCCAAAGCCACCGCCTGGCGTCCGTTTTCGGCCTCTCCGGCCACCTGAAAATCGGGCTGCTGCGCGACCACCAGCCGCAGGCCGGCGCGAATCAGGTTGTGATCGTCAGCCAGTAAAACACGGATCGTCTTCATGCCGGTTTCACCTGCGGCTGCGGCGCCGGCAGTTCCGCGGTTAGCGTGGTCCCCTGCCCCGGTTTGGAGTCGATGGCCAGGCTGCCGCCCAATCGCTTGACGCGCTCCTCCATCCCCAGAATGCCCATGCCACGGACACGTTCGGGGTTGAAGCCGCGTCCGTCGTCAGCTACCGTCACGCGAATGCGATGCCCGTCCTGGTCCACGCGAACCCTGGCATTGCGCGCGCCGGAATGGCGGACCGCATTGTTGAGCGCCTCCTGCACCAGGCGGTAGACCGTGACTTTGGCTTCGTCGGGCAGCTCGTCGGAGACGTTTTCGCTCTGAACGTCCACCTCCAGTTCGCTCGTGCGGGAGACCTCGCGGCCCTGCCATTCCAGGGCGGCTACCAGGCCCAGATCGTCCAGCATGGAGGGGCGCAGCAGCAGCGCCAAGTCGCGCACGGATTTCACACTGCGCTCGCAGACGGATTTCATATGTTCCACCTGCTCGCGCATTTCGGCCGGAGCCGAGGCCGACAGGCGTCCGAAATCCACCAGCAGCGCGCCCAGGGTCTGGCCCACTTCGTCGTGCAACTCGCGGGATATGTTGCGGCGCTCGGTCTCCTGCGCGTCCACCAGGCGGGCGCTCAGCAGCTCCAGTTCGCCGCGGCTGCGCACCAGTTCGTTGTACCGGTTGCGCGTCTGGCTTTCCAGCCGCAGGATGTACACCAGGCTGGCCAGAATCAGCACCAGCGCGGTGCCCAGCGCCAGTACGATGGAGCGCGTGAGATTGCCTTGCTGCACCGCGAATTGCGCCAGCAGCGCCTGGTCGGCGTCATGTAAGGTTTGATCGTTGGCCATGCGAAGCTGGTCGGAACGTTGCAGTATCTCCATCTGGATGGGTTGGACCTCGCGATCCAGGAGCAGCGGCGCGCGGCGCCGCCGTTCATCGCCGGACCAGCTAAGCATGCCGTCCACCAGTTCCCGCTGCCGCGCGAAGAGCTGCGCGATGGTGCGCAGAGCGGTCAGTTCCTGCGTGCCGGCCGGATACCCGCTGAACTCCGCGTCGATTTCGCGGGTGAGCCGGGTGAGGACAACGCGAACACCGTCATCGCTGCCGGGATCGGTCGAAGCCGCGTAGTGCTGCACAGTCTCCGCGTAGATCTGGATGGAAAGGCTAAGACTGCTCAGCGCCTGGGTGCGCACCAGAAAATCGCGCCGCGCTTCCTGCTCCCCGCGATGCATCTCGTTGAGGTCGTGCAGCGCGGTCATGCTGGCAATCAACATGATGCCCAGCAATCCCAGAAACGCGCCCGAGATGATCCAGCGCGGAGTTCCGGGCAGCGGCTGGTTCAAACGTTCCGAAGATGGACTCATAGTCCCGCTGTTTTTATTATCGCAGCCCGCCCGTGAAATACTCTCCTATGGAATGTCCAAAAGAAGCACCGGCCCAATCGGAATGAGGGCGCTTGCCTAATCACACACAGCTATAGTAAATTGACAAACGTGAGTAGTTCTCTCCCGGCATACACCACCGTGCAAACTACGGTTTACCGGACGGAGGCGAAGAAAGTGCGGCGCCGCACGAAGAAGATCGCCACGGCCCTGATCTTCGAAGCGGCGGTTACCCGCGAAGCAGCGGAACTGCACCTGATTGACTCGGGAACGCTCTCGCTCCAAGACGTGCGCGCCACGGAGAAGACTCTCCTGAAACTCAGCGAAGAGGAGAAGGCCCAATGACTTCCCTGTTGTGGCCACTTGCCAATCACTTGTGGCAGTCGACCCTGTTTGCCGGGGCGGCGGGACTGCTGACTTTGGCGCTGCGCACCAATCGCGCACGGGTGCGCCACTGGGTGTGGCTGACGGCTTCCTGCAAATTTCTGATTCCGCTTGCGGTGCTGATAGCCCTGGGCGGGCAGATCCAGTGGCGGCCCGCTGCCGGCACGGCGCGGTCAAATGTGGCGATGGCGATGGACCGGGTCAGCCGGCCGTTTACGGCTCCCGCGGTTTCGCACGATTGGCCGGCGGCAGCACCCGTGCCCGCCGCGAGCCTGCTGCCGGAAATCCTGTTCGGCATCTGGGCATGCGGCTTCCTCGGAATCGCCGGTTCGTGGTGGATTCGCTGGCGGCGGCTGCGTGCCGCGGTGTGGGCCGGAGAACCGCTGCACCTGGACATTCCGATTCCCGCCAGGTCCTCTCCCACAGCGCTGGAGCCCGGCATCTTCGGTGTTTTCCGGCCGCTGCTGGTATTGCCCGAAGGAATTTTCGAGCGCCTGCCGCCGGAGCAACTGGAAGCGGTGATCGCGCACGAGATGTCCCACGTCCGGCGCCGCGATAACCTGACTGCCGCGGTCCACATGCTGGTGGAAACGGTCTTCTGGTTCCATCCGCTGGTGTGGTTCATCGGCCGGCGGATGGTGAGCGAGCGCGAGCACGCATGCGACGAGGAAGTGCTGCGCCTGGGCAACGCACCCAAAGTCTACGCCGAAGGGATTCTTAATGTCTGCAAGCTGTATGTGGAATCGCCGCTGGCCTGCGCCTCCGGCGTAACGGGAGCGGATCTCAAGAATCGCATCGCGGCCATCATGACCAATCGCACGGGCCGCCGCCTGAACTTCGCGCGGAAACTGGCGCTGGCCGCGGCCGGAGCGGCAGCGCTGGCGGCGCCCCTGGTGTTGGGCATGATGAACGCGCCGGCGATTCGGGCCCAGGCCGCCGCCGCTGGCGAACGTCCAAGCTTCGAGGTGGCGTCGGTCAAACCCGCGGCCGGTGGACCTGGAATTTCCATCGGCATCGACCGCTCCGGAGAGTTCCACACCAGGAACACGCCGCTGCTGACCCTGATCGCGTACGCCTATGGTGTCCAATCCTTCCAGGTGTACGGGGCGCCGGCATGGGTCCGCTCGGAGGCCTACGACATCGTGGCCAAGCGCGAGGTCAACAAACCGGAGGGCCCGCCCCAGAAAGAATCCATCGAGTCCATGAGTGCCGGCATGAAGCTGCGGGTCCAGATGCTGCTGGAAGAGCGCTGCCGGTTGCGCATGCATCACGAGACCAAAGAACTGCCCGTGGTGGCGCTGGTGGCGGCCAAGGGCGGCCCGAAGCTGCAGCCGTCCAATTGCGTTACAGTGGACCCGCAAAACCCACCGCAGCTCAAGCCCGGTGAGCCGCGCCCGGCGTTCTGCGGCAACCTGGGACAGCACAAGAGCGAGACCGGCTTTACGCTCACCGGAACCGGGATTACGATGGGGGATTTCGTTCACTGGCTCGCCGCTCAAACGGGCCGCACAATAATCGATCGGACCGGCTACACGGCAAATTTCAATTTCACCATGGAGTGGACCCCGGACACCGTATCGGGCATTCCCGGTCTGGAAGCCGGAGCCGATGCCGCGGCGCCCTCCAGCGACCCGGGCGGGCCGTCGTTAGCGAGCGCCTTGCAGCAACTGGGACTCAGGATGGAATCCACGAAAGGCCCGGTGGACGTGCTGGTCATCGACCGTGTGGAAAAGCCGTCGGGGAATTAAGACTTCACGGCCTTACGCGCGCATCTTCTTCCAGGCTGCCAGGCAGCGCTGGGCGGTTTCCATGGCCGGGAAGCGGCTGCCTTCCTGTTCGATCAGGTAGTACTCCACGCCGCCCACGCTTTCCGCGGCCTCCATTACTCCCTTCCATGGCACCACACCCTCGCCGAACAGCACGCTGTAGCCCTTACCTGCGCCGGGCGCCCAGTCCTTCAGGTGCAGGCTGTTGATGCGGCCCGGATTGGCTTCGATCCACGCCACCGGGTCGGAGTCCATCTCCACGCACGTTCCCACGTCGAGTTGCAGCATGAAATCCCTGGGCGTATTGGCCGCCAGCACTTCCATGGGCCGCTTGCCATCGATCGGGGTGAACTCCAGTTGGTGGTTGTGATAACCCGAGCGCAACCCCAGGGGCCGGAGCGTCTCCGAGGCGTGCGCCAGCGTGCCCGCCAGTTGTTTCCAGCCGTCCAGTCCGCTGACCCTGCCGGCGCTGGCCATCACGATGAACTTCGCGCCGATAATCTGATTCAGCTCCGCGGCCTTCTTCAAGCCTTCGTCGGTGAACGAGGGCGGACCGTTGTGCGTGGAATTGCAGCGGATGCCTGCGTCGTCCATGATCTTGCGGACCTGCTTGGCGTACTCGGGCGTCCAACCGAAATACGGCGCGAAGAACTCCACCACCTGGTAACCCATTTTGGCCACCGCCTGCACGGTGCCGGGAAGATCCTTGGCGAGTTCGTTGCGGACCGAAAACAGTTCCAACCCGATGGGAATCGGCTTTACGGCAGGCGAGGCAAACGCCAGCGGAGCCGCGGCGGACAAGGCCAGGAACGAACGTCTGGAAAGCGCTTCTTGCGAGGGCATGGCGAAACCATCGTACAACAACGCCTCACCGTTTGAGGGTCTTGTTCAGCCACGCGATCATCTCCGCCTTCCAGTGCTGCATCTCCGGCGCGCGCCAGCCGCTCATGCCGTGGCCGCCGCCTTCGATGGTGATCAGGTCGCACACCGCACCCACTTTATGCATGGCGTCGCACATGGCGGGCGATTGCTCGTAGGCCACCTGGTCGTCCTTATTGCCGTGGATGGCCAGGAACGGCGGCATGCCTTGGTGTACCGCGAAAATCGGAGAGATACCGTGCAGTTTGGCCAGGCCGGCCGCATCCAGGCTCTCCGCTCCGAAAAAGTGGATGCCTCCGCCGTTGGCCGCGTGGCGATTGATGCTGGTCATATTGAATCGCTCCGGATGATCGCGGCGCAATTCGGCCAGTTTGCCGTAATCCACCGGGCCGTAAAAATCCACCACCGCCGCGATTTTCGTGTCCTTGGTTTCATGCGTGCCGGCGTAGTTCACCAGGAAGCCGCCGGCCGATTCCCCGATCAGCACGATGCGCGAAGCATCCACGTGATACTCGCCGGCATGGCTTCTGACCCAGCGAATCCCGGTGGCCACGTCCTCACTCGCCTGCGGAAAACGAAACTCCGGCGCCATGCGGTAATCGATGCTGAACCACGCGTACCCTGCATTGGCGAGGATGTCGAACAACGGGCGCACATTCGTGCTGCGGCTGCCTTCGTCGAAACCGCCGCCATGAATCAGGATGGCGGCCGGGAACGGTCCCGGTCCATCCGGCACGTGCAGGTCGAGCAGCAGCGCCTTGCCGCCCGGCCGGCCGAATTCGACATCCTTCTGGTCCGTTGCCCAAAGGGCCGTTCCCGCGATCGCCAAAATGAAAACGAGTTTTCGCATTTGATGGAAATTGTATCCCAAAAAACAAAAACGCCTCCCCCGGTAAGGGGAGGCGTTCCAGACAGCGGAGGCCTAGAAGTTGAATTTGCCCATGACCACCAGGACGCGGCCGGAAACCGCGGCGCCCTGGCCCGAACCGTAAATGCTGGTGGGCGGACTGTAGTCGCTGCTGATGACGCCGAGCGAGCTGGGCGAACTCACGCCGCTCGCGGGGTTACGAAAATTCGCGTGGTTCAGCAGGTTGTAAACCTGAGCTCCGAATTCGAAATTCATGCGTTCGTGAACACGGAACTGCTTGCTGATCTGGGTGTCCAGATCGAAGTATCCGGGACCGCGGTAGCTGTCCGGACCCGTCTGCCCGAAGTCCATCTGCACCGGCGTGCCGACCTTAGAAGATGCGGCATACGTTTCGAACTGGCTGGCAGCCAGGCACGGCGTCCCCGGGCTACCACTAACGTAGGTGCAGACCCTGGAGCCGGAGGTCGCAGCGACAGTGGTCGCAAGAAAAGTCCCCAAGCCGCCGGCCGAGTTGATCTGCGAGTTCATTTTGCTGTCGGTGACGGAGAAAGGGCGTCCGCTGTACACGTACACTTTACCGCCGATATTCCAACCGCCCAGAGCGTAGTCGGCGTACTTGTTGGCGAACTTGTGCGGTTGGGTCCAGATCAGATCGGCAGCCATGGCCTTGCGAACGTCGATGCTTAAAGGACCATAGCCGAAGCCGATGTTGTTGGGGTTGTAGATGCCGACGATGCCGGCGTCATGCGCCCAGGTGAAGTTGATCTGTCCCTGGAAGCCATAGTTCATGGCGTGGCGGAGCTGAATGGAGCCCGCATCGTAATTGGAGTAGCCCGAGGTCTGCACCTGGCTTATTGCCAGGAACCGGGGATCGGGGGCGGCATTGGGCAGCGTGGCAAAGCTGGCGCCGTAAATGCTGCTGATACCGCTGGCGCCGAAATTCGCGAACGAATTGGCCCAGGAGTTGGTCACCGACTGGTCGTACCCATGATTGCCCGTGTAGGTCACAGCCAGCACGTCGCGCTTGGTGAGGGGTTGCTCCACCTCCAGGCTCCACTCGGTCACCTTAGGGGCGACAAAATCGTTGGGCGGCGAGTAGTAGCCGGGAGCGCCGAAGGGAATCTTGCCCAGGGCGCCCTGGATCTGAGTGAGCGTATAGCCTTGGGCGAAACCGTTGGTAAAGGTGTTGTAGGCCGCCAAAGCGGCGTTGGCGGAGCTACCCGCGTCGCCCGGCATGCCCACATTGCCGAAGGTCACGCTGGGGCTGAACTTGTTCGGCGAATTGCTGAACACGCTGGAAGCCACGCTGCCCGCGAACAGGTTGGCGAACAGGCCGATGCCGCCCCGGATTACGGTCTTGCCCGAACCGAAAGGCGACCAGGCAAAACCAAAGCGCGGCTCCGGAATCGCCGCTTCCAGGCTCTTATACGCAGTCGGCAGGCCCGTAGTGATCGTGGCGTTGTAAGGAACGTTGGCGCCCCCTACATAACCGGACGTGCCGAACTGATCGTTCATACGCGCGAAGCACTTGTCCACACAGAGGGGATCGCCGTCGTGCTCGAAGCGAAGACCCAGCGTGAAGCTCAGGTTGGGACGGACCTTCCATTCGTCCATCACATATGCGCCCAGTGTATTCAGGCGGATATGCGCGGCGTAAAGGGCCGGGAAGCTCTGGCTGAAGGAACCGCCATGGCCGGCGTTATTGACAATCCCGAGGGCAAAGTCGCTCATATCGGCGAAACTGTAAGCGCCGCGCTGCGAACTGCTGGCGATGCTGGTATCGGTGACCTTGTTATAGCGGTAGTTGATCCCCACCTTCAGGGTATGTGTGCCCTTAATCCAGGTGAGGTCGTCAACCAGTTGCGCCTGGCCCACGTTGCGGCCGGTGGGGAAGCCTCCGTTTCCGCCGGCGCTGGCGAAGCTGGCGCTGTTCATGCTGTTGTCGCTGATACCGATCTGTTCCGGCATGAGCTTGGTGGTAGCGGCGAAATTGGACACGCCGAAGATGGCCGTATACCAACTTCCCGATCCTGTGAAGTTGTTCACCAGGGTCGGGCTGATCACGTATGTGTAGTTGAGCTGTCCCTGGTCCGACGGCTGGTTGCTCTGCGAGTCGAAAGCCGCATTCAGCGGGCTGGCCGACGTCGCTTGCAGACCCCAATCGTAGTTGTAGCGGAAGGTAAGCTTCTGCTTATCGTTGATGTTGTAATCGCTCTTGATAGTGATCAGCGATTCCATATTCTTCTGGCTGACGTTGGTTCCGAACGCCAGAGCGCACGAAACGTTCTGCCCGAAGACACCGCCGCCGGGCGCCGCCGTGCCGGGGAATTTGTAGTTGCCGCAGCCCATATTTCCAGAGCTATCCTGCAGCGTGCCCGAACCGGTGGTGACCGGCACGGCGCGGTTGATGCCAGGCGCGTTGTTCCATAGGTTGATGGCATCCTGATACAGGGGCACGGCCGGCGCCGGAATGTGAGCCAGCGCGTACTGCTCCAGTTGCGGCGAAGGAACGGCGTATACTCCGGAACTGGGCAGCACGTAGCGCAGCGTTTCGTAATTGAAAAAATAGAACAGCTTGTTCTTGCGGATGGGGCCGGACACCGACCCGCCGAACTGGTTGGCGTCGGCGCGGCCGCGCGGCGTGCCGCTGGCATTGTTGAAGAAGTCGTTGGCGTTGAAGATGGCGTCGTTGTAGTTGTAGTACAAGTTGCCATGCATGCTGTTGGTGCCGCTCTTGCTGATGTAGTTCACCTGCGCGCCCGCCATGCGTCCGTAGTCGGCGCTGAAGGCGTTCAGAACCACCGCGGCTTCGGCCACTTCGTTGCCGCCCAGTGTGTTGTTGCTGGCGCCGGAGTTGTTGATGTTCAGGTAGGGGTCCATGTCATCGGCCCCGTTGAGCGTGAACAAGGTGCTCGCTCCAGGAATGCCATTGACATTAAAGTTGCCGGCAGCCCCGCCCCCCGGGAGAACCAGCACTCCGGGGACAGTGAAAGCGATGGTGGTGATGTCCCCTCCGTTCATCGGCAGGTTGACTACCTGAGCGGTGTTGAAGCCGCTGGTGAGGTTGGCGTTTTCCGTTTCCAAAACGGCAGCCTCGCCCTGCACTTCCACAATTTCCTGGGTACCCGTCACCGCCAGCGTGAGGTTCATCGCCGCTTCCTGGCCTACCAGGAGCGTGAACTTTTCGAGCTTGCTCTTGAGACCGGTGGTTTCCGCCTGGATGGTGTAATCGCCCGGCTTGAGCAGCGAGAAACGGTAATGCCCTGTGTCGCTGGTCACTCCCGTGCGAATTTCGTTGGTATCCGGTAATTTGATCGTCACCGTCACCTTGGGCACAACCGCGCCTGTGGTGTCGGTGACCGTTCCGACCACGTCGCCCGTGGTCATGGTCTGGCTCAACGCTGACGACGCTGTCAATAGCAGAAGCGTCGCAATAGTGCCGTTAAGACACGGCAGCGCACGCCGGAGGCGTGACGAACTACAAAGGTATCCCTTCAATTTGTCTAACTCCCCTGAATCGTATCGAAACCATAAAATGCCGATTGGGGACATTCTAACCTATTCAGATCTCAAAATGTGAATATTTTGTGAAAAAACTCGACAGTTTTTTGCGTCAGACTGTTGGATTATTAAACATATGGGCGGAGCGCAACGGCCGCTGCGAATGGATTGCCGCGAATGGTGGCGGTGGCCTTACCGGGCTGGTTCGCCGCGGTGCCACTGGTATGCGCCATCCCCAAACTGACGGCAATGAACGAAAACGCAGGGAAGAACCCGAGTCACAGAGTTGGTTTTCCTCATCCGCGAGTATATGTTAAAAATGATGCCCGTATCGTTGGAATTCATGCGCGGGATTCTGGGATTCATCGGGATCGGCTGCGCCTTTATGCTGGGCCGCTCGGTGGTGACGGTGCGGCGGGGTGTGCAAAAGCAATCCACGCTGATCGGCTGGGCCATCCGGGTGTTATTGTGCCTGGGCGCCGTGGCGTTCCGCCATTCCCTGGATGCGGCGGACATCGTGGTCTGGTCGCTCTCGGCCATCGCTTTCGGTTCCGGCCTGTGGGAATCCTCGCGCCCCAGGAAGGAAGAAGACCTCTCCAGGACAATCTTCCCGAATGAATAGGAGCGCGCCGGCCTGTTCACTTCGGATTCGTAGTGACCAGTTCGCTCTTACCGATCGAAATGATGGCACTCTCCTGGTCGCTCCACGCCACCACTCCCTGTATGCGAAGCACCAGGGGATCGCGGCCACTCGCCAGCAGCGGCCAGGCGATATCGACCTCCGCCACCTCGCCGATTGGAATCGGAGCAGAGCAGCGCATCGCTAATCGTTCGAGATCGATGCTGATCGATTCTCCCGTACCTCTCTCGCCCGAGTGCAATTTGTACTGCAACTGGAGAGCTAATCTGTAAGTGCGGGCGGGTTGCTCGCCACTCTTCGCCATCCGTCGCGTCACGGTAGCCTCCTTGTCGTACGTCGCCGTCAATAGGTGAATCCCGTAGCTTCCGGCGCGGGACGTACGCTCTCTACCGACGTGGTTCCATGACCAATATTATTGACGCTATCTTACCCGAATCATACAGTCTTGAACAGTGGCTCGACGTATCTTCACTCACACGCAGTACTATACTGGTTAGACTTTGACAAACGTCGTTGGAAAAGGTCAGCGAGTGTAGTATCCGCTCTTGGCGCGCACTACCAGACCCGCTTGCCTGGGCCGGATTCTGATCTTGTGGAACGTGCCGCCGTCGGAAGGGTCCGTGGAGTGATAAGCCAGTTCATAACTGCACCGCAACTGCTCGCCAATCTGTTCGAAGTTGGCCTTCAGCCCCTTTTCGCGCGCATCGTAGCCGAAGCCTCCGGTTTCCCGCGCGATTCGCTCCATGACACCCGCGCCGTACTTATTGCGCGCGTTCAGCCGTCCGTTTTTCACCTCCGTGTAGCGGACTGTGAATAACAGAACATCGTTTGTCTGAGCGGCTTCGATAGCGTCCAGCATGTGGTGGGCGCTGGAATTGTCCTCGCCATCGCTAAAGATGACAAGCGCTTTCCGGCCGCCCTCGGTGTTGGCCAGTAACTGGGTGGCGGAATAGTAAATAGCATCATAGAAGGCCGTCCCCAGAATGCGGTGTTCCGCCGGACCGATCTCCGGAAACTCCGTCTTACCCTTATGAAACAGCTCCAACGCGCCGGTAAGATGTCCGGGTGAGCCGGTAAAGTCGCTTACCAGGCGGAGGTGATTACCGAAGCACAGCATGAATGCCTGGTCCTTCGGTCCTAACACACTCTCCAGAAAGGTATGCAGGTCTTTGTTGTGCGGCTTGACGAAGGAGTCCTGGCTGCCGCTTACATCCATCAGCAGGCCAAGTTTCAGGGGAACGTCCGAACTGCGGGCAAAAAAGGAAATTTTTTGGGGCGCGCCGTCTTCGAATACTTCGAAATCGTCCCGGGTCAAATTAGTTACCAGCTTGCCCTGGGAATCCCGGACGGAGAATCCCACATTCACCAGGTGGACATCCACGCGAATGGCCGGCTGCGCCGCCAGCACGCCGGCGAGCAGACACAGCGAAACCCACGACCGCGGCAAAGTCATACGTCTTCTATTACGCCCCGCATCTCCCGGAAGATGCGTCTTTATGCGGGCAACGCCCGAGGGGAAATCCCCTCCGGCTTCAACCCCTCTGCCGGCATCAAGCCGGCCGCAATCGTCCGTCCCGCAAAATCGCCCCGATTGAAATCCTACATAGCGCCGGTCTACATCGAGCGGTAGACTGTAGGTTCATCTATGCAACTGGAAAAGATTCAGCAGGAGATCCGCAATCAAAATCTGGACGGATGGCTCTTCTTCGACCACCATCTTCGCGATCCGCTGGCGTACCGGGTGCTGGGACTTACGCCGCCCGCGGCGCCCACCCGCCGCTGGTATTATTTGATCCCCGCCACCGGCGAACCGCGCGGCCTGGAACATCGCATCGAGCGCGGTATGACCGGCAATCTTCCCGGTGAGAAGATTCCCTATTCCAGTTGGACCGAACAGACCGCGGCGCTGGCCCGAATCCTGCACGGCATGAAGCGCGTGGCCATGCAGTATTCGCCTATGTGTGCCATCCCGTACGTCTCCATGGTGGATGGCGGCACCGTAGAACTGGTGCGCAGCACCGGCGTCGAAGTGGTCAGTTCCGCCGAACTGATTCAGGCCTTCGAAGCGCGCTGGACGCCCGAGGCCCTGGAATCGCACCTGGAGGCCGGCCGCCGCGTGGACAAGGTTCGCGCGGAAGCTTTCGCCCTGATCCACGAGCGCACCCGCAATGGCGCGCCCCTTTCCGAAGTCGAGGTGAAGGACCTGGTCCGCCGCAACTTCGCCGCCGCCGGCCTCATCACCGATCACGGCCCCATCGTGGGATGCAACGCCAACGCCTCCAATCCGCACTACGAACCCACCGCGGAGCTCAGCGCGCCCATCAAACCCGGCGATTGGGTGCTGCTGGACATGTGGGCCAAGCTGGATCAACCCGGCGCGGTCTACTACGACATCACCTGGACCGCCTGGTGCGGCGACACCCCGCCGGACCGCATCCGCAACGTCTTCACCGTCGTCACCGGCGCGCGCGATGCCGCCATCCAGCGGGTCATGGACGCCTCGGCTTCCGGTTATCCGCTGCGTGGTTTTGAAGTGGACGATGCCTGCCGCGCCGTCATTCAAAAGGCCGGATTCGGCGAATTCTTCACCCACCGCACCGGCCACTCCATCGGCGAAACCGTGCACGGCAACGGCGCCAACATGGACAACCTGGAGAGCCACGACGAACGCACCGTATCGCCCTGGACCTGCTTCTCCATCGAGCCGGGCATCTATCTGCCGGAGTTCGGCGTGCGCTCGGAAGTCAACATGTTCGTGGGCGACAAAGAGGCGCGCGTCACCGGCCAGATTCAGCGGGAGATGGCGCTGCTGTAATGCCGTTTCAGGCTCTCGCCGCCGTCGCCACGGTGCTGTCTTTCGCGCCCCAAGGCAATCAGGTCGATTTCAAACTGGACCACGGCGCGGCCGAAATCGTCTGGAACAGCCCCGCCACATTCCGGTTCCGCCGCTCTCTGGAAGATGCTCTACCCGTGGTGCAGATGGGACCGCATGACAAGGTCTCTCTGAAAGTGGATGAGACGCCGGGCGCGGTGCGGATCCGCTCGGACGTCCTCGAAGTCACGGTGCAGAAGCACGGCCTGCTGGTACGCGTGCGCTCTGCCGATGGCCAACAGGTAATGGCCGATCTTTCTGAGCCCCGGCCGGAGGGAGACGCCATTGTCTGGGAGCGCGAAATGCCGGCCGGCGCACGCTTCTACGGCCTCGGTCCGCGCGTCGATCCCTCGTTCGATTTACGCGGCAGGAAGGCCGAGACCGATGTGCCGTTCCTGCTCTCCACCACCGGCTATGGCGAATTTCATGCGGGCGCCGGCCCTTTCCGCTTCGACTTCACCGGCGCCGGCCGCTACCGCGTCGCCGCGCCGCGTGTGGACTACTCCATTTATTACGGCCCCCGGCCCAAGGAGATTTTCAAGGAGCGCCACGCCGCCAACGCCGGCAACACCGTCTGGCAGGTGCCGGCCGAAAAGCCGGTCACCTGGACCACGCTGCGCGATTCCCTGCTGCGCATGGTGCAGGCGGCCATGTCGGGGATGTTGTACCCGTCCTTCGATCTCTCCACTTACTTCGGCGCCGACGCCCCCCTCTTGCAGCGCGCCCGGCAGGTCGGCTCGCTGCCCGCCAAGGTCACGCGAGGCGCCGTCCCGCTTAGTAACTTCCGCGGGCAACTCGACACCTTCTACGGCCCGTACGTGCCGGAGGTGGAGTACAACGGCTATCCCGTGTGGCATCCCCTGCCCTTCCAGTTTCCCGACGATCCGGAATGCGCCAGTCATGTCGACGAGTTTATGCTCGGCGATGAAATGCTGATCGCCCCGATTTACGATGGCACGGGCAAACGGTCGCTGTATCTCCCCCAGGGAGTCTGGACCAACCTGGAGACCAACGAGGCCATGACCGGCCGCCGCACCATTCAGGTGAGCACCAGCGCCCTGCCGGTCTTCGCGCGGAACGGCACCATTGTGCCGCTCGATTCCGCCGGCGGGGTGGCCCTGCATTACTTCCCGCGACTCGGCGCGGAGTTCTTCATTCTGGAAGACGATATCAGCGACTATTCGGCCGTGCACGCCGCCCCTTCGCTCGACGCCATGCGCCTCGAAATCGAATCCAAAAAGGAACGCGATTACCAGTGGGTGGTGCATCACATCGATAAGCCCGCGTCGGTAGGCTTCGAAGATTTGAAATACCCCGTCGCCACCGCGCCCAATCAGATGACCGACCGCACCTGGTTCTACGACCCCGTCCAGAAGAATTTACAGGTCCGGGTCCACGCCAGGGCCAAGGAAGACTGCATCGTTGTGATCGAGTTTTGAGCGCCAGAGACGCACGAATCCCAAAAGCAGTCCCAGCCCGGCAAGCACGCTGAGCGAATCGCCGGTCCAGCGATCCGCCGTGCGGTGAAACCCGACTTCCACCAGGTGCTCTCCCGGCTCCACCCGAAAGCGAATCAGCCCGGTATTCGGCGACCTGTACGCCGGCGCCTCCCGGTCATCCATTTCCACGCGCCAACCCGGGAACTGAATGGTGGACACCTCCAGCAGCGCTCCCCCGCGCGTGGTGACTTTGCCCGACCAAAGCTCGGGATTTCGATCCAACTCCTGAATCCCGGCTTCGCCCTCAACGGCTCGGGCCGAGCGCGGATCGTAAGCCGGCAGTTGCGCGGCCACGCGCGGCAGGAAGTCGTACGACGTGTTCGGCTCGTACCCCCACGCCGCCAGTTGATGGGGCGTCCAAAAGGTCAGGTCCAGGGTGGTGTAGCCCGTGGGACGCAAGTGCGCGAGGTTCGGCACGATCAACAACGCCAGCGCGCCGGCGAACCAAAGGGCGCGCTTGCCGGTCACGGGATACAGATAGGGCCCCAGCGGCGCCACCAGCATCGCTATGCATAGCGTGATGGGCGCCAGCAGCCGGAACGGAAATTGCACGAAGCGGATCAGCGGGAAGTGGTCCCAGACCCACACGCTAACCGGGAACATCAGAATACACAGAACGATGGCTGCCGGCGTGAAAAAACGCAGCCAGTCCCGGTCCTTCGATTCCCTCCGCGACAACAGCACCCAGGCGATTGCGGCCAGCGCCAGGTGCCCCCATCCGAGTTCGAAGCGCAGCCCCCGCGGGTCCGTTCCGGCGTGAAACAACAGCGCGGCACCGTTGGCCAGACTTACGCTGATCGACCCGGGCACGTTCACCTTGTTAATAAACAACGCGACAGTCGCTCTCTGCACCTGGGCCGCGGTTGTCCCCGGCGGCAAAGCGCCCAGATCGAATTGCACCAATCCGACGCTTCCGGAGCTGCCTACCGTCACACTGACGGCTGCGCCGAAGTTGGTGGCATACCCTGGAACGTAGTAGGCATCCTGCGCGGGCGTCAGCACCTGTCCCCAGGTGACGGCCGGCAGAACCGCACAAAACAACACTGCAGCACGTTGCAGTTTTCGCATCCCATTCCCTCCTGAATGAAAAATCGAGTCTAGCCGGTCTTGCGCCGCAAGCGCAGCGCCCCATGCAGTCCACCCGACAAGAGCGGCCACCAGGTGGCGGGCTCCGGAATGCTCGTCGGCGCGACGCTGCTGGCGCCGGCAATATCCAATCCCCAGTCGCCGGTTCGCGGTGTGAAGAGCGCTGTGCCGACGTCGCAGAATTGCCCGCTCAAGCCACCTTCCGCGCACGTGAACCCCGGATTTCCGGCTTGCTTGAAGCCATTAGCCAGATTGCCCGTAAAAGGAACGTTATCCCACACCGAGAGGGCTACAAAATAGCTCCCCGGCGCGAGCACCGTCTGAAGAGACGGATCTTCGCAGGAACCCGTGACCGGGTCCGTCCCGGTCACCCCGCAATGACCTCCGTTGTCCGAGTTTGAAAGGACGTAATCCCCACCGACCAGGGCGAAAATCGATAAATCCGGCGCAAAACCACATCGATTGTAATGGTTCGTACATTTTTGTGCGGTGAGGTGGAGGACCTGAAAGGCCAGGCGATTGCCGCGTTTGAGACCTGAAATCCGGTAACTTACTTTGCCTGTCACCAACCCGCGCGATTCTGCGTCTATCACAATAGAATGCCCGAATGGTTACCGATTCTTCTGGTCCTCGCAGCCTATGTGGTGCTGATGAAATGGGTGCTGCCGCGCCTCGGCATGCCCACTTGAATGTCCAATTCCTGCGGGACCGCGGCGCGGCCCCATTCAGCTAAGCAATACCCTCCGAAGTCAATAGCAAACGCCCCGGATACCCCGCCCGATTTGCCGCGGTGACCCGGGACGTGTGCTTGCAGTCCACTCTTAGAACATGTACTTCAGGGTGAGTTGCAACCGCCGTGCGTAATTGCTCATGGTGGAAGCGCTGATCTGTCCGAATCCGGTGTCGAGCGGGCTCTGTGCCGTGGTGACCGACATGCTCGGATTGGGGAAGAAGGGGTGATTGGCGGCGTTGAGCGCCTCGGCGCGGAACTCGATGTTCTTACCTTCAGCGATGCGCGTGCTCTTGATCAGCGCCAGGTCGATGTTATTCATTCTGGGCCCGCGGATCTGGGAGAATCGCAATGGCCACGTACGGACCTGGTTGCTCAACAACTGCCTGGCGGAAGCCGTCTCGAAGCCGCTCACGTTGAACCAGTGCTCGGGACTCCGCTGGCTCAGGGGCATCTCGATATCCGCCGGATTGCCGTAGTAAATCACGTTGCCCCACGGCAGGGCGAACCCGCTTTGCAGTCCCCAGATGCCGGAAAGCTCCCAACCGCCCACCAACCGGTCTACGATACCGTTCTTGTCGTGTAGAAGGGCTTTTCCCCTCCCGAACGGCAGGTCCCAGATGCCGCTGATGTTGAACCGGTGAGGCGCGTCCAGGTCCGAGATCTCCCGAAGGGGCGCCGGGTCGGATGGGTTAAGCAGGTTCACCGCCTGCTGCGATTTCGCAAACGTATAGCTTCCAATCAGCGTGTAACCCTGCGCAAAGCGCTTGGTGGCCGTGAATTGCAAGCTGTTATACCAGGAGTATCCACCATTTTCGGTGGTGTTGAGGGCATTGGATCCGAACGCCACGTAGGGCGACAGCAGCGTCTGCCGCGAGGTATTCGTGCCGGTGTAAATGCTCTGTGTATTCCCCGGCAGCAGATTGTAGAGCGGGTTGGCAATGCTGGCGCCGAGGTAGTTGTTCCACGTATCGTCGCGCGTGCGCAAGGTGCTCAGGAACTGTTGGGGCAGGGCGTTGATGTTGCGGGTGATTTCGATGTGGTTGGTCTTGCTGCCCACGTAAGCGCCCTCGAAGACGAAGCTTTTGTATTGCCGCTGCACGCTGGCTTCCCACCGCATGGTCTCCGGGACCTTCGGGTACTGATTGAAGAAAGTGAAACCTTGTCCCAGATACGTTTGCGGGCCGGCGGCGGCTCCCACCGGTTCGGTCACGCCGTTCGGGAACGGGTTGGCCAGAGTGGTCAGGAAATGGAGCCCGTTGTCGGTAGTGAGCACCATGTTGGTGTTTTGGGTGAACCCGTTCTGCTGCACGTCTCCCCGCCGCTGGCCCAGGAAGCCGGCGAACATGCCGAAACCGGTGCGGAAAACGGTCTGGCTGTCGAGTTGGTAGGCCAGCCCGATGCGTGGCATGACGACGTTTTTGGGCGTGTGATAGAGGCTGCCGTCGTTGCCGTTCAGACCCTCGAAGGTCATCCCTCCCCGGAGCGCGAACGCACTGGGATTCAGTTGAGAGAACCCGCCCGAAATGTTGGGATAGATGCTCGTGAAGGCCGATTGCGCCGCCGCGGAGATGGGCTGCATATAGCTGGTGTCGAAGCCCAGGGTGCTGCGGTTGAAGCGCTCGTGCAGAGGAGTCTCAAACTCGTACCGCACACCCAGGTTCACCGTGAGCTTGGGTGTGACTTTCCAGTCGTCCTGCACGAACATGCCGACGTTCCCGGACTGCTCGATATAATCCGACTGGCGGGTGATGCTGGCCGAATCGGGGAGGCCCAACAGCAGTTCCGCCACCGACTGCCCGACGCTCCCGGGCGAGGTGGCCGAGTTATCCAGAGGTCCGCGAACCCAGGTGGAGCCAAACGTGAACTGGCCGGATTGTTGATTGCTGAAGAACCGGTCGGCTTGCTGGTAGACGCGGTATTCCACGCCCGTGCGGATGGAGTGCGCCCCGGCGGCTTTCGACAGGGTGGAGGAAACCGTGTGATTTACGGTGGGCCGGTTCTCGTTGGTCTGGCCATTGCTGATATAGCCGGTGAGGTTGATGCGCGGAAAGCGCGCCTGAGCCGTTCCCACTTGATTGACGAACTGCGGCGAGAAAGCCAGCGAGGAGAGATCGAAGCCGATGGCGCCATCGGGTGCGTCGGTGCCGCGGATGAAGCGGTTGTAGCTGTACCTGGTATCCAGAACTACGGTCGGCGCCAAAGTAAAGACGTGATCGATCATCGCGGTCTTCGAGTAGAACCAGAAGTGGGTGCCCACGAACGGGTTGTTGAAGTACTGGTTGTACAGGCTGTTGCGCGTGTACGTGCTGTAGCGGACGAAGAAGCGCTGCTTTTCGCCAATGTTCTGATCGGCGCGAGCGGTAAGGTTGTAATATTTGGCTTGCTCGGTCGTGCTGGCGTCACGGTAGTTGCCGAGTCCCGTAACGTCGCCCTGGCTCTTCTCCGTGCTCGGATAATAGCTCAGAATCTTCATGCCGACCGGGTCGAACCGGTTCGAGGGAATCTTGTTGCCGGGGAACGGCGTTTGGGTGTACCGCCCGTTGACCGGGCCGGTGCGGGTCGCCGGATCGTAAATGGTATACGAGGAACCGGCGGCAAGCAGGCCTGAAAAGTCTCCCGTGCGCTCGGCCGGGGTCGGCACCGTGTTCGTCGTGTCGTCGTGACGGGGGCGGGAGTCGTGGATTCCCTCGTACCCGAACAGGAAAAAGGTCTTGTTCTTCCCGTGATACAAGTGCGGGATGTAAACCGGACCGCTGAAAGAGCCGCCCCATGTGTTGAACATAAAGTCCGGGCGTGGAACGTACGGGATGGCCTTGTTATTGAAGAAATCGTTGGCCCAGAAACTGGGACGCTGGAAAGAATAGCTGGCATCGCCGTGAAACAGATTGGTGCCGCTTTTGATGCTGATGTTGGTCACGCCGCCCTGGGTCTGCCCGAACTGCGCGTCAAAAGTGGCCGTCTGGACCTTGAATTCCTGCACGATATCCGTGGGCGGCACGTAGGATGCCGTCACCTGCAGGGGATTGGCGCGAGAGGTGGTGGGCGCGCCGTCGATCGTAATATCGGTTCCTATCCCAAAAGTGTAATTAGCGTTGAAGTACCGTTGATGCAGCCACAT
>JARLGM010000099.1 GCA_031292755.1 Candidatus Sulfopaludibacter sp.
CTCGGCTTCACTCTGGCTCCCCTGCAGGCGTCGGGCGAGTTTGTTTCTTAGGCACGGAGAACACGAAGAAAGCACGGAGGACTCTTCAGATCCCGGTCTCGATTTTCTCCGTGCCTTCGCATCCCATCTTCGTGGCGAGGAGTCCAGTCCAGATCGCCGCCAGCGAAAAAGCCCATAAGGAAGCCATGCCCAACCGCCGGCCACCCGTCCCTCAACCCCAAACTCCCGGCCCCCCGGCACGGTGACATAGGATATAATTCGCCTTTCCAACAAGTATGCCAATCGCTCTGTTATTCCAAACCGCACCGGCAGTTTCGCGCATTACGGCCCTCGACTGGACCATGATTGCGATGTATTTCGGAATCCTCCTCTGCGTCGCCTGGTGGGTGGTGCGGAAGAGCAAGAACAACGTCGCGGATTACTTCCTGGCCGGGCGCAACCTGGGATGGTGGGTGATTGGCGCTTCCATCTTCGCCTCGAATATCGGTTCCGAGCACATCGTGGGACTGGCCGGCAGCGGAGCCACCAGCGGAGTCGCCATGGCGCATTACGAACTGCACGCCTGGTGCCTGCTGGTGCTGGCCTGGGTCTTCGTGCCTTTTTACATGCGCAGCATGGTCTTCACCATGCCCGAATTTCTGGAGCGCCGCTTCAACGAAAAATCGCGCTACGTCCTCTCCATCGTCAGCCTCATCACGTTTGTCATCTCCAAGATCGCCGTGGGTATCTTCGCCGGCGGCGTCGTTTTCGCCACGCTCCTGCCGAATATGCAACTCACCATCGGCGGGACCACCATCGACAGTTTCTGGATCGGCTCGGTGCTGGTGATCGTGCTGACGGGCCTTTATACTACGTTGGGCGGCATGCGGGCCGTAGCCTACAACGACGCCGTTCAGGTGATCGTACTGATTACCGGCTCGTTCCTGCTCACCGCCTATGGCCTGGTGAAGTTGGGCGGCTGGCACGAACTCCGATACTGGTGTGGCAGCGACATGTTCAACCTGTGGAAACCCCTGATTCCGGCGGGCGTGGCCAGTTCGTGGTCGCCGGTCCTCCAGACCGACGCCGCCGGCAAGGTGATTCGCGAGGCATGGTATTTCAACGGCAACTTCCCCTGGCTGGGCATGCTCTTCTGCGCCCCCATCATCGGGCTCTGGTATTGGTGCACGGACCAGTACATCGTGCAGCGCGCGCTGGGCGCTCCTAATGAAAAGGTGGCGCGCGAGGGCAGCATCTTCGCCGCATTTCTGAAACTCTTCCCCGTCTACCTGTTCATCATCCCCGGGCTCATCTGCTACGCCCTCGCGCGCAGCGGCAAGGTCCCCGCCCTGAGCGGCATGATTGGGCCCGACGGAAACGTGATCCCGGCCATTTCCAACGGCGCCTTCCCCAACATGGTGCAGTACCTGCTGCCGCCGGGCATCCGCGGCATCGTAGTGGCCGGACTGCTTTCGGCGCTGATGGGGTCGCTCGCTGGCGTCTTCAACGCCTGCTCCACCCTGTTCACTGTGGATCTCTACGAGAAGTGGAACAAGGGTGCGTCCCAGGCGAAACTGGTGAGGGTGGGGCGCACCGCCACCATGGTGATGATCGTGATCGCCCTGGCCTGGATTCCCGTCATTAAAGGCGCACAGGGCTTGTACACCTATCTGCAATCGGTGCAGGGGTACCTGGCGCCGCCTATTTTCGTGGTTTTTTTCTTCGGCGTCTTCTGGAAGCGCCTGAACGGCCAGGGTGCGCTCTGGGCCATGATCGTCGGATTCGCCCTGGGCATCTCCAGGATGCTGGTGGATACGCCGGTCACGCTCGGGCTCTCCGGGTATGAGAAGGGCTATCCCCAAGGCTCGTTCCTGTGGGTGGTCAACAACATCTACTTCCAGTACTTCAGCGTGCTCATCACCATCGTCTCGGCGGTGGTCATGGTAGGGGTGAGTTACATGACTGCGGAGCCTGACTATCAATCCATCCAGAGCCTGACCTTTGGCACCACCACCAGAGAAGATGTCAGGAAGACCCGCGCCAGTTGGGGCCGCGGCGAAGTCATGGCTTCAGCCCTGGTGCTGGTCTGCATCCTCGGCGGCTACCTCTACTTCCGGGGGTAGGACGCCCTTTCGCTTGTCCGGGAGCCTGACTCGCCTGCTGAGTACGTTTCCGTACGCAGCGGCTTTATGCTACGGCGGCGGCGGGCTTCGGCTCGGATTGAAAGAAGCGCGGTGCGTGGAAGGGCTGAAAGCGGTAGCCGATGCCGAAGATGGTCTCGATGTAAACGTCGGCGTACGCCCCCAGCTTTTTACGCAACCGGCGGACGTGGACGTCCAGCGTGCGCGTCCGGATTTCGGCGCCGTAGCCCCAAACGCGCAGCAGCAAAGCATCGCGCGGAATGATCTCGCCGGCGTGCTGCACCAGCAGAGCCAGCAGGTCGTATTCCTTGCGGGTCAACGGCATACGAACCGAATCCAGGGTGGCGTACTGTTGCGAAAAGTCCACCGCCAGATGTTCGTCACCATAAGCCGGAATTTGGATGGTATTGGTTGGTTCGGGTGCCATGAAGCCCTCCTTGCGCGTCTATGGTAATCCTACGGTTGACATGGAATTAGGTGATGGCGGAGTTGTAAAAAGTTTGTAAAAAGCGCGGCTGGGGGCTTGCCATTTGCTCGGGTAAGGATTTCGAGTCCGGCCCGCGGGTCAGGCCTGTAAGCATGAGAATCATCGCTGCCGCATCGGAGTGACACCGCGTGCGAAGTGCGTACACGCTTGCCGCCGGAAAGGGTCACGGTCAGTCCTTACTTACAATTACGGTGAAATAGCCATATCGGACTACGCTCTCCTCCTTGCGTTGTGACATAATGTGAAATCCTTCGCACGTGAACCCGATCCGGATCCTTCGGAAGGCGCGGTGGCGCGGCCGTCGAGCCGCTCTCTAACGAAAGGAGGACAGCTTCATTCAGCGTATGAAATTCACCAGAAGATCCGCGCTTCTTGGCGCCGCGGCCCTCCCGATGATCCAGGTGGTGGAGGCGCAGGCGAAGGCGAAGAATATTGTCATCTCCAGCGGTAACACCACCGATAACGGCGGTGTGAATTGCTGCGCCAAAGCTTATGAAGTAGTCAAATCCGGCGGGGATACGCTGGACGCGGTCATTGCCGGAGTCAACATTGTCGAGTTGGATCCCAATGACACCAGCGTCGGCTACGGCGGTCTGCCGAATGAAGACGGCGTGGTGGAATTGGACGCCAGTTGCATTCACGGACCCACGCGGCGAGGCGGCGCTGTCGGCGCCATTCGAGGCTGCAAGACACCCTCCAAAATTGCCAAACTGGTACTGACCGAGACCGACCACATGATGCTGGTCGGTGAAGGCGCGTCGCGTTTCGCGCGCATGTGGGGCTACCCGGAAGAGGACTTGCTGACCGAGCGTTCGCGCCTGGCCTGGAGAATGTGGAAGCGCGAGATGCGCGACCCCAACGGCCATACCAACTGGGAATCGCAGACCGATGCGCCCCCCGCGTCCAGGAAGATCGGGTCCTTGAAAAAAGAGTACCCGGAATACGAGGAAGGCCTGTTGGCGTGGGCTTACGAGGTTGCGATCCATCCTCCCCATGGCACCATCAACTGCATCGCGTTGAACGAAAAAGGCGAGATGTCGGCCGTGACCACCACCAGCGGAATGGCCTGGAAGATTGCGGGACGCCTGGGCGATTCGCCCATTCTGGGCGGCGGATTGTTTCTCGACCAGGATGTGGGAGGCGCCGGTTCTACGGGGCGCGGCGAGGAAAATATCAGAGTTTGCGGCGCGCATACCATTGTGGAGAATATGCGGCACGGCATGTCGCCGAAGGAGTCCGTGTTGGACTGCCTCACGCGGGTGGCGCGCAATTTCGATAACGATCAAAAGCGCCTTGCGGCGGTGGACCTGCAGTTTTACGCCCTGCGCAAGGACGGCGAGTATGCGGGCGGCTCGTTATGGGGTCCGCCTCCGAATGGACGCGGTGGATCGCGCATGGCGGTATGCAGTGACGGTCAACCCAGTCGTCTGGTGGACACAGTTTTCTTACTGGAGCGAAAAGCATGAGGAAACTGCTGTAGATTTCAACGCGCGTTGCGGCCACGTGGGGGGAAAACCGCAGCAGTGGGCGTTCATAGAAGTACAGAGGCGCGCGAAGCGGAGCATTTCGGTCGTTTAAAATGAAACAAAGTCCCGGTTTCTGCATCTTTTAGAATGACGCTCGATTCACTGGGATGGTAGTTTGAGGCACGTAGGATAAGAGGGTAGCTGTTTCATTGGGTAACTTGTCTGTCTGATGCATAACTACAAAAATCTATCCGTAGAACTGGGACCCATCTGATATGGCCCAGATCTTTCATCACAGCACGAACACGTTTGCGCGTATCACCATCTTCGGTGCTGTTTTTATTCTGGCGTTTCTAGGATGGGCGTTCGACACGCTGAATCGTTCCGCCTATTCCACGCGCGCCACGCAGCCGCGCGAACAACCTGTTCCCTTCAGCCATGCGCACCATGTTGGTGCGATCGGAATCGATTGCCGGTATTGCCACACAACCGTTGAGACCTCCGGCTTCGCAAACATTCCGCCTACCAAGACCTGCATGAACTGCCATTCGCAGATCTGGCTTACCAGCCCCACGCTTGAACCGGTGCGTGCCAGTTTCCGCACCGGCGAATCCATCCGGTGGACGCGCGTCAACGATCTGCCGGACTTTGTCTACTTCAATCACAGTATCCACGTCAACAAGGGAGTTGGTTGTGAGAGCTGCCACGGCAGAGTGGACCAGATGCCTCTCACCTGGCAGGAGAACTCGCTTCAGATGGAGTGGTGTCTCAACTGTCATCGCAACCCCGAAAAGTATGTCAGGCCGCGCGAGTTCATAACCAAAATGGGCTATCAGCCAGACGGCGATCAGGATACCATCGGCCGCCAGTTGGTGAAGGAATACGGCATTCAGGACGCGCGCACACTAACCAGTTGTTCCATTTGCCATCGATGAGTGACTTAAGCAAAAAGTTAGACCTTGCCGCTGTTCGCGCGCGGTTGGACGGCGCTCGCGGGCGCGAATACTGGCGGAATCTGGATGACCTGGCTTCGACACCGGAGTTTCAGGACCTTCTGGCGCGTGAGTTCCCGCAGCAGGCGGTCGGCTGGAGCGCGGATGAAGAGCCAGTGGAAGGCCGCCGTAATTTTTTGAAGATGATGGGCGCTTCGCTGGCGCTTGCGGGCCTCACTGCCTGCACGCGGCAGCCCACCGAGCACATTGTTCCCTATATCCGGCAGCCGGAAGAATTGGTCCCCGGCAAGCCGCTCTTCTACGCCACGGCACATACGCTGAATGGCGTTGCCAGCGGCGTCCTCGTGGAGAGTCACGAAGGCCGCCCAACCAAGGTGGAAGGCAATCCCGAACACCCGGGAACCCTGGGTGCATGCGATGCCTTCTCGCAGGCTTCGGTGCTGGGGCTCTACGATCCCGATCGCTCGCAGGCGCTCACCTTCCAGGGCGAGATTCGCGGCTGGGGCGATTTCCTGGGCAGTCTGCGGGAAGCTCTGGCGCAGCAGAAACTGAAGAACGGCGCGGGCATTCGCATTCTCACCGAGACCGTGACTTCGCCCACCATGGCGGACCAGTTCGCCACCATCCGGAAACTGTATCCCGGCGCTAAGTGGCATCAATGGGAGCCTGCCGGGCCGCACAGCGCGCGCGCCGCGGCGATGCAGGCATTCGGCTCGCCCGTCAACACCTACTACGATCTCAGCAAAGCCAACGTCGTTGTTTCCCTGGACGCGAATTTTCTGGCGTCCGGCGCCGGCAGCCTGCGCTACACGCGGCAGTTCTCGGCCCGCCGCCGCGTGCAGGGCGGCAACACCGCCATGAACCGGCTCTACGTGGCGGAGCCGATGCCCACGCCCACCGGCAGCAAGGCGGATCATCGTCTGCCGCTGCGCGCCGGCGATATCGAAGAGTTTGCCTGGGCCCTGGCGACCGCGGCGCAAGTGGCCAATGGGCCCACCAAGGGCGATAACGAAGACATCTATAAGTGGATCGGTCCCATCGCCCGCGATCTGCTGCGCAACCCCGGCGCCAGCCTGGTAATGGCCGGCGAGTGCCAGCCCCCCATCGTTCACGCCCTGGTCCACGCCATCAACGCCAAGCTGGGCAATGTGGGCAAAACAGTGTTCTATACCGATTCCATTGAAGCCAACCCGGTGGACCAGTTCGCCTCTTTGCAGGACCTGGTGAAGGATCTGGACGCCGGCGCGGTGGACCTGCTCCTCATCCTGGGCGGCAATCCGGCCTTCAATTGTCCGGTGGAACTGGGAATGCGCGACCGGCTGAAGAAGGCCAGAATCCGCGCCCACCTGAGTCTTTACGACAATGAGACCAGCGAGTTGTGCCAGTGGCGCCTGCCGGAGGCGCACTATCTGGAAGCGTGGGGCGATGCGCGCGGGTTCGATGGCACCGTCACCATCCAGCAGCCGCTCATCCTGCCGCTGTACGATGGCCGGTCGGCCTGCCAGCTTGTGCAGATGCTGACCGAACAGCCCGAGCTGTCGTCGCGTGAGATCGTCAAGGCCTACTGGGCGGGACAGCACAAGGGGACGGACTTCGAAACGTGGTGGCGGCGCGCCGTGCATGACGGCTTGATTGCCGGATCGGCATTGCCCGCCAGGACTCCCGCGGTGCAGGGCGCCGCAATCTCGACCCGCGCGGAAAAAAGGAAGTTTAACGGCACGCTGGAGGTGGTGTTCCGGCCCGATCCCATGATCTACGACGGGCGCTACGCCAACAACGGCTGGCTGCAGGAGTGCCCCAAGCCGATTACCAAACTGACCTGGGACAACGCGGCCATTATGAGTCCGGCCACCGCCAGCCAGCTCGGCGTGCTGTATCAGACGCTGGACGTCGGCATGGATGCCCCGGCGCCCATGGTGGAACTCACCTACCAGGGCCGCACGCTGAAGGCGCCGGTCTGGGTGCAGCCAGGGCACGCGGAAGGTTCCGTGACGCTCCACCTTGGATATGGCCGCACGCGGGCGGGCCGTGCCGGCACGGGAATGGGCTTTAATCCGTATGGCCTGCGTACCGCCGCGGCCATGTGGAGCGACATCGGCATGACGGTGAAGAAAACCTCCGGCTCATACAACTTCGCCACCACCCAGAACGATCACGTGCTGGACCCGCGCCGCCACCTGTTCCACCACGGAGAGCTGGCTGAATATCTCAAAGAACCCGAGTCGGTACACGGTGGAGCCGAAGCGCCACCCCGCAGCCTGACCATCATCCCGGACTGGAAGTACGAAGGCTACGCGTGGGGTATGGCCATCGATCTCACCGCGTGCACCGGCTGCGCCGCATGTGTGGTGGCCTGCCAGGCGGAAAACAATATCGCGGTAATCGGTAAGGACCAGGTGCGCCGCGGCCGCGCCATGCACTGGCTGCGCGTGGATTCCCTGTACAGCGGCGAGCCGAACGATCCGGCCTTCTACAACCAACCGGTTCCCTGCATGCAGTGCGAGGATGCGCCGTGCGAACTGGTCTGCCCGGTGCAGGCCACCAGTCACAGTTCCGAAGGCCTCAACGACATGGTCTACAACCGCTGCGTGGGCACCCGGTACTGCTCCAACAACTGCCCTTACAAGGTGCGCCGCTTCAATTACTACCTGTACAGCGATTTCGAAACGCCCAGCCTGAAGCTTCTTCGCAATCCCGACGTCACGGTGCGCAGCCGCGGCGTGATGGAGAAGTGTACGTACTGCGTGCAGCGCATCAATTACGCCAAGATCGAAGCGGAAAAGCAGGGCCGCAAGGTGGCGGAAGGTGACATCCAGACGGCTTGCCAGGCTACTTGCCCGGCTGAGGCGATCGTGTTCGGTAACATCAACGATCCCAATAGCCGGGTAAGCAGGATGAAGGCCGAAAAGTTGAATTACTCCATGCTGGCCGACCTGAACACGCGGCCGCGGACCACCTACCTGGCGTCGCTGCGCAATCCGAATCCGGAGATTGGGGCGTAGGACACGAAAATGGCGGAAGAACAAGACTTACTCGAAAGACCGGAAAGGCCCGAAATCATTGCCCCGGGCTATACCTTCGGCACGGTCACGGACCAGATCTCGGCGGTAGTCCTCACCAAGAAGACGCCGATCTTCTGGACCGCGTGCTTCGGTGTGGGATTCGCGCTGCTGCTGTTGTTCCTGTGGTCGGTAGTCCTGTTGTTTGCCAAGGGCGTGGGAATCTGGGGAATCCGGCCTCCCGTGATGTGGGGCTTTGCCATCACCAATTTCGTCTGGTGGATCGGTATCGGCCACGCCGGCACGCTGATCTCGGCGATCCTGCTGCTGCTCAATCAGCGGTGGCGGAATTCCATCAACCGCTTCGCGGAAGCCATGACGCTGTTTGCGGTGGCTTGCGCGGGCATGTTCCCCGTTTTGCACCTGGGCCGCCCGTGGCTGGCATTCTGGCTTTTCCCCTACCCCAACACCATGGCCATCCAGCCGAATTTCCGCAGCCCCCTGGTGTGGGACGTGTTCGCGGTTTCCACCTATGCCACCATATCGGCGCTGTTCTGGTACGTGGGCCTGATGCCCGATCTGGCCACGCTGCGCGACCGCACCACCAGCCGCTTTGCGCGCTTCACCTACGGGATCATGGCCATGGGATGGCGCGGTTCCGCCCGCCACTGGAGCGTGTACGAAACGGCCTCCCTGCTGCTGGCCGGACTGGCTACGCCGCTGGTGCTGTCGGTTCACACCGTGGTCAGCTTCGACTTCACCATTGCGATTGTTCCCGGCTGGCACAGCACCTTCTTCCCGCCGTACTTTGTGGCGGGCGCCATCTATTGCGGCTTTGCCATGGTGCTGGCGTTGGCCATTCCGCTGCGTTCGGTTTATGGGTTGAAGGGCCTGATCACCGACAAGCACCTGGACAATTGCGGCAAGATCATGCTGGCCACGGGCCTTATCGTAGCCTACGCTTACCTGATGGAAATCTTCACCGCCTGGTATACCGCCAACGTCTACGAGCATGAGGCCATCTGGCACCGTATGTTCGGGCCGTATGCCAGTTCGTACTGGTCGTTGGTGATGTGCAACATCATTGCGCCGCAGTTCCTGTGGTTCAAGAAGATTCGTGGCAATCCGGTGCTGCTCTTTATTTGGGCCGTGATTGTGCTGGTGGGTATGTGGCTGGAACGCTTCGTGATTATCGTGAGCAGCCTGGCGCAGGATTACATGCCTTCATCCTGGGGCTTGTTCCATGCCACCCGCTGGGATTGGGCCACCTATCTGGGCACCATCGGACTGTTCATGTTCCTCTTCTTCCTGTTCATCCGGGTGCTGCCCATGATCTCGATCTTTGAAGTCCGCACGCTGCTGCCTCAGGCGAAGGTCGAAGAGGAGGAGGCACCGCGGTGACCAAGACCGATATCTACGGCGTGATGGCCGAATTCGATAACCCCACCGCGCTGGTGAATGCCGCCCGCGCGGCCCGCGAGAAGGGCTTCCGCAAACTGGACGCCTACACGCCCTTCCCGATTGAAGAACTCACCGACGCACTGCACCTGCACAAAAACAAACTGCCTCTCATCGTGCTGGTGGGTGGCATCATCGGCGGAATTCTGGGTTACCTGTTGCAGTATTACGTGACGGTCTGGCACTTTCCCCTCAACATCGACGGCAAGCCGCTGCATAGCTGGCCTTCGTACATCGTGATCACCTTCGAGATGACGGTGCTGTGCGCGGGGCTGTCGGCGGTGTTCGGCTTGCTGGCGTTGTGCGGCCTGCCGCAGCCGTACCACCCCACGTTCAATGTCCCGCGTTTCGCGCTGGCCTCGCGCAATCGCTTTTTCCTGTGCATCGAGGCCACCGATCCGCTGTTCGATCGGAAGCATACCAGCGAATTTCTGGAGACTCTGGAGCCCAAAGAGGTGTCTGAAGTTGCGCACTAATTTCCTGTTCGGCGCGGTGGTGCTGGTGCTGGCTTCGGGCGTAGCCTGCCGCCAGGACATGCACGACCAGCCGAAGTATATTCCCCTGCGGCCGACCGATTTTTTTGCCGACGGCCGTTCCGAGAGGCAATTGATCGACGGTACGGTGGCGCGCGGCCATCTGAACGACGACGCCGTTTACTTCGACGGCAAGACCGCCGATGGCAAGGCGGTGGAGCAGTTCCCCTTCCCGGTGACCAAAGACGTCATTCTGCGCGGTCAGACCCGTTACAACGTGTACTGCGCCCCTTGCCACGACAGGTTGGGTGAAGGCAATGGCATGGTGGTGCGGCGCGGCTACAGGCATCCGCCTTCGTACCACATCGGCCGCCTGCGGCAGGCGGCCGACGGTTACATTTTCGACGTGATCACCAACGGCTTCGGCGCCATGCCGGACTATGCCGCGCAGATTCCCGTGCGCGACCGCTGGACCATCGTGGCCTACGTTCGCGCTCTGCAACTCAGTCACAACGCCAGTGTCAATGACGTTCCGGCGGATGCCCGCGGGCAACTGGACCATCCCACCCCGGTTCCCGGAGGTGAAAAATGATGGCGCAGATGCTGAATTTCGAGATCCCGCAGGATCTGGCCCGCGATCTCAAGCAGTGGCGCACGCGCATCGGCGCCGTGGGCGTCATCGCGCTGGCCCTCACTCTGCTGGGCGCACTCATCGGCCCGCCGGGACAGTTCTTCCGCTCGTACCTGTGGTCTTATGTGCTGTTTCTGGGAGTTTCGCTGGGCTGCCTGGCATGGCTGATGATGCAGTATCTGACCGGCGGCGCCTGGGGCGTGGTGATCCGGCGTCCAGCGGAAGCCGCCGCTCGGACATTGCCTCTGTTGGCGCTGCTGTTCATCCCCATCGTGATCGGCGTTCCCACGCTGTATTCGTGGTCGCATGCCAACATCGTTGCCGCGGACCCGGTGCTCCAGCATAAGTCGATGTATCTGAATTTCCCCTTCTTCCTGGGCCGCGCGGTGTTCTATTTCCTGGGATGGCTGTTCTGCTCGTGGTACCTGAATCGCTGGTCGGAGAACGAAGATCGCACCGCCAGTCCGGTGGCGCACCAGAAGATGGCCGCTCTGGCGGGTCCCGGTGTCCTGTTCTGGGGCGTCTCGGTCACCTTCATGTCCATCGATTGGGTGATGTCCCTGGAACCGCACTGGTTCTCGACGATGTATGGTCTGCTCTTCATAGCCGGCCAGGGACTTTCGTCGATGGCGTTCCTGATCGCACTGCTCGTGCTGCTTTCGCAATACGAACCCATGAGCCGCATTCTCACGCACCGGCATCTGCATGACCTGGGCAAACTGCTGCTGGCCGCCGTGATGGTGTGGGCCTACTTTTCCTTCTCGCAGTTCCTGATCATCTGGACCGGCAATCTTCCCGAGGAGATTCCGTTCTATCTGAGGCGGCTGACCGGAGGTTGGTGGTGGCTGGCGCTGCTTTTGGTGGTGGGGCACTTTGCCCTGCCGTTCGCCCTGTTGCTCTCGCGCGATTTGAAGAGAAACTTCAAGCTGATTTCGCGCATCGCTATTTTTATTCTGTTTATGCGGGCCGTGGATATTTACTGGCAGGCGGCGCCCGATACGACCAACGGCGTATTCGCCCCGAGTTGGATGGACCTGACCGCGTTCATTGGAATTGGAGGCATCTGGCTGGCCTATTTCCTGACCAACCTGGCCCAACGTCCGTTGATGCCGCTGCACGATCCGCACCTGGAGGAGGCTTTGGAACATGGCCGAGAATAAGCACGACCCCCACAGTCCTCACGATGTGCACGAGCCGGAGCATCCGGCAGGGAAGTTCGAAGAGCGCGACGTCAATGTATGGGCCGTCGGGAAGTTCGCGATTGGCCTGGCGCTGCTCTGCCTGGTCTGCCTGTCGTTGGTGCTGGGATTCTTCAAGTATTTCGAAAGCATGACGGGAGGATCCAAGGCGCGCGTGAGCCAGGGCATTGGAGTGGACGCCGGCAAACTGCCACCGGAGCCGCGCCTGGAAGTAACCCCGATCACGGACCTGCAAGAGATGCGTGCCGCGGAAGACAAGGTACTGAGCAGTTACGCATGGATCGATCCATCGCATGGAGTGGTCCGCATTCCGATCGATCGGGCCATGGATCTGCTGGCGCAGCGCGGCTTGCCCGCCCGCCCGCAGAATGACCCGCAGAGCGCCGCCGCCGGTGTGACCGTCCCCACCGAGGCGGGGCTAGGCGAGAAGATGCAGCAACCGGGGGGACCGCTGGCCTCAGAGACTGCCGCGCCCGCCGCGATCCAGGAAAAAGCAAAGTGACGATGGCATTGAGAATCCGCTCCCTTACGGTTGCGGCCCTGATGGGAGCCGCAGCCGTTGCCGCGCTGGCCCAGCCGGGGCAACCGGCCCCCGCGCAGCAATCGCTCAGTATGCAGGACAGCAACCTCAAGCCGGCGCTGCCCGGCGCGCTGGAGGGCGTCGGCATCGATCAGAAGCTCGACGCGCAGATTCCGCTCAACCTCCATTTCAAAGACGAAGCCGGCCGCAGTGTGCCGCTGTCCAGCTTCTTCCAGAGCCACAAGGCGGTGATCCTGGCGCCGGTTTATTACCGCTGCCCCATGTTGTGTACGCAGATTCTGACCGGCCTGGAGAGCGCGCTGAAGGTCGTTTCCTTCAACCCGGGGCAGGATTTTGAGGTTGTGGCGGTGAGCTTCGACCCTAAGGACACCCCGGAGATTGCAGCCGCCAAGAAACAACTCTACGTGAAGCGCTATGGCCGGCCCAATACCGCCAACGGCTGGCACTTCCTTACGGGCGATGAGGCCAACATCAAGCCGTTGATGGACAGTATCGGCTTCCACTATAAATACGATCCGAAGACCGATCAGTACGCGCACGCCAGCGCCATCATGGTGGTGACGCCGGACGGGCGGGTCTCGAAATATTTCTATGGCGTCGAGTATTCTCCGCGCGATATCCGGCTGGGCCTGGTGGAAGCGTCCACTAACAAAATAGGCACGCCGGTGGACGCCATTCTCCTGTTTTGTTACCACTATGATCCGGCTACCGGTAAGTACGGCGCTCTGGCAATGAACATGGTGCGGTTCGGCGGCGCGGTATTCGTGGTGTTCGGCGGGGTGTTCCTGCTGATTGCATTCCGCCGCGACGCGCGGCTGCACAGACACGATGGAAGGCGGGTTGGTTAAGAGTTCGCGATGGGTAAACTACCTCTATTTCCGGAACAGGCTTCTACGTTCGCTCCCGACGTTGACCATTTGCTCTTCTTCCTTCTGGCGGTGTCCGTCTTTTTCACGGTGGTCATTTTCTCCGCCATTTTCTATTTCGCCATCCGCTACCGGCGCCGCTCGGAGCAGGAACTGCCTCGCCATGTCCATACCGGGATGGCGCTGGAGATTGTGTGGAGCGTGATTCCGTTCGGCCTCACCATGATCATGTTCACCTGGGGCGCGGCCATCTTTTTCAAGGAAAGCCGGCCGCCCGAAGACGCTCTTCCCATTTACGTCGTGGCTAAGCAGTGGATGTGGAAACTGCAGCACATGGAAGGGCAGCGCGAGATCAACGAACTGCACGTGCCGCTGGGACGCACCGTCAAGTTGACCATGACCAGCGAAGACGTGATCCACAGCTTTTTCGTGCCGGCTTTCCGCACGAAACAGGACGTCGTGCCCGGCCGTTATTCCACCACCTGGTGGAAACCCACGAAGGCGGGCAAGTATCACCTGTTCTGCGCCGAGTATTGCGGCACCAAGCATTCCGGGATGATCGGCTGGATCTACGTGATGGAGCCGCAGGATTATCAGAAGTGGCTGAGCGGCGGCGCGGCTTCCGGCTCCATGGCCGAAAACGGAGCCAAGCTGTTCCAGGACCTGGCGTGCAGCAACTGCCACAAGGCCGATGGATCGGGCCGGTGTCCCAGCCTGGTAGGGCTGTTCGGCCGGGATGTAAAACTGTCCGACGGCAAGGTCATAAAAGCCGACGAAGCTTACATCCGCGAATCCATTTTGCAGCCCAACGCGAAAATCGTGGCGGGCTTTCAACCGGTGATGCCGACGTTCCAGGGTCTGGTGACCGAGGAAGGCGTGTTGAGTTTGATCGAATACGTGAAGTCGCTGGGCGAAAAGCCTGGCGCCGGGGCGGCTACCGGCGCAGGTGCCACCCCGGCGGCGAAATCCGCGACTGAAAAACGTTAGCTATATGATTACCGCAGCGGTACAAGAACGCGAGCATTATTTAAACGCCAGCTACGGCATTAAATCGTGGCTCCTGACCAAGGACCACAAACGCATCGGGCTGCTGTATCTCGCCACCATCACCCTGTTCTTCTTCCTGGGCGGGGCGTTTGCCACGCTGATCCGTATAGAACTGCTGACTCCGCAAGGCGACCTGGTCTCCTCGGAAACCTACAACAAGCTGTTCACCATGCACGGGGTCACGATGATCTTCTTTTTCCTGATCCCGTCCATCCCGGCCACCCTGGGTAATTTCTTCCTGCCCATGATGATCGGCGCCCGCGACCTGGCGTTTCCACGACTCAACCTGTTGAGCTGGTACCTGCTGGTTGTCGGCGGCTTGTTCAGCCTGTTCGCCATGCTGGCCGGCGGCGTAGATACCGGGTGGACGTTCTACACCCCTTACAGCACGTCGTACTCGAACACCTGGGTCATCGCCACGGCGGTCGGTATCTTCATAGCGGGGTTCTCGTCCATTCTGACCGGGCTGAACTTCATCGTCACGATCCACCGCATGCGGGCTCCTGGCATGACGTGGTTCCGCATGCCGCTGTTTGTGTGGGCTCACTATGCCACCTCGCTGATTCAGGTGCTGGGCACGCCGGTACTGGCGGTAACGCTGTTGCTGGTGCTCTGCGAACGGCTATTCCACATTGGAATCTTCGATCCGGCGCTGGGCGGCGACCCGGTGTTGTTCCAGCATCTTTTCTGGTTCTACTCGCACCCCGCGGTCTATATTATGATCCTGCCGGCCATGGGCGTGGTCAGCGAAATCATCAGCACGTTTTCCCGCAAGCCCATCTTCGGCTACGGCTTCGTTGCGTTTTCGAGCGTGTCCATCGCCGTGCTCGGTTTCCTGGTGTGGGGCCATCATATGTTTGTCAGCACCCAATCGGTCTACGCCGGCATGGTGTTCTCGTTCCTGAGCTATTTCGTCGCCATCCCGTCGGCCATCAAGGTCTTCAACTGGACCGCCACTTTGTATAAGGGTTCTATCTCGTTCGCCACGCCCATGCTGTACGCGTTCGGCTTCATTGGGCTGTTCACTATGGGCGGCCTGACGGGGCTGTTCCTGGCCTGCCTGGGGATTGACGTTCACGTGACGGACACGTATTTCGTGGTTGCCCATTTCCACTACATCATGGTGGGAGGCGCCATCATGGGTTTCCTGGGTGGGTTGCATTTCTGGTGGCCCAAGATGACGGGCCGCATGTATCCCGAAGGCTGGGCCAAGCTCTCGGCGTTGACCATCTTCCTGGGCTTCAACCTGACGTTTTTCCCGCAGTTCATTCTGGGCTACCTGGGGATGCCCCGCCGCTATCACGTCTACCCCGAGGAGTTCCAGGTGCTGCACGTGCTTTCCACGGCAGGCGCCAGCGTGCTGGCGGTAGGCTATATGATACCTATGATCTATCTCATCTGGTCGCTCCGCTACGGACAGATTGCGGTGGCTAATCCGTGGGGCGCTACCGGGCTGGAATGGAAGACGGCTTCCCCGCCGCCGCTTCACAATTTCGACGAAACGCCGATTGTCACGCACGAAGCCTACGACTACACCACCGTTATGGAAGAGGTGATCGAAGTTGGCTAATCAAGCACACGAGGAAACGCTTGCGCTGCGCGAGCAGTTCGATACCGAGGCACAGCAGAAGGACGCCTCCACGCTGGGGATGTGGATCTTTCTGGTCACCGAAATCATGTTCTTCGGCGGCATGTTTCTGGCGTACACCATTTACCGTTCCACTTACCCGGAAATCTTCGCCGTCTGTTCCAGCAGCTTGAACGTCTATATCGGAGCGGCGAACACTGTGGTGCTGCTGTGCAGCAGCTTTACCATGGTGCTGGCAGTGCGCTCGGCGCAACTGGGGCGGCAGAGGGCGATCGTCTTCAACCTGATCCTGACGCTGGCGCTGGGCTTCGTGTTTTTGGGTGTGAAAGCCTACGAATGGAACGAAAAGTTCGTGGAGCATCACATCCCCGGGCCGGGCTTCCACTTCGAAGGCATCGCGCAGCAGGGCCCGGCGCAGCTTTTCTTCTCCCTCTATTTCGCCATGACGGGACTGCACGCGCTGCACATGTTGATCGGCGGCGGCATTCTCACCTGGCTGATCATCAGGACGAAGCAAGGCGCCTTCACCGCCGAATACATGACGCCGGTGGACGTGGCCGGTCTGTACTGGCACTTTGTCGACATCATCTGGATTTTCCTGTTCCCCCTGCTGTACTTGATTGACAGGCACCTGAAATGAGCGAACACATCGATAGCGTCAAAACTTACGTCCTGGTCTTCGCCGCGCTGATCTGCGCCACCCTCGCGACCACGGCGGTGGCATTTGTGGACCTGGGACCCTTCAGTGTGGTGGTAGCCTTGGCCATCGCCGTCTGCAAAATGCTGCTGGTGGCGCTGTTCTTCATGCACGTGCGGCACAGCACCAAGCTCACGCGTCTGGTGCTGTTAGGTGCACTGATGTGGCTCGGCATTCTGATTCTGATGACCCTGACGGACTTCAGCACCCGCGGCGCGCTGGGCGTTCCGGGCAGATAGTACGGCCGGCGGCCGTTATTTATCCTTGCCGTTAGCGGCCGCGCTTTCCGTAGTCATGCGATCCATCTCCGCCAGTTGCGAGCGCACGCCGGCGGCATCCGGGCTATCGGGAGCCATCTTCAAAAAGGCGCGGAACTGTTCGGCCGCGCCGGCGTAATCCTTGTGCAGGATCAGCACCAGCCCCATCAAGTGCTGGATGTCCGGATAGCGGTGTTGCGTATCCAGCCGCACCGCCTGCTTCAGGCTTGTCTCGGCAGCGCCGAACTTATGCAGATTGTAGTTAGCGACGGCGTTGAACAGGAACAACTGCGGATAATCGAAGGAATCCAGGCGCATGGCGCGGTCCGTCAACTCCGACAATTCCCGCCAGTTTTTGGCTTCCATGGAGAGGATGGAAAGCTGCACATACGGGCTGACGAATTTGGGGTCGGCCTTTATCGAATTGTCGAAAGACTGCCGTGCGGCATCGGTCTGCCCGCGCCGGGCTTGAATCCTGCCGAGTTCGAACCAGGCTTCGGCATGGTTCGGATACAGGGCCACGGCCTTTTCAAATTCCTTACTGGCCTCATCGAGCTTGTTCTTCCTGACCGCCAGCATCCCACGCTCGTACGCCTTCCGCGCGTCCTTGGGCGCGGCGAGACTGTTGGCGCTGACGAGAGTCCCGGCTTCATCGCCGTCCTTGTGCAGCAGAATGGTGCCGATGTTGGGATCGTCCATCGACCGTCGGTTCGCCAGAAGGATGGATTGGGACCGGTAGCCTGCCAGCTTGGCGCGTATTTCGCAATTCTGATACCTCAGGTACGGCCCTCCGGTAGCGGCGCTCGACCCCACACTACCCGACCCCGAGCCATTCATAGAGCCGGTGGCCGGCGTCATCCCCGGGACGCTGCCGCGCGTGTTTTCTTCGCTGGCATCCTGAAACACTCCGGACTCATTGCCGAGTTGAATGCCGAAGCCGCCGTTGGTGTCCGTGTATCCTTCGGCGTGCGGGTTGCCGTTGCAGACGCGTTCGATGGTGACCGGCTCCGGCGGAGGGGTGCCGTTCTCCAACATCACGCGGCCGGTCAGATAAAGGGGCGGTATGTAACCCGGCGAAGTCTTCGTGCCGGTCGATGGGTTCGTAGTGTTGGGGTTGGTGGGAATGTTAACGGTCCCCGTTCCCGCGCCCGTGGTGGGGGCACCGGTTCCCGACGGCGGCGCGGGCGGTGTGGCGCCCCTGCCTTGCGCGAATCCCGTTGAGATCAGCAGCAGGAAGGCGCTCGATACTGTGACTGCCCGTACGACGTTCCGAGGGGACATCGCGTCCTCCTTGACTGCCGTAATTATGGCACAGCGAAATCGGACAAGTTGTTAACGGTTCGGCTCGTGGGGTTTTTTCTGACCTGTTAAAATGGCGGCAGGTGACTATGAGAAAGCTCCCGTTGCTGCTCGCCGGCCTGCTGCTTCTGACCGCCTGCTCGGAACAGCCTGCGACCACGCAAAAGAAAGAGCCGGAGAAACCGCCCGAACCGGTGACCGGTCTGAGCGCTCTATACAAGATGTATCAGGTGGCGCGTACCTGGGATCCCAGAGCCGACGTCCTGAAGATGGAAAGCATGCACTCGCCCGACATTCCCGAAACTCCGGGGAAAGCCGGAATCTGGGGCGCGACATTCGTATCTCCAACCCAGGGACGTTCCCATAGCTATACCTTTTCGCTTATCGAACAAATGCCGAGCCTGCACAAAGGCGTCTTCCAGGTGGCTGACGAGGTGTATGCCGGCCCCAAGGGAGTCACCTCGTCGTTCCTGATCGCCGCCGTGAAGACGGATACCGATGCGGCGTATCAAACGGCGAAATTGCAACCCAAGGCCATCGAATACGACAAGAAGTTTCCCGGCAAGGTGATTACCATCCTGCTGGAAAAGAATAACCGCTTTCCCGATCCCGTCTGGCGAGTCGTTTGGGGCGAGTCGACGGGCACGGCGAACTTTTCCATTTTCGTAGACGCCACCAGCGGCGGCTTTTTGGAAATCATGCATTAGCCGGCGGTCATGGCGGCCGGCTTGAACCGCAAGTCTCCAGTCTCTTCGCCGTCCGCTACGACGGTCTGGCCGTCGCGGATTTCGCCTTTCAGCAGCAGCCGGCCGAGGGGTGTTTCGAGCTTCTTCTGAATGGCTCGCTTCAGGGGCCGTGCGCCGTATTGCGGATCGGCCAGGGTCCGCACCAGGTTGATCCGCGCTCCATCGGTCAGTTCGAGTGTGATGTGCCGCTCGGCCAGGCGCGCGCGAAGCCGGCTCAACTGAATGTCCACGATCTTCATCAGGTGTTCCTCGCTGAGCGAGTGGAACACGATGATCTCGTCCACGCGATTCAGAAATTCCGGCCGGAACAGGTGGCGCATTTCTTCCAGCACCGCTTCCTTCATGCGTTCGTATCCCAGGCCGGCGAACGAACCGCGGTACTCCAGAATGCGCTGGCTGCCCACGTTGGAGGTCATGATGACGATTGTGTTTTTGAAGTCGATAGTGCGGCCCTGGCCATCGGTGAGGCGGCCATCGTCCAGCACCTGAAGCATCACGTTGAAGACGTCGTGGTGGGCCTTTTCGATCTCGTCGAACAGTATCACGGCATACGGGCGGCGCCGCACGGCTTCGGTCAACTGCCCGCCCTCTTCGTAGCCCACGTATCCGGGTGGCGCGCCGATCAGCCGCGCCACGGTGTGTTTCTCCTGGTACTCCGACATATCGATGCGAATCATGGCGCGTTCGTCATCGAACAGGAACTCCGCCAGGGCGCGCGCCAGTTCCGTCTTTCCCACGCCGGTGGGCCCCAGGAAAATGAAGCTGCCGATGGGCCGGTTCGGATCCTTCAGACCGCTGCGGGCCCGAATTACGGCTTCGGCCACGGCGGTGACGGCTTCGTCCTGGCCGATGACGCGCTGGTGCAGTTCGTCTTCCAGGCTGAGGAGCCTCTGCATCTCGCCTTCCAGCAGCTTGCTCACGGGCACGCCGGTCCAGCGGCTGACCACCTCGGCGATGTCCTCCTCGTCCACCTCCTCCTTAATGAGGCGGCTCCCCTGCTGCTGGCCGGCAAACTTCGCCGACTCCTCCTCGAGTTGGCGCTCGAGGCCGGTGAGCTTGCCGTATTTCAATTCTGCGGCGCGATTCAGGTCGTACTGGCGCTCGGCCTGGGCGATCTCGGCTTTGGTCTGCTCCACCTGCTCGCGAATCTGCCGTAGGCGCTGTACGGCATCTTTTTCGGCCTGCCAGCGCGCGGTGAGGGCGTCGGATTCGGCCCGCAAATCGGCAAGTTCGCGTTCGAGTTTGGCCAGGCGCTCCTTGGAGGCGGCATCCTTTTCCTTACGCAGCGCCTCGCGCTCGATTTCCAGTTGCATGATGCGCCGCCGCTTTTCGTCGAGTTCGGCGGGCATGGAATCGATCTCGGTGCGCAGACGGGCGGCCGATTCATCCACCAGGTCGATGGCCTTATCGGGCAGGAAACGGTCCGTGATATAGCGGTTGGAGAATACGGCGGCGGCCACCAGCGCGGCATCCTTGATGCGCACGCCATGGTGCACCTCATAGCGTTCCTTGAGGCCGCGCAGAATAGAAATGGTGTCTTCCACCGACGGCTGTTCCACCACCACGGGCTGGAAGCGGCGCTCCAGGGCGGCGTCCTTTTCGATGTACTTGCGGTACTCATCCAGGGTCGTGGCGCCGATGCAGTGCAGTTCGCCGCGCGCCAGCATGGGCTTGAGCAAATTGCCGGCATCCATCGAGCCTTCGGCTTTGCCCGCGCCCACCACGGTGTGCAGTTCGTCGATGAACAGAATCACTTCACCGGCGGATTCCTGCACTTCCTTTAGCACGGCCTTGAGCCGCTCCTCGAATTCGCCGCGGAACTTCGCGCCGGCGATTAGCGCACCCATGTCCAGCGAGACGATGCGCTTGTCTTTGATCCCCTCCGGCACATCGCCGCGCAGGATGCGCAGCGCCAGGCCTTCCACAATCGCGGTCTTGCCCACGCCGGGTTCGCCGATCAGCACGGGATTGTTCTTGGTGCGGCGCGACAGCACTTGAATCACGCGGCGAATTTCTTCGTCTCGTCCAATCACCGGGTCGAGTTTGTCCGCGGCGGCGAGCTTGGTCAAGTCCCGCCCGTAGCGCTCCAGCGCTTCGTAGGTAGCTTCGGGATTCTGCGAGGTGACGCGCTGGCTTCCCCGCACCTCCCGCAACGCTTGCATCAGGCGCTCTCCGGTGAGGCCGTACTCCTTCAGTAAACGGCCGGCGGCGCCTTTGTCGTCCAGCGCCGCCAGGAGCACGTGCTCCACCGAAATGTACTCATCCTTCAGTTTGCGGGCTTCGTCCTCGGCCCTGGTTAGCAACTGGTTCAAGCGTGAAGTTACGTACACCTGGTCAGGGCCGCCTCCGCTTGCCGAGACTTTGGGCATGCGGTCGAGTTCGGCTTCCAGGCGGCGCAACAGTGCATCGGTCTGAACGCCGCTCTTGCTCAGAATGGAATGGGCGAGTCCGCCTTCCTGCTCCAGAAGCGCCGCCAGCAGGTGTTCCACATCGATCTGCTGGTGTCCGTAGCGCACAGCTTTGCTCTGCGCGGCCCGGACCGCCTCCTGGAGTTTCTCCGTGAAACGATTGATGTCCATACTCTTATATTTTATCGAGGGGTGCCCGCTGCGGCCTGCATGTTACGATGGAATTTGTCAGGTCTCGGGCTCCGTGCAACGGACGGCCGCAAACCCCGCCAGGTCCGGAAGGAAGCAACGGTAGTGGTGCGGTTCGTGTGCCGCGGATTACCCGGGGCCTGGCATTTTGTGCATTGCATAGCTGGATAACCCCGCCCCCATGTACCAGGTGATTGCCCGAAAATACCGGCCTCAGACGTTCCAGGACGTCGTGAACCAGGAGCACGTCAAGACTACGCTGGAAAATGCCATTACGCAGAATCGCATCGCGCACGGGTACATTTTTTCGGGCCAGCGCGGCACCGGAAAGACGACGGTGGCGCGCATCATGGCGCGCTGTGTGAATTGCGTCAACGGACCCACTACGTCGCCGTGCGGCGTGTGCGCGAACTGCGTGGAAGCGTCGAGCGGCGGTGGCATGAACGTCATCGAAATCGATGCGGCGTCCAATCGCGGCATCAACGAAATGCGCGAATTGAACCAGAGCGTGCGGCAGCGCCCGGCGAGCGCGCGCTTCAAAGTGTTCATTGTGGACGAAGCGCACCAGATCACCACCGACGCGTTCAACGCGCTGCTGAAGACCATAGAAGAGCCGCCCGAGTGGGTCATCTTTATACTGTGCACTACGGAATCGCATAAGATTCCCGCCACCATCGCTTCGCGGTGCCAGCACTTCAGTTTTCGATCCGTGGATTTCGAGGATCTCACGCAGCGCATGGCGTGGATCTGCGAGCAGGAGGGCATCGAGGCCGATCCCGAAGCGCTGGCCGTGCTGGCGGCGGCCGGCGAAGGCAGTGTGCGCGATTCGCTTTCTGCGCTGGACCAGGCCATCGCCTGCTGCGGCAGCAAACTGAACGCCGCCGATGTGCGCGCGCTGCTGGGCGCCTTTTCCATCGAGTTGCTGGAGAAGATCACTGGCGCGCTCGCCGAAAGCGATTCGTGCCGCATGTTGGAAGTGGTGGACGAACTGGAGCGCAACGGCCAGAACCTGCAACACTTCAGCCGTGAACTGGCGCGCTATTTCCGCAATCTGCTGGTGGCGCGCATTTCGGGAGCGGAAACGCGCTTGATTGCGGCGTCGGCGGCGCAGCGGGAGAAACTGGCGGCGATCGCGCGCGGCTTCTCCGAAGAGGATCTGACGCGCTACCTGCAGCTTTCGCTGGACCTGTTCCGCGATCTGCAATTTTCGCTACAGCCGCGGTTTCATCTGGAGATCGGGCTGGTGCGCCTGGTTCATGCGGGACGGCTGCTGCCCATCGAAAAGGCGCTGGCTCAATTGGAAACAGGCGTCCGCGAGAGCCCGCCCGCTCCTGCGCCGAGAGTTGCGGAAGCACCACCGCCGACGCGGGCTCCGGCCACGCCGGCTCGTACGGGTCCCTCGCCATTCGAGTTGGATCGCGCCAAGAAGGCCGGCGGAAGCCCGGTGTCGCGGCCGCCGGAGCCGCAATCTTCGGGCGCGAATGCGTTGGCGCCGCAGCCGTCGCGCGTGCCGGAACCGGTGGGCGCGGGGGATTGGCGCCAGAAATTGCATTCGGCGCTGATGGAGTTGGGAATGCCGTTTACGGCCGATGCCGTGGAAAATGCGCGCATCGCCGAAGTGAAGGGCGAGTTGCAGGTCACCGCCTCCAAGGGCGATTCCCTGGCGCTGCGGCCGGAAGATCTGAATAAGGCAGTGGCGCACATTACGGGCCGCGAAATGCGTATCCGGATCGTCATTGGCGATCCGGGCGAGACATTGCAGTCGCTGGAGAAGCCCGTGCCTGATGAGGATACGGCCACCAGCCGCGCGCTGTCCAACCCCGAAGTGCAGCGGTTCCGCGAAGTGTTCGGCGGCGAAATTCGAAAAGTTCGCAATCTGAAGGAGTAGCTACGTGAAACTACCCGGCAACATGCAGCAAATGATGCGCCAGGCGCAGCAGATGCAGGAAAAGATGCAGCAGGAGATTGCCGCCATCAAGGTGGAAGCGACGGCGGGCGGCGGCATGGTCACCGTTCAGATGGATGGCAAGAAGAATCTTTTGTCGGTGAAGATCGACCCCGAGGTGGCGGGCGACGTGGAAATGCTGCAGGACATGGTTCTGGCGGCGTGCAATGAAGCGTTCAACAAGGTGGAAGGCGAAATCCAGGGCAAGATGAGCGGCATGTTGGGCGGTATGGGCCTGCCGCCGGGTCTGTTCTAGCGCGGTCCGCTCGCGTATGCCCGATTTCGCAGAACCGCTGGCTCGCCTGATCAACGAATTCAAACGCCTTCCCGGCATCGGCCAGAAATCCGCGCAACGGATTGCCTTTCACCTGTTGCGCGCGGGACGGGAGGAGGCCGAGCACCTGTCCCAGGCCATCCTCGACGTGAAGGATAAGCTGGGCTTCTGCGCGCTCTGCAACAACATCAGCGATAGTGAGCTTTGCCAGTTCTGCCGCGACCCCAATCGCGACCCGAAAGTGGTCTGCGTGGTGGAAGAGCCCAACGGCATTGTCGGGATCGAGACGACTCGGCAGTACGAAGGCCGTTACCACGTGTTGCACGGCGCGCTCTCGCCGCTGCGCGGCATTGGTCCGGAATCACTGAAGATCAAAGGGCTGGTGGAACGCATCGGGAAGGGCGAAATCGAGGAAGTGATCATCGCCACCAATCCTAATGTGGAAGGCGAAGCCACCGCGGTGTACCTGGCGCGCCTGCTCAAACCGTTGGGTGTGAAGGTGAGCCGCATCGGCATGGGAATTCCGGTGGGCAGCGACCTGGAATTCGCCGACGAAGTAACCATCAGCAAGGCCATGGAAGGCCGTCGCGAGATGTGAGGCGCCCCGACCAAATATGCTATATTGGCAATGACCGCAACGCACTGAATTCAGGACAATCACCTTCACGGAGAGGTGGCTGAGTGGTCGAAAGCAGCGGTTTGCTAAACCGATCCCGCCTCCTCGGCAAGTTCAAGAAAATAAACCATAACCTCTTGCCAGCCAATAACTTGCGGCCGTTTCTCTTCTCACCTGATTTCACGGATTTGCCATCATTTTGACCGGCTTGTAGTGGCATTTTAGTGACAATCGCGCCGTCATCTCCCCCGCCCGCCTGACTGTCACTACACCTTTGAATGCAAGATACTCCGTCGCTCTTTCCCTGCATTCTCCAACCGAAACGGGCCCTTAAGTGAGTGAAAGGAGTAAAGGCCCCCACCCTTCCGAGCCAGCCCTCCCGCGATATTGCTTCTTTTCTAATGATGCCTAATACATTAGGCAAAACTATTGTAAAATCTACAATTGCCTAATATACTATGCAGAATGATCGACCTGATCTCCATAGGCAACCGAATAGCCGATCGTCGCAAAACGCTCAAACTCAGCCAGGCCGAACTCTCGCGCAAAGCGGGCGTCAGCCGCGCCACGCTTGACGCGCTGGAAAACGGGCGCGCCGGGGAGCTGGGCTTTTCGAAGGTTGCCAAACTGCTGGCCGCGCTTGGGCTGGAACTGACACTCCAGACGGCCAACTCGCAGCGCCCCACCCTCGACGAACTGATGCAGGAGGATCGCGATGATAAAAGTCTGGACCGACGCCGCTGAGGCGGGGCTGCTTGACCGTTACGCCGACCGTGGCAGCACGTTCGCCTATCTGCCCGATGCGCCCGCCGGACGGGCGGTATCCATCACCATGCCCGTTCGCCTCCCATCGTGGAGCGTGCCCTTCGGTCTGCCTCCCATCTTCGAGATGAATCTGCCGGAGGGGTCTCTGCGCGAGCGCCTGCGACTTGCTTTTGCCAAAGCCACCGGCACCTTTGACGAATTCGACCTGCTATCGATCGTCGGCCGATCGCAGGTTGGCCGCATCCGCTATACCGGCGACAAGGAACAACTGCACGAAGACGTGCCGTTTCAGTCGGTGGACGAGATCCTGGAGCGTAAGCGCGGCGGCGACCTGTTCCGCTATCTGCTGGAGAAGTTCGCGTCCTTCTCCGGCATCAGCGGGGTGCAACCGAAGATCCTCGTGCGCGACGAAAACGCCTTCGCGGAGATGGAAAATACTGGCCACCGGCTCTCGCAGAGCTACAGGGGCGCCACGCATATCGTGAAGCTGTGGGAGCCAAATGAATATCCGCAGCTTGCCGCCAACGAATATTTCTGCCTGACGGCGGCGCGCAAGTGCGGACTCGACGTGCCCCCCCATCGCCTGGCGGAAGACGGCATGGCCCTGGTCATCGACCGCTTCGATCTGCGTACCGACGGGACCTATCGGGGATTCGAGGATTTCTGCGTACTCAACGCCCGCAGGACCGATGAAAAATACCGTGGCAGTTACGAGACCCAGGTGATGAAACGATTCGCCCAGTTCGCCAACTCTACCCATGTCAACGAGGACATGGAAAAGCTCTTCATCCTGATTGCGCTGAACTGCGCGCTGCGTAATGGCGACGCGCACCTGAAGAATTTTGGGATCGTCTATGACGACGTACAGGGCGAAGCACGGCTCGCGCCGGTCTATGATCTCGTCACAACCTCCGTGTATCTTCCCAAAGACAGCCTGGCGTTGACCCTCAACAGTTCGACCCGTTGGCCGACTGCAAAAGAATTGCGAAAGCTCGGTGAAACACGGGCGGGGGGCGCGCCTGCGAGGATCAGGCAAATTCTGGAGCGCATCGCCGAAGCGATTCAGGAGACCGCAAAAGAAGTCCACTCCTATACGAAGGACCATCGCCAATTTGCCGACGTGGGACAACGGATGCTGCAGGAGTGGGAAAACGGTGTGAGCGCTTCGCTGCGTGGCTGACAGCCCTATCAATCCGAGAGGCCGACGATGCGGCCAGCATAGCGGCCTATTCTATACTTGAAGAACATCTATATTACTGATATTTATATAGTTTAGACAAATTACGTAGCGGCCATGGAAGCGGACAAGAAAGCGGCGGATCGGGGCGAGCCGGTTACCCTGATGGAACCATTGCTGATCGGCGACGGCTCCAGCCACCGGGGGGCGATCACCGACCTTGCGCTGGAGCTTACCCAGAAGGCCGCGGGTTTCCGCCGCAGCCTGCCCCCTTCCCTCCTGGCCTCGCTGGTCGACCTGGTGCGGGCGATGAACTGCTACTACTCCAACCTCATCGAAGGCCACGATACGCACCCGGTGGACATCGAACGGGCGCTTAAGAACGACTACAGCCAGGATGCCCGCAAGCGCGATCTGCAACTGGAAGCCAAAGCGCATATCGCCGTCCAGAAATGGATCGACGGCGGCGGCCTCAAGGGAGGCCTTGCCATCAAGGCCGAAGGAATCCAGGAAATTCATCGGCGCTTCTGTGAATTGTTGCCTGAGGATCTACTCTGGGTCGAAGACCCCGTCACCAGGACGAAGCTCCAAGTAGTGCCCGGCGAATGGCGTCAGCGGGACGTACAGGTCGGAACCCATCTCGCCATCAGTCCGGGCGCCCTGCCCCGCTTCCTGGAGCGCTTCGAGCGGGTGTATGCCAATCTTGGCAAGACAGAGTCGATCATTTCCACCGCCGCCGCGCACCACCGCCTTCTGTGGATACATCCCTTCGCCGACGGCAATGGCCGGGTCACGCGGCTGATGTCGCACGCGGTGATGCTGGAACAGCTCGATACCGGCGCCGTGTGGTCGGTGGCGCGTGGCCTTGCCCGCCGCGTCGCCGATTACAAGGCGCTTCTCGCCCGTTGCGATCTCACTCGCCGCAACGATCTCGACGGCCGCGGAACCTTGAGCGAGGAAGCGCTGGTGGAATTCACGCGGTTTTTCCTCCAGGTCTGCATCGACCAGGTGGACTTCATGGAGAGCCTTGTGCAGCCCGATCGCCTGCGCGCCCGCATCCTGATGTGGGCGGAAGAGGAAATCCGGCTGGGCCAATTGCCCGCGAAGTCCGGCACCCTTCTCGAAGCGCTGCTCTATCGCGGCGAGTTGCCGCGCGGCGACGCTGACGCTATTGCCGGCACCAGTGAACGGCAAGGCCGCCGCATTGTGTCGGCGCTCCTGGAGAAGGAAGTGCTCGTATCCAAAAGCTCCCGCGCCCCGCTGCGCCTCGCCTTCCCTGCCATTCTGGCTTCGCGCTGGATGCCAGGGTTGTTTCCCGACAAGTGATCGCCTGGAGCAGCCGGTCTTTTCCGGGGACGTAATGTTTTGTGAGCGGACTTCAGCCATCATGAAACATAGCGGCCGTGAGGCCATTTCATGGTGCGAAGACAGCTCGCTGTTAGAGGCGGCGGGCGAGGGTACCAAAATAGCGGACCACTTTTCGCCAATCTT
>JARLGM010000009.1 GCA_031292755.1 Candidatus Sulfopaludibacter sp.
GGGCGGCGTGGGTTGAAACACGACTTGGCGTTAGCTTAGGCACGCCGGCAAGATGGGTCGCCGTCTGGAGGCGTAGTCGATTCTTCGGCAGAGTCCGTTGTGCTCCACTGAGAGCATGGACATCGGGCAAATGCTGCAAAACATGGCCGAGCGCGTCTCGGCGGGTGCATCCGTTAAGAACGTATATGGCGAGCCTGTGGTCGTGGGCGATCGCACCGTACTGCCGGCCGCCCGCGTCCGGTATGCCTTCGGTGGCGGAGGACGCGGCGAGACGTCTGCTGGTGGCGGCGGCGGTGGGCGTGTTGCCGCGCGGCCGTGCGGCGCCCTCGAAATCACGCCCGAAGGGTGCCGGTATATCTCATTCGGGGGCCAGCGCAGATTGTGTGCCGCATTCGCCGCAGGGTTCCTGCTGGGCGCCGCGATAGTGGCCTTGCGAGGGCCACGCCGGGTCGAGGTGGTAAAGCGGGTGGCGGGGTAGGGAATCATAATAGGAGCGTGGAGAAGAAGGTGTAGTATTTCAGCTATGGCGGAGTCTGGCGATCGTCCCTCATCGCGGAAACGATGCCCCGGCTGAAGGTGCGGTCGTCGCATTGATCCTCCCTGACGCGTAGCGATTATCCCCGACAGGCGCGCCGCCAGACACAACGGGTGCCCGGATACCTACTCCATGCGATACAGTAGGTTCGATGTCCACGCTCTCCCGCCGTCATTTTCTGGCGGCGCTGCCCGTCGCGGCTGCCATTGCCGAAACCAGGCCGGTCAAAATCACGGGTGTTGAAATCTGGCAGGTCCGCGGCCATCGCCAAACCGTGCGCGGCGTAGACCAGCAGTATCAGGCCAATCCGCTGCATGTCTACGATGAACTGCGCCCCGCGCCCTATCACGATGCCGCGAATCCCACTCCCGCCAATGCGGCGGTGAGTGCGTTGTATCTGAAGATTCGCACCGATGCCGGTATCGACGGCTTTTACGGACCCATCGATAAAGAGGTCGCCATCGTCGTGGACGAGCAATTGCGGCCTTTCCTTATGGGCAAAGACGCTCTGGCGCAGGAGAAACTGTGGGACCAACTCTACCGCTCTAACCGCCACGCGCGGCGCGGCTTCTACCTGATGGCTATCAGCGCGGTGGATAACACGCTTTGGGACCTGCGCGGCCGCTACTTCAAGACGCCTGTCTATCGCCTGCTGGGCGGTCCTACGCGCGCCACTGTGGAGGCGTACGCCAGTTGCCTGGGCTATTCCCTGGAGCCGGAAAAGGCCCAGGCGCGCGCTGCCCAGGTGAAGAGCGAGGGCTTCCGCTATCAAAAATGGTTCCTGGCCTACGGCCCGGGCGATGGACCCGAGGGACTCCGCAAAAATGTCGACCTGGTCCGCCTGCTGCGCGAGGCCGTGGGCGAAGACGTGGAGTTGATGTTCGATGTCTACAGCGGCTGGGACCTCAGCTACGCGCTGGAATGGGCCAAGCAGGTGGAACGATACCGCCCGCGCTGGATCGAAGAGGCCACGCAGGCGGAGAAGATCGACAGCTTCGCGCAATTGCGCAAAGGCACCTCGATTCCGGTCGCTTCCGGAGAGCACATTCAAGGCCGGTGGGAGGTGTACGACTACCTCAAGGACGGCGCGCTGAGTGTGGTGCAGTGCGATCCGGAATGGTGCGGGGGAACCAGCGAACTGGTGAAGATTTGCGGGGTGGCCTCGCTGTTCGATGTGCCGGTAATTCCGCACGGCCATAGTCTGCACGCCGCGCTGCACGTGATTGCCAGCCAGTCGCCGGCCGTCTGCCCGCTGGCCGAATATCTCATTCTGAAGATGAAGTCGTATTATCACTTCGAGAAGAACCCGCCGGTTTTGACGCGGGCGCATTTCGCCTTGCCGGACACGCCCGGCTATGGGATCGAACTGGACGACGCCAAGGTGGAATCGCGCGAACAGATTCATTGGAGCTGACCCTATGCAACTGCCACGACGCAATTTCCTGAGAGGAGCCGCAGTGTCCGGACTGCTCGGCCTGGCGACCCCGCGCGAACAGAAAGCCCAGGAGCAGGCCGCCCGCGCCGCGCGCGGAATGGCCGTACCGAAGATCAAAGACATCTCCGTGATTGAATGCCAGCCGGCGGGCGTGCGCCTGACGGTGGTCAAGATCACCACGGATCAGGACGGCTTGTACGGCTACGGCTGCGCCACCTTCACCCAGCGTGCCGACCTGGTGAAGCCCGCCGTAGAGCGCTATCTCAAGCCGCTTCTGATGGGCAAGACGACGGACCGGATCGAGGACATCTGGCAAACCTGCTACGACAGCTCGTATTGGAAGAACGGCCCGGTGTTGAACAACGCCATCAGCGGGATCGATCAGGCTCTGTGGGACATCAAGGGCCGCGTGGCCGGTATGCCGGTGTACCAACTCGCCGGGGGGAAGTGCCGCGAGGCCGCGGCCTGCTATGGCCATGCCGACGGCGCCGATTATCCCAATGTGATGGAGGCGGCCAAACGGTATATGGCACAGGGATTCCGTTACGTGCGGGTCCAGGTGGGCGTACCGGGGATGGCCGGTTACGGCAGCGCGCGCGGCGAAGCGACGGTGAAGGCCCTGCACGATAAGCCGGTGTTCGAGCCGGCGGTGTATCTGCGCCGCGCGCTGAAGCTGTTCGAGGTGGCGCGGACTCAATTGGGCGACGAGATCGAACTGCTGCACGACGTCCACGAGCGCGTCTCGCCGCGCCAGGCCGTGCAATTCTGCAAGGACGTGGAGAAGTTCAAGATGTTCTTCATGGAAGACCCGCTGTCTCCCGAGGACATCGCCTACTTCCGGCAGATCCGCGAACAGTGCGCCACTCCTATTGCCATGGGCGAACTGTTCAACAGCCCGCATGAATGGACTCCGCTGATCAGCGAGCGGCTGATCGACTACATCCGCGTTCATGTTTCGCAGGCCGGCGGGTTCACGCCAGCGCGCAAGATCGCGATTCTGGGGGAAATCTACGGCGTGAAGACGGCGTGGCACGGGCCGGGCGACGTATCGCCCATCGGACACATGGCCAACGTGACGCTCGACGTGGTGAGCTATAACTTCGGCATTCAGGAATACTCGCCCTTCAATCAGCGGACACAGGACATTTTCCACGGCTGTCCGGAGATGAAAGACGGATACCTCTGGGTGAGCGAAAAGCCCGGCTGGGGAATCGAAATCGACGAGAAGGAAGCCGCGAAATCGCCCTTCACTCCGGGCCGCAACGGACTGAACGGCGGCTGGGGAGAAATTCGCCGGCTGGACGGCACCGTGATCAAGCAGTAGGGATCCGAATGGGTATGCTATGGTGTCGGGATGAATCGCTCGTGGTACGTGCTGTGGCTGCTGGCGGGTTGTGCGGCGGCTCAGGGTACGCTGGTTAACCCGCTGCTCACCTCAGGGGCCGATCCCTGGATCACCACCCACAACGGGTTCTACTATTACATGAACACGACTGGATCGAGCCTCGTAATCTGGAAAACGAAGAGCATAGGCGCGCTCGCAACCGCCGAAAAGAAGACGGTGTGGCGGCCTCCCGCGAGCGGCCCCTACTCGCACGACATCTGGGCGCCCGAACTGCATTTGGTACGCGGCAAGTGGTATATCTATTTCGCCGCGGATAGCGGGCGAAACGAGTCCCATCGGATCTGGGTATTGGAAAATGCGGCTGCCGATCCGCTGGATGGTGAGTGGCAGATGAAGGGCAAGGTGGCCGACCCCTCCGACCGCTGGGCGATCGACGCCACCGTGTTTGAGCACGACGCGCGTCTCTATATGGTCTGGTCCGGTTGGGAGGGTGAAGTTAACGGCGCGCAGAACCTTTATATAGCGGAACTCTCGGACCCACAAACGGTAAAAGGCAGCCGCGTCCGAATCTCCACGCCAGAGTACCCGTGGGAGAAAATCGGGGATTTGGCGCCGCGACAGGCGTCCGAGGCGAATCCCGGCGCAGACCCGGGCAACCCCATTCATGTCGATGTCAATGAAGGACCCGAGATCCTGAAGCACGGCAGTCAAATTTTCGTGGTCTACTCGGCCGGCGGGTGCTGGACCGACTACTATTCGCTGGCCATGCTCACCGCGTCCGTGTCGAGTGACCTGATGAATCCGGCATCCTGGAAGAAAAGCGCGGCGCCGGTGTTTTGGCTCTCTCCGGAGGCGCACGCCTACGGTACCGGCCACAACAGTTTCTTCCAATCGCCGGACGGCAAGGAGGACTGGATCCTGTACCATGCGAATTCGGAGCCCGGACAGGGGTGCGGCCGCCGCCGTGCGCCGCGCGCGCAGCCGTTCACCTGGAAGCCGGACGGCACGCCGGATTTCGGCCGGCCAGTCGCGGTAGGGGCGCCGATCGCGGTCCCTTCGGGCGGAAACTGAGCGGGCCTTCCGGAAGGCCGCGGGGTTTGTGCCCGATCGCCGAAGACGACTGAAGTGTAATGGACAGGACGCCGGTCGAAGGAGATTCCCGTATTGACCGGGGCGGAGCGCAGGGGTTATGTTCGCTGCAGCAGGAGGGACCTGTGGCAGTCAACCAGCCGTCATTCCAAGCGAACACCGCGTATCCGGTGATTCTGGGCGCCGGCCTCACCGGGGTGGCAATCAGCGGCGCGCTCTCCGCGGCAGGTATTACGCACGTGTTGGTGGGCGATCCGCCTTCCCAAACGCCGCGGCTGGGCGAATCGCTGAACACCGAAGGAAGCCTGGAAATCGCGCGACAGTTTCCGGCACTGATGAATTTCTGCTTCCCGAAGAAGCAGCAGGCACTGTTCTTCGGCGGAAATGCCATTTCGTTCGATTCCATCCAGTACGCCCAGGGGCATGCCTATTACCGGTTGCTCGGCTATCCGGCTACGGTGCAACTGCTGCACGTGGATCGCGTGGGTTTCGATACCGCAGCCTTCCCGGCAGCCATTGCCGATCCGCATTGCATGTTCCTCGAAGACCGGGCAGTGTCACTCGATTACGATCCCCCAAGCGATTGGATTCGCGGCGTGCTGCTGGCGAGCGGCAAGTCCGTCCTGTCGTCGTATGTGTTCGATGCTACCAATCACGCGCGCTTCGTGGCGCGGCAGGTCGGAGTGCGGTGCAAACTCATCGGCAAGCCCCGCCGGGTGGCATTCGCGCACTATAGCGCCTTGGGCGACCGCGCCGCCGCGCCGGCTCAGCAGCCCAACTGGATCCATGCAACCTCGCTGCTGCGCCTGGATTTGACCAAGGACCCGGTCGATGGTCTGGCCTGGACGATTCCCCTGGGCAGCTATGTTTCGGTTGGGATCAGCGTCGATCCGCGGAATACCGGGGCCGCCGCCGGGGGGTTGCTCGATTGGGTGGAGAAGGCGTTTGCGCGGCGCGGCATGGATGTGCGCCGCGACTTTCCGACGCGCGGCACGCCGGTGGATCTGCGCTACGAACATTACAACCACGAACGGTGCTACGGACAGAATTGGCTGCTGGCGGGTATGAGCTGCTGCCAGGTGTGGTTTCCATCGGCCGCGGGGGTGGCCACGGGATTGGTAGCCGCGCGACTGGCGGCCGATGTGCTGAAAGCTCCGGTCCGCGCGGCACAGGTGTACCAGTTGTACATCGACGAGGTGGCGGCGATTCACGCCGGCCTCGAGTGGCTGGTGCGGGACGATCCCTGGCCGGTCACGCTACAGCAGTTGCAGCAGCGGACGCAAGCCATGGTCAGCGGGAATGTCTTGCGGCTGGGCGATTATGTGGCGCTGCGGAACCCGCCCGACGAGTTGGCGTTCGGGGACGCGGCGTTGCGCCTGTTCGAGCGCGACCGCAGATTGGCCAGCCCGGTACGGATCGCCACGGCGCTGCCGCAGTCGCAGGCGACCCGGCTGTTCGCCGCCACGGGCCAGCCGGATCCATGGACCGACGCGCCGATCGCGGTGCCGGTGGTTACGCGGCCGGACGGGCTGCGCGGACCGATGGCGATTCTGGGCCTGGTGGATATTCTCTCGGGGCGGCTGGGCACGGAAGCGTCCGCGGGGCTGGTGACGGCGGATGTGAAGGTGGAGATCGATCAGTTTCAGTTGACCGGTGCCGCACAATGGAACTCCTGGGTGACGTTCCTGCGCGGCGCGGCACGGGTGAACGAACTGGAACTGGTGCCGGCCGCTTTGGAGGCCAGCGGAGCGGAGTGGGTGCTGACGGCGCAGTGGCAGGGCCTGATGGGCGCCGAAGGGGCGGTATCGCCGCAGCTCACGATGAACTTTCAGATGTCCGGCGACAAGGTCTCGGAGATCCGGATGCAGCGGGCGGACTGCACGTTTGCGGTGGGCGATGAGATTCTGCCGCAGGTGGCCTTCGCGGTGGTGGTGGGGCGGCTGGCGGCCGCGGGGGCACGGCAGACACCGCCGCAGTGATCTACTGACCCTGTCCGCCGCTACTGTACAGGCACAACGTGCACCTCAATGGGAGGCATCTCGAGGCGCCGCAGGTCATTTGCGATCGCGTCGTTCGCAGCTTTCACCATGGCCGGAGTGACGGTACCCGGAACCTGAACGATAATGCTGATCTTACTCGGGTCTTCCACGGTCGTCTGATAGTAGACGTCGTTTGTGCCAGCCACAGGGGTGAGCCCACGCTTGCCGCGAACGGGGTCACCGGTGGCCTCATAGGCCTTCTTCATCGCCAGATCGACATTTTGGAGTACGTGCTGAACGTCGGGAACATCCAACTCTTTGACGCTGATCATGTTGGCTCCCGTAATCTTCCTGCTGATAACGATGATTGGCTCGCCCTGCTTAACATCGTCAATGTGGTAGCTAAGGGCCTCGGTGCCTCCCGCGAAGCCGTCATAGGCGGGAAATTTTTCTTCCACCGGCCGGGAACCCGGGACGATGCGCTTCATGACGTTGGCTTCACGAAGCTCTTTGGCAGTCATGCCGGGAGGCGGGGCGGGGACGCCGGGCGATGCAGCCGTGGAAGCCGGGGCGGCCGGCAGAGCGAAAGGCTTAACCCAGAGGACTCCGCCCCCGGGAGCGCCGATGGGGAGGAAGAGCGGAAGCTTCACCTTGGCCAACCCGCGTTGCATGGCCTGCTCCCAGGCGGGATTTGGCGTCCCCGCGGCGGGCCGGTTGCCGAATGCTTTCTCGCCCAATCCGCCAGCCAGCCCCAGCGAGGTAGAGAGGAGTCCTTGCCGGTAAACCTCATCGGGGCTGGCGCCGCTGACATAGGCAATACCGGCTCCGGTCGTGACATCGAATCCGATACGGAGAGGTAAGGATTTCAAGCTCAACCCCCGGCCTACCAGCCCGGTAGCTCCGCCCAGCAGCAAGCCCTGCCCACCGGCCGCCCACGACTCATCCCAACTGCCGCCGTGGAGCCTTGTGTCCGCTACTCCGGTGACTCCGGATACCGAGGCGTCGATGGCGGCCCCCCGCAAAAGGCTGGTGGATGGGCCAAGGACGCCGCCTATCGCAAAGCCTGTGCCGTAGCTGAGACCAACCGGGAAGTAGTCCGCCACGCCCTTGCCATAGTTCTCCCACGTCAGCCCGTGGTGCGCCGACTCCAGCGCGCCACCCATCGTTCCGGTGAGCAGTCCGGTGCCGAGCCCGGTGGCCCCGACGACGACTAACTTGCCGCCCAGGCTCACCACTGTCGCGCCGCCCAGGGTGGTGAATATGACCGGAGCGGAGACCGCCGCCGTAAGCGCGACCGCCCCCACTTTAATTCCCGTGATCGTCCGCTCGCCGCCGGCGTAGACGTCTTCCCTGTATTGGTAGAACTGGGATTCACCGTATTGGGGCGCGAACAGGGCGTGCTCCTCGGCCTCCTGGAGCTGTTGCGGAGTCTGGGCCAGGTCCATCTGGTGCAGCGCGATCTGGAGATCCTGGCGCGTGCGGCCGACCATCTTCCCGGGTTCGTCGAACCACCGCCCCCCGAGGATATGGGAGGGAATAGAGGCCGCGTATGCTCCGCCGGTCTGGGTTTCGTGAAAGATCCGGGTGAATCGATCGAGGTTCTCCAGCTTGCGGTTCGCCTGGTCCGAGATTATCTTCTTTCGGTCGTCGATGTACTGTTTCCATTCGGCCTCGTCGAGCGCCTTGCCTGCGACGTAGCGCTTGCCGCCGGTACTGGCGAGATAAGCCTGGGTCTCGAAGTAGCGTTGGATCTTGTCGGCGTCGGGCGGCGGCAGCGGGGTCAGCCGTTTGCCGGAGGAATCCCAGGAGGTGAGGCCCAATTCGGGCGTCCAGATGCTGGTATTCCCGCTGTCGTCTTTCGAGAATTTCAAGCCTTTGGTCCAGCTTGGACGGAGCAACGGATCGCCAAGCCAGATAACCTGGTTGGGATCGGGTCCAACCGGCGGAATCTGGAATTGCGGCGGGGACCCTCCAAACAGGGATGCGCCGCCGCGGCGCGACTGCAGGTCCATCAAGGAGAAATCGAATTGCAGGGCCGATTGGAACGCCAGCTTGGCGCGCAACTCTCCCGCGAGCTTTCCATTATCTGCGTTGAGCGAATCCGCCAGAGCGCCGGCATCCTCGCCCGGCGTGGTGGATAACACGCGGAACAAGGTGTTGGCATCGCCGGCGGCGCCGTAACCGGCGATAGCCTGGAGCAGGCTCAGCCGGTCGTTCGTGCCCAGTTCGCCAAGCTCCTGATCGGTCAACTTGGAGGCAGCCTCGGGGGCTTTGGCTGGGTCGCTGGACAGCGCTTCCCTGAGCTTGGCGGATGCCGGGCTCTCAATCTTGAAGGGCAGTTCGCGAGCCGGCGGCGGCACTGGCTCAAACTCGAGATGGAACATTGGAGCCGGCGGCGCCGGCGGCGCTGGTTGCTTCGGCGAGGGCCCGGGCGGAACGACTTTAGGCGGCGGTTTTGGAACCGTCTTGGGCGGTGGTGGCGGCGGGTGTGGCTGCTCGGGTTGCACCGGTTGCTCGGGCTCAACGGGTTGCTCCGGCACGGCCTCGTAAGTGTGGAGTTCAATAGTCGGCCAACGAGTCGTGGGGGATTCCTTTTTGTTCGTAACCGATCCCCGAGCGCCTATCGATACGGTCAGAATATCGTGCCCGGTGTCGCCGCCATGCTCGTAGGCCGCGACATCCAGAATGGCTTCCGGGCCGGAAAGAAACCCTACGGTCTCCTGGTCGTGCCGCCCTGGCTCATTGGCGAAAACCCCAAACTCGCCGCCGATGCGCCCCGTCCACGCCACCACCGGCTTTGGTTTGAATTCTGCTTCCTGCTTCTGCACGGCACCCGGCGCCGAGCGTTCGCGGACGTTGGGAGTGCCGCCGCTGGTCACCTCGTGAGCGGCTTCGCTGGCGTCGTGCTCGGCATCGTGTTCGCCGGCAACGGGTCCGGTGGCCTGGCGCTGCTGCACCACGTGGGCTAGTTCGTGGGCCAGCAGTCTCTGCCCCCCGATGGTTTCGGGTGCGAATTCACCGTCGCCGAAGACGATGTCCTCACCGACAGTGAAGGCGCGCGAATGCAGGCTATCGGCAGTCTCGGCGGCGCGATGACTGGTGTGGATGCGGACATTGTGGAAGCTCTCGCCGAAGCGCGATTCCATCAACGCGCGCGTTTTGTCGTCGAGGCGGTTGCCGCCGTGCAGTTGGCCGACGATTTCGGCGCCGCGGGATTCGGGCTTCTCTTTTTGCGCCGGTGTCCCAGCGCTCGCTCCTTCGATGGGGCCGAGGCCGAGCAGGGCAGCGAGTTGCTGCTCCCCGGTGGCCGCGCGCTGAATTTCGGGCGGCGCGGAATGCGCGCGCGCCACAGGGGCGGGTTGGGTCCCGGAGACGACGGCATCGGCGGCGCGGTCGGCATCGTGTTCCAGGGGATCGCCGGGCTGGCTCACCCGCGCCTTGCGTTGCAGGCGGCCGGAGCGCAGCAGCGAGAGGAGCGCCCGATTGCCCATTCCGTCGAACGACAAACCGCGCGATTCGAGAGCGGGGCCGGCGGTCCCGGCTGGTTTGCGGGTGGGAGCGTCGCGCTCAGAGGCTTCTCTCCGTTTAGCGGAGCATAACTCGCGTGGTGAGCTCATGCGGTCTCCCCTTCGGGCGGCTTCTGCTCCTGGTATACGAACCGGACGGTGCGGCGCAGCCAGGGAAGCCATCCGGGGTCGCGATCCAGTCCGGCACGCCGTACCGCCAGATCGATGTCGTCATCGCGCAGGATGACCGTCATCTCTCCGGCGCCCATGCGGATGCGTGCCTGCCGCGCCAGGAAACGCGCGACGAACGCGGCGGCGGCATCGAATGTCCCGGCGGCGCGGGCGGCGAAGAGCGTACATGGCGCTCCCACCACGATGGCGAGCAGGGCCGCGGCGGCCGCGGAGGGAGCCTCCGGAAGCAGCCAGGGCGACCGCGCGATATCGGTGGCAGGCCGCAGGCGCCCGCTCTTGTCGATGCCGGCGAGCGCTGGAGACGCCGCCAGGACTCCGTGATGCGGCCAGGCGTCCAGCAGGGCGCGCAGTCCCGCGGCCAGAGTCTTGGGTGTATCGGCCGGCCAGGCGAAGAATGCGAACGGCGAATTCTCCGCCGCGGCAACCAGCAGCCGGCCCGCCGGATGATCGGCCAGCGTCACCACGGCGGGCGGAATCCCGGCCAAACCGCGGCGCGGCAGGGCAGCGGCCAGGGAGGCGCAGCTAGCGGCGGCGATCTCGGTCTGCTGACCGGAAGTCACCGGCGGGCAAACGATTTTCGTCTGGACGCCGCCGAACAGGGCGGGAGCGGGATCGCCGGAGAATCGCGGGCCCAGCAGCGCGGATGCGGCGGCGGCAAGCACCATATCTTCAGGCAGGCAGGCTTTCCAGAGCGACTCCGCCAGGTCAAGTTCCTGAATACGGTCGAACAAATAGAACAGGCCGCCGCAACCGGTGGACACGAATTCGGAGGAGGCCGGCCCGGCTTGGTTGCGGACTTCGGCCGGTTCAGGCGGCCGATCCGTGGTAGCGGCCTCTTCCTTCGCGATCTCTTTTGCGGGCCCGTTTTCCGGCGCCCCCTCCACCGGCACACTCTGCTCAGACTCGCTAATGGGCGGCGGCTCCCGGTCGAAAGCTCGCGCGTCGCCTTGGAACACGGCGGCGGCCAGCGAGGACGCCGCGGGCGATTCGAGGCTGGTACCGGCCAGCACCGCGGCGTGAACGCGCAACGCCAGCAGACGCGCCGCGGGTGCGAGTGGCGGCCACGCGGAGGCAATCGCGGCGAGTTGCGCCGCCAGGGAGCCGGACTGTTGGCGTGCAGCCCGGAAGCCGGTGGCGGTGGATGCGGGTCCGGAGCCCGGGGGAGCGCCTCCAGTGGAAGCCTGCGCTTCCGCCTCGCCGCCCGAGAGGCCGCTGACATCGCAACCCAAAGCGGCGGCAAATACGGCGACCGCCACGGCAGGCCGAGCGGCCAGTACTTCGGCGAGCACTCCCTCCCTGGCCAGCCGTAGCAAGGTGGCGTGGGCCGTCTCACGCCGCGCCGGCGCGGCCAGCGCGACCAGCGGATCCGAGTTGGAAGGAACGTCCAAAGCCGTGTGAAACCAGGCCGGGCCTCCGCGAGCCAGGGCCAACAGATGCGAGGCGCGAAGGTGCGGTTCATCGTCAAAAATCACCGCGCCTTCGGCGGCAGCGGGCGGATCGAGCACGGGAGGGCGCGAAATGCGTTCGATCGCATCGGCGGCGGCCAGCGCGAGATCCTCGACGTGCTCCGCATCATCGAAAGCGGACTCGTCGACGCGCCAGTGCAGAGGAAGCCGGCGGATCAGAACCACGCGGCCGGGCGCCCTGGCCTCGAGCAGCGCCGCGCACCGCTCGATCACCGCGCGCACCATGCGCTCGGCGGCGGGACGCACCTCCGCCGCGTCGGGGATATTGGTACGGACGCGGACTCGAACTTCGCCGATGCGCTCCTCGATCATGGCGGATCAGGTAACCGGGTGGCTCGGGCCGGCCGGGGCTGTGCCATGGCCCGCCGCGTCCGTGGCTTGCCCCGGAGCCTGACCCGGGGTGCCGGGAGTTTGTCCTCCGCCCTGATTTCCGGCCGGTTGGCCGCTCGACGCAGCACTGCCAGTCTGACCGGTGACCGGCACGAGCAGAATTACCGTCTGGTCCGCTACCAGGTCGGCCAGAATGAGCTGGTTGTATTGCAGGCCCGTACCGGTCGATGCGGTGGTGCCGCTCATCGCCAGCGCGGCGCCGATCATCTCCGGCGTCGAGACCCGCCGCTGGTTCACGACCACCTTGTCGCTCAACTTGGTGGCGATATCGCCGGGATCGCCCACCGCGAGATAGCCCCCGCCAATTTGGGTCACGAACGGAAACACTAAAGGCTGGTTGACGTAGGCGGCGCTCAGCGACGACACGCAGCAGAGCTTCGAGAAGAAGCGCTGCAGGGTGATATCCAGGGGGGCGATGCCGAATTGCGCGCCCCAATGCGACAGCAGCGGGTAGTGCATCACGTAGCGGCGGCCGCCGAATGGATCGATCTTGCGAATGTCGCCGCCCTCGACGGTGGCGCACCCGATGACGGCGCCGTGAGGGTCGCAGCAGCAGCGCGGGCCGGTCCAGAGCAGTTCGTCACACCACCCTTCGAGCAGGCGCTGGATGGAGCAGGCGAGCACAGCCGGGTCAGCCTTCTGCGGCACGCCGAACAACAGCAGCCAGGCGAGGCGGTAGATCACCTGCGCCACTTCGCGACGCGTGCTGGTGACAGCGCTCGCCGTCCCAAATTGCTCGCGTACGAGCATCTCCGCGAGCCATGCGCCCAGCGCGCCGAGCGCCAGCGCCTTGGGATCGCCCGCGCGGGCTTCGTTGGTGGGATCGGCGTGCAGCCAGGGCAGGACGGGCGTGGGATCGGAGTTGACGGTAAATGCGGATTGGGCCGCGCCGGCATAGCCGCCGCAGGGCGAGGGGTAAGTGTTCCCGCCGCCGGGCGTAAAAGAGAACGTGGGCCCGCACGGCTCGCCGGCGCAGGGATCCGCGGCCAGTCCGATCGGCTTGTAGTTGATGTTGGTTTGGTTCAGCGTGTTGTTGGATAACTTCCCGCTGCGGACCGGCACGGTGAAGGTAAGGTCGCCCATCGCCGCGGGATCGTCCTCATTCGCCAGAACCGTCTGCATCTGCCAGGCGGCGATTTTGAAGACCAGCGAGGCCGGTGGAAGCGGGCCTTCCGACGTGGACGAGAACATGACTTGCAGGTTCCCCTGGAAGCCGTTGGAGAGCGACAGATCGACGGGGCCGGCCGGATTGATTGTGATGTCCTGGACGGTCATGCCCGCTTCCAGCGGATTCGCCTGCCCCGAAAGGGCGCCTGCGACGAAGCTCCACAATTGGTCGGGCAGCACTTCGACCAGGATCGACGTGACTGCACCCGGCACTTGCGGCAGAGGAATGGAAGTGGTGGATGGCGAAGGCCGTACGGTCACCTGGGTGGCCGAATCGCCGTTCAAAGTAACGCGCAACTGAAAGGGCGCCGCATTGGCGCCGGTTGCCGTGAAGCCATTGCCCAGCGGGTATTGGGCCCGCAACTGGCGCACCTCGTCGAGGAAGCTTTGAATCGGCGCGCTCTCCCTGGCGGCGTTGTAATCGCAGGGCGGCACGAGGCGCAGCCGCACCGATTCGCGGATGCGCGACATTTCGCAGCGGCTGGCATCGGGCGAACAAGGGTCGCCATGGACGGGGCGCGGGTCCGCGGGACACTCCACGAACTCGAGCAGCAGGTTGAGCCGCTGAGCATTGCGGCCGCGCAGCAGGGAGGCGGCGGCCGGGTCGGCCAGCAGCGACGCGATGTCGACCTGGTACACCGAGGTCAGCGCGAGATCGTTGCCGCAGCAATCGACGGCGTATCCCGGCATCACGCACACATAGCTGCCCTGTTTGGCCACATTCAACCCCCACACAACGCCCGCGCCGGACGCGCGATTGTGGAGCTTCGACTTGAGGCGGAGATAGCGCTGCTCGGTTTCGAGATCCTCGCGGGTGATGAACATGCCGTTGAAGAACCGGGTGCGCACGCAACCGCCCGCGGCGGGCGCGGTGATGAGTCCTACGGTTCCCGGCGACGACGAGAACGGAAGGCCGATCACCGAACTTTCGCACGGCTCGCAGGCAGAGGGGAAGAAGGCGGCCGTGTTGGGCTGATTGGCGACGGCGAAATCGCACGGCAGATCGGAGGTGGTGTTGCCCGGGACGCAATTCGAAACGGCGAAGGCCGGCTCGACGATCACCCGGTAGCCGAGGTTATTTCCAAGCTGCTCGAAACGGGAGAGGCGCGCGCCCTGAAGCCGCAGAGCATCCAACTGCTCGGACAGGCTGAAGGGCCATGCCTGTCCGGCCGGGATATCGAGGACGTACGTGTAGATCGTGCTGGCCTGCAGGCTCAGCGCGCCCTTGCCGATACGCGACAGCGCGCTTTCATAGAGCGCGGAGCCCGTGTTGATGGTCGCGTTCACGAAGGACGCGGAACTGCCCGGCGAGGCGCCGGCGGGCTGATACATTGCGGTGGCCGCCGGCACCAGGTTGCTGACAAAGGCCAGGGGGAGGGTGAGGTTTTCCGCCTGCACCGTGATGCGCACCCGCAGCGGGCCGGTGAGCGCGACGAAATCGCCGGCCCAGCGCAGCATCAGGCGCTCGGGCGACCAGGTATCGGCGAGCGTGAAATCGAACAGGTTCTGATCCTGGCTGGGATTGGTCCAGGTGCCGGCGGAGGCGACGATGTATCGGGTGAGATCGATGACGGGCATGGCGTTCTCCTTGGCCTAAAAGAGGGAACCGGCGAGGGCCAGCTTGCCGGAGATGTCGGTTTCGAGACGATAGTGCCGCGCCCAGGAGGGCGGCGTGAGCGGCCGCATTTTGGTATCGACCGGCGGCGTTGCCGGGTTGCTCTGGAGATAGACGCGATAGTGGCTGGCCGGAAGGCGGCTGCCCGCGGCCCATTGCAACTCGATACGGGCGGGCTGCGGCGCCGCCGGCGCGGCGTAGGTGGTTGTAAAAGCGGGCACGGCCTGCCAGTCGCCGCCGGCGAACATGCTGACGGTCACGGTAAGCAGCGCGGGCGCGGCGAACGGGTCGCGCGACAGGTCCGCGCCGTTGGCCTGAATGTCGATCGCCAGGGTGCCGGAATCGGGGCCTCCGCCGGCGAAGGTCACGGTGGAGAGTTGCGGGCCGGCGCCGGTGAGCCCGGCGTTTCCCGCCGCCGCCAGGGCTTCGATCAGCCCCTGCTGCAGGGCCGCCGTACGCAGCAGCGAGCGCCGCGTGGGGATGGTGTTGTCGGGCACGGTGATATCGGTAACCTGGCCGCCGGCATTCAGCTCGGCTTCAAATTTCGCCAGCAAGAGGCAGGTGCCGGCGGGATATTGGGGGCAATCGGCGCCCGCCAGCAAAGTCACATCTCTCTCGTACGCGCTTTCGAGTGTTCCGCTGAGCGTCCCTTCGGGGTCCGGCACGCGGGCATCGGCGGCTGCGCCCACGGCGGCGATAGCGGCGGCTTCCGCTTCCGTGACCAGTTTCAGTTCGAAGCCTTCGCGGACGCGCGCATACTCGCAGCCGCCCGCATCGCAGCCGCACGGATCGCGCGGAGCCGGCGAGGGATCGCTGGGGCACTCGCGATAACACAACGCCACCCAGAGCGCCAGGCCGGCGGCGCCGGACGGCGGCTGGGCCTTGGGATACTGCGCGAGCCAGGCGCCCACATCGATGCACTGGTCCCAGCCCACCACGATTTCCCGGCCGCACCAATCCAGGGCCGCACCCCGCCGCACGCGCAGCAGCGTGGTAGGCGTGGTGGCCGCTCCGCCCTGCGGAAACACGTAGCGCTCGGCGCGAAGCCCGCAAAGCACGCCGACACCATGCGCGCGCAGATTGTGGAAACGCTGTTTGCCGGCGAGGTAAGACTGTTCGTCGGACAGATCGATGACGCCGAGGCGCTGGCCATAGAAGTAGCGCAGCCGGACAAATTCGGCCGGCGGAACGAGGCATTCGCCGTCACCCGCGCAAGGGTCCGCTTTATATTTGCTATTCATTCGGTTGTCAGTTCGAGTCATTGATGCCATGAGTTCCTCCGGCTTCCCGTCCTAAAGCTGCCGTTCGAGGCGGCGCACATACTCGGGGCGCCGCGTTCCGAGCACCGAGTCGATCCCGAGCACGCCGGCCGCTCCCAAACCATCGCTGCCGCCCAGGCGGGTGGCCGGCGCGGTTTCCGCTCCCACCACCAGATCCAGCCCGACGCGGCTCTGAATGCCCACCCGCGCCGTCGCGTAGACCGGTTCGATGCGGTGCACGGTATGCGCGGGCTTGTTGACCTCGACGATGCGATCGATCGCGGCCAGCGTGACCGCCGTATCGCAGGCGTTATCGATGTAGACGAAGATGGTGAAACGGTGCGCGTAAAGCGCCCACAGCCGATCGTCGGGCAAGATCTGCGCGGAAGCGCCGCACCCCAGGAGCGGCGAGCCGCAGCCGAGCACCGTACCGGGCCGGCCGAGAAAGGCGGGACGCTCCGGCCGCTCGAGCCAGGCCTCGACGATCGCGGGGCGAATTCCGGTATAGATTTCGACGTAGCGCTCGATTCCGGCGACGGTTCCGCGCTTCATATATAGCGAGATGGCCTCATCCACCAGCGCGCGGCGGCGGGCCAGCGGCCAGGAGGGATCGAAGCTCAGATCGACCAGCGCGGCCAGCCAGTTGATGATGTCGAGGGGCGCCGCATTCGGATTGAGCTGGCGCGAGAACTCCACGTAGCGGTCCTCGATTCCGGTAAAGACGTGCTCGAAGAGGGCCAGGAAGCGGTCGAGGAAACTCGCGGCTTCGGGATCGCGGCGGTAGGCGATGGGCAGCAGGTCGAGGTAGCTGACGCGCGGATAATAGGCGCGGATGGCGCTCACCGAGGGCGTGGCTGTGCCATCCCCGGTGAAGAGCGAGACGCGCACCCAGAGATACCGGCCGCGCGGCGATTGCACAAGCTGCTCGGGAACATCGTTGGTGAACGGGATCGCCGCTCCGTTCGAATCGCGCGGAGCATCCCACACCGGGGCGCCCGGAACCGGCGTATCCGAAGTGAAGGTTTCGACCAGCACCTGGGTGTCCGCCGGCGGGTCGCCGTTCAGTTCCACCTCGATGCGGTGCCACGGCACACCGGGGCGTCCGCCATCGAGAGCGCGGCTGATGAAGATGCCCGACGAAGCGAAGCGCCGGCCCAGCACCAGGGCCAGCAGGCGAAGCGCGCGATGCACCTCCGCCAGCCGCGCGCCGCCATCATCCGCGGGAGTTCCGCACGGCCCGCAACTGCCGGTCAAGAAGCGCGGCATCTGGTTGCCGTAAGCGAGATTGAGGGCGCTCATGGCCAGGTTTCCTCCCGCGAGCGGCGATACCAGCGCCGCCAGGTCCACATCGGCGAGACGCGTGCCATCGGGCGCGTAGGTGAGCAGGCGCGGCAGCCAGGCGTCCGCCACCAGCAGGTTGCCTTCAGCACTCAGCATGACGGCGACCGGCCGCGGCTTCCTGCCCGGAGCGGCGGCGGTGGCGAAGGACGCGAGCGGCCTCCCGGCGCTGGAGAATACGGCGATGCGGCCACCCTGGCGATCGGCCACGTAGACGTAACCGGAGGGCGACGTGGCGACATCGACCGGCTCCCGCAGTTCGCCCACCGGCCCGCCCCCGGTGAGGATCGCCGGCACGGAACCGTCATCGGAATTGAGCGCCACCACGCGGCGCGCCGCCGGATCGGCCACGTAGAGATAGCCGCGGCGATCCAGCGCCAGGCCCGCCGGCTGCGCCAGCACATTCGGCTCGCAAGGCAGCGGCACGCTGCTGCCATCGCAGCGAACCACCACCAGCACGCCGTTATCGTTGACCCGGTAGATATCGCCATCGGGATCCAGCGCGATTCCGGGCGGCGGACCGGCAGCCACGGGAGACGCCTCGGGCTGCAGTTCCAGCACGCCGCGCAGGGCATCGAACAGCAGAGCCGGCGCGAGGTAGGGCGAGGAAGGCTGCCCGAAGGGGGCCGATGGATCCAGCGGCGCGCCCGCCAGCGGGGCGAAGTCGATGGGGTACCGGAGGGCGTACCAGGTCGCGTTATTGGCGTCGTGCGCGGGCATGTTTACACCGTGTCCAGCGTGAAGCTGGTCAAGTCCAGACTGGTGGTCTCCTCGGGCGAAAGATCGACGTGTTCATAATCGCCGGTTGCGGTGGGGCACAATACCAGGTTGCCTTCGCGAAACGGCGCGTTGCTCTTGGTACGCACGAAGTGGGCGCGCAGATCGTCCACGCGCTCGACGCCGGTGGTGCGAAACACCTGCGCCATCAACTGCGCGATGTGCACCTGGCCCCCAAATGGCGAGCCCTGCCCATCGTCGCCGCCCAGCAGCACGTCCAGGTAGGTTGCCAGCGTATTGGCCACCAGGTCGCGCACCTGGAGCCGCGTGTAGCCAACCTGGGCTTTCACGCGGCAGTAGACGCGGCACAGGCGCATGTATTGCGGCGGCACGACGTGGACCTCGGTAGTCACCAGCCGGTACAGATCGAGCTGCGCGCATACGGCGCGCAGGAACGATGGCGTGGGCACCAACTCGACCAGCGACGGGCGCACTGCCGGAGGCGGTTCCGGCCCATCCGGCACCACCACCACGGTTACCACGCCGGGTGCTTCGAAGTTGTCATCCAGGCCGGCGGGCGGCGCGGGCAGCGGGGGTCCGCAATCGGAGGCCGCCGGTGAAGCGCTATAGAGGATGGGCGAAATCGCGGCGGTGGAAACCGTATTGGCCGTATAGCTGACCGGGGTGCTGCAACCGGACAAACCTCCGGGCGGCGCGCAGGGGCCAGTGGGACCGGGAGCGGTGGCCGCCGGAGGAGTCACCGTGGAGGGCGCGCACAACTGCTGCTGGAGCGGCGTAACCGTCAGGGATAATGGCCGCCGCCGCGGCACGACGATCGCCCGGCGCACCAGCACCGTGGGCGTCTGCAAGGCGATCCATTCGAAATCGCTCGCCGTAACCGCGCGGCTGCGCGTGGAAAGCTCCTTGCGCGCGCGAAGCTTGGCCGCGTCGAGCGTCTCGGTATCGCGTCCGCCGCTGGCCGCCACGAAGTTGACCACCGCGGCCAGCCCGTTGAACTGGGCCGCGCTGGTGGTGATGGCGCCGGCATCCTGGTCGCCCGAAAGGCCGCCGCCCCACCGGTAGGCCAGCGCAATCACCGCGCCCGCCGTCACCACCAGCGGCGGTATCCGGCCATTATTGCCGTCGCCGAAGGTGAGCACGCCGGCTTCCGCATCCAGTTCGAAGACGCTGTCGTTGGGACCGGTGGTATCGAGGCTCGCAATCCGGGTCCAGGCGGTGAGCAACGCGTTGGGCGCGGCGCTTTCCAGAATGCCCACCTGGAGCGTCCCCGCGAGGATGTTTCCGTGCGCCAGTTGGAAGGTCTGGCCGGGGCGCCCGTCGGAGTAGCCGAGCAGCTCGTTGTTGACCGTGACGGCGTTGGTCACCGGCACCACGTTGAAGCCGATGTAACGCAGGCGGGGCGAGGCGGCGGTGGTGTTGAGCGGGCCGATGCGCAGCCAGCACAGCAGTTTGGTGGGGTCGTAGAGCGACGGATCGAGCGGGTAGCCCACTGCCGGTGCAGCCGTCGCCGTGGCGGACTGCGCCGCCGTCAGCGCATTGGTGAGCAAGGTCTGCAAGGTGGCCGTATCGATGGTGGTGCCGCTGCCGGTCAGCGAGTCGCGTAGGTTCTGCACGAAGCCGCTGCAGGCATCCACCGGCGCCGGCGTCACCGCATCGCGCAGATTAGCGAACATAGACAGCGGAATGGGGCCGACGGTAGACGGGATGGTGAAGCGGATCGTGCCCGATTGCGTCAGTTCGTTGGTCCAATCGTCGATGCGGCCCGGCACCTGCACCATGGCGTTCCGATTCGCATCGAAGTACGCCAGCCAGTCGATGGGCGGCGGCTGGACTTCACCGGCGGCGTTGATTGGCCGGCACACGATATCGGCGCGCGGGTCGGGCTGCTCGTCATCGTCGAACTGCACGGTCAAAGTAACGGTGACGCCCGTGAACCCGGCTTCCCGGTCCAGGTTGCAATCGATGCCGGCCCACAGGTAGGGATGCGCCACTCCGGTTGCCGAGACCGGCAAAAGCGGAACAGGAGCCACCGGCAGATCCTTGTTGGCCGGCTTTTTGCCATCCCACACCACGGTCACCCAGCGGCAGTCGGCGGTAGGGATCTGTTTGGGGAGTTGCGCATCGGTGGGCGCGGGATCGCGATCCCCCGCTGCGTCCACCAGCAGCAGGTCCCACAGGAATGGATTTTTCGTTGCCAGCAGCACCGCCGGCTCGGCGGGGATGATGTCCACATCCACGTCGCTCTCGAAAATCGCCGGCGTGTTGCCGCTGCCCATGAAACGCGAAGGCGCGTCCAGGGTAAAGCCATCCAGGGTGGTGGGGTCGCTGAGAAAGATGCCGATCCGCGTGGTGGCCGCGAGTGCCGGCGCGAGTTCGATGCCCAGAAGCTGGAGCAGCGCGATATACGTCTTCTCCGGCACCAGGTTGAGGCGGTAGCCCACCTGCTCGGCAACATACGAGACAAGCTGGAGCATGGTGATGCCGGGGTCGCTGTCGTTCCAGTCGGTCCACTCGGGCGTGTAGACCGGAATGCGCCGCATCAGTTGCTGCACTAACGTGTCGTAGCGGAGATCGTCGAGTTGCGGAGATTGGATAGGCATCTAAGGCCTCGATTCCAGCAGGTAGAACGGGTAGACGCGGTTATAAAAGCTGTTGGTGGCGCGCACCAGGTAATCCACGTGGATGAGCAGCAGGTTGGGCTGCACGGCGTCGGGAGTCACCTCCACGCGATTGACGTCGATGCGCGGTTCCCAGTCGATCAATGCGGATTGGACGATCTTCTCGATGGCGCGATGAGTCGCGGGCGAATTGGGCTCGAACACATAGCTGCGCAGCCCGCCGCCGAAATCGGGCAGCATCGGCCGCTCGCCCCGCTCGGTGAGCAGGATGATCTGGATGGCCTGCTCCACGTCGTCCTCATAGGCGGAGTACTGCAGCTTCCCGCCCACGGGCTTTACCGGAAAAGCCCAGCCGACGCCCAGAAAGGCCTTGGTCGGAGTGGTCGAAGCGCCGGAACTGGTCGAGTTCGCCATGCTTCACCTACGGGACCGGGACGCCATTCACTACGACCATGTTCGGCGGCGTGGTGAGCGTAATGGAACCGGCATTCATCGTAATGGCCGAGGTCTCGATGCTCACCGCCGTAGGCGTGGTGATGTTCATGATGCCGGTGCCGGGCGTGGGAGAGGGCGCGACCACCATGCCACCTACGTTCAGCATCAGCGTGGCGGTTTGTAGCACGATGGAGAGCGGCGCGCTCAAGGTCAGGGTGCCGGTGGAATCGTCGAGTTCGATCGAGATGCCACTGGGTGTCGACAGGCTCGCCTTTCCGGGCGGCGTATCGTCAAGTGTCAGAGTGCGGCCGCCGTTGGTTTTCACGGTTACTTTTCCGGCCGACGGCGAATCGTCGAGCGTGATCTCGTGGCCGCTGCGCGAGACGATGGTGCGAACGTTATTGTCGTTCGAGGGTTTGGCCTGGCCGGGCGTGGGCGATTGGTTATTGAAGCAGGCGCCCAGGATGATGGGCGAGTTGGAATCCCCTCCTTCGAAGGCCACCACCACCTCGTCTCCCACCTCGGGCATCCAGTACATGCCGCGCTGCTTGCCGGCGTTGGGCGACATCATGCGGGCGGGCGCCGAGGGCGCATTCCCTCCCATGCCGAGATACTGCAGCGAGTAAGAGCCATCGCCCATGCGGGCGGTGACTTTGGCCATGGAGATTCCGGTCATCGAGCGCTCGCGGCGCTGCCGGTCCTGGTCGGCGAAAACGCTATCGAAGAAGTCCATAATTTATGTCCCGCTTACTACCGGCCGGAAGGGCATGCCCGGCCGGCGTGCTGTGAATTTGGTGCGCAACCCGTCGTCCCCATAGGTGTGCTCCGACTTTTCCACGTAGTAGAAACCGTCGAACGGCGGGCGCATGCCGCGATACTCCACGTGCCGCCCGGCGCGCAGTCGCGGCAGTCCGACGGTGACCGTATCCACCTTGAGAAAATCGCGGGCACGCTGGCGATAGGCGGCGTCGGCCATCACCTGGGCGCGCTCGGAATCGATCCCGCGCTGGTTGCAGATGGTCTGCGGATTGAGCCCGAACTTGCGCCGCCGCCATTCGGGTCCCGAGGTGAGCGGCTCGTCGCCGCGCGCCGCGTCAATATGCAGTTCGTCAGCCACCGTATCGGGACTGGCGGCGGGACCCGGAAAGGGAGGCAGCGGATTCGGATTCTGGGGCGAGGTGGCGCAAATCATCGCCGGATTCATGTAGCTGTGGTCGTGGCCGCAGAGCGTGACGCTGGTCCATTGATCGACCACCCGCAGGTTGGGATTGAACTCCACCAGATTCTTCCCGCGCTCGACAACGTAGACATTCGTCAATGTCCGATTCGGCGGCGTGCGGCAGCGGGATGGCTCGAAGTGAAATTCCAGGCCCGAGTTGGGGTCGTCCAGGGTAACGTATTCGAGGAACACTTCGAAATCCCAGCGGCCGGCGAACTTCATCAGGTAGTCGAGATAGCTCTGGCCCTCGAAATGGGCTTCGGCGAGGGCCTTGCCGGTGCTCTCGGTGAACGTCGGCCACGGTATGGCGGGAGGCGCCAGCGGCAGCGGGAATTTGGCCCGCCGCAGCACGTCGAGGACGATTTCCAGCTCCGGCCGCGCCCAGTAATCCACCTTCTGCGGATTCTTGTTTTTCAGGATGCAAAGGTCGTCTTCGCCGCAGACCTCCAGGCGAGCCCCTTCCTTATCGGAAAAGGTGAAACGCATGTCCGAGATGGGTCCGGAGACCATGGGCACCCACCGCTGCGCCTGCTGGTCCGTAGTGGAGAGGCTCGGGTCGGGGTCCGGGAAGTAGCGCATATCGATGCGCAGGCGCATTCCGAAATCGAGCACCTGAAAATCGTCGTACTTGAAGCGCGGCCAGACGGGCTGCCCGTTGGGGGACATTTCCTCGCGCGGGCCCACGCCCGTGGCCCGGTCGCGCGGCAGCGAATCGAACCAGTTGTTGAGCAGGATGCAATACTGCGCGGCGCCCGACGCGGGCCGCGTCACCGTGACCGCCAGGATGTCCTGGCGCAGTTCCACGATTTCCTGCGCCTCCACATCCGGTCCGGGATGCGCCATCTGGGCCAGGCGCAACACGCGCACACCGGGCACGAAATAGGTTTGACCGGGCCGCGAGGCGACGCTGGTAACCGACGGAACGCTGCTCATGGCGAACCCACCTTACGATGAATCCGCGTCAGTTCATCATTCAGAATTTCCATCACGATGGGCCGCAGTTTTTCGCGCAGAGCCGCCGTGCCCCGGACGGTCTCGAGCGTGGCCGAGCCGCCGCCGGCGCCCGGGCTGACGGAGGATTCCTCCTGGCGGAAGATTTCGATTTCGGTATCGACGCGATCGATTCTCAAAGGCATGGCGGTCTCGTTCTACATAGCGGGAACCAGCAGCGGCGTGCCCGGCGCGACAAAACGCGGGCGGTCGATATTGTTGGCCAGCGCGATGGTGCGCCACATGCGCGGATCGCCGTAGGCCTCATTGGCGATGTGCGCCAGCGTCTCGCCCTCACGCAGCACCCGGACGTGCGAGCGGTCGGGGCTGGAAAGCTTGAGGTCGCGCAACTGCACCTCTGCCGCTTTGTACGACTTCAGCGAGAGCGACAGGCGCGCCCGCAGCACGCGGCCATCCTCGGAGAACAGCGTGAGTTTTTCGCGCACCGAGGTGACTACCCCGGTGAACGAAAAATTGGCCCAATCGAATTGAATCACCGGCGGCGCATGCAATGTGCTGTCGATGTGCACCAGGCCTTCGAGGAAGGCGAGGTCGGAGTTGACGTCGCTGCCCTGATCGGTCCGGTCGAGAAACAGTTCCAGGCTCAATATGTCCGATTCGCCCCGAATGTACTGCAGGATGGGCATCGAAAGCCCCGGCACCGGCATCGAGGCGTAGTGGGAACTCCGGTCGACCGAGAGATCGGTGGGATTGAACAGCACGCTCACGGGACTCTGCCCCGCATGTGAAACATCCGTGATGGTGGCTTTCTGCAGCGGCATGGCGGCTACACTCCCGAGGGCAGATTGGTCAACCGGAACAGCCCTTCGTGGGACAGTTCCAGGGTTTCGATGGCGATCTCACTGGAGCGCGCATTGAGGCCGGAACCCGCCAGCCGCTCCGGCAGCGCGTTGGACACAAACCACGCCGCCACCACGCGATGATCGACGCCATCCAGCAGGATCAGCCCGCTGCGCCGGAAGGGCCGCTGCGGAGCGCCCTGCGCCAGCGTATAGCTGTGGGTGATCACGTCGGACCACCAGTCCCACAGGGAAGTATCGGTGGTTATGCCGCGGCGCAGGACCAGGTGCGGATACCGCCCCCAGCGGGGAAGCCGGTGCGGCGCGATGTTGCGCCCGCCCTCCCGGTAGTCCTCGATCTCGACTTCCGAGTTGAGCCCGCTCACTTCCGAGAATCCCGCCTTGATAGCGGCGGCCGGTGCGGAGGGCACGATCTGCGCCGCCTGGGTGGCCGCCGCGGCCAGCGCGTCACCGCTATCGAGCGAGGTCTGCTCCTGCGAGGGCGCCGAAAACAAGACCCGGAAGTTGAACGCGGCAACCGGTCCGATGTTGACCGACGATCCCATAATCTACTCCAGCACCTCCACCACGCCTTCGCGCCGGCCCACCCGGAAGACGATGAACTCCGCGGGCGCCGCAATCGCCACCCCCACCTCGCACAGCACCTGGCCCGCGGCGATGCTCTCGGGCGGATTATTGGTGGCGTCGCAGACCACGTAGTAGGATTGCTCGGGCGTATCGCCGCGCAGCGCGCCGGCGTCGAAAACGGGGACCAGGATGGCGAGCACGGCCTGCGTGATCTGAAACCAGAGCAGCGGCGTGTTGGGTTCGAACACCAGCGGCCGCAGCGCCGCCAGCGCCTTCCGCTCGATGGCCGAGAGGCAGCGCCTTACCGGCAGGTAGCGCATCCACAGATCGCCCGAAAGCGTGCGCGCGCCCCACAGTTGAATGCCCAAGCCGGGGAAAGGCCGCAGCGGATTGATGTTCAGCGGCGGGGCGTAGATGGCCGCGTCGGTGGCTTCATCCACTGTCGGGCTGAGCCCCACCACGCCCACCAGGCTTTCGTTGGCGGGTGCAATGTGCGGCCCGCGGGCAAGGTCGCGGCGGGCGATGATTCCGGCGGCCAGCGCGGTGGGAGGCAACTCGTAGACCGGCGTGCCGACTTTGTCCTGTGTCAACGCCCAGGGATGATAGAACGCGGCCACCGAGGCCGACAGGTCGTCCACCACGCCGTCCAGTTGCTGCCGCCAGGCCACGGCGCGGGCGGCGGTGGGTCCGCTGAAGACTCCCGTCAACGGATCGAGCGCCACCGGCGCGGTGAGCAGAAGCAGCACGCGCCACCGCTCCGGAGCGCAGCGTACCAGCATGGCCTGCTGCGTGGCCAGCACGCCGGCGTCCGCAAAAACAGGCCCCCCGGCGGCGTAATTCCCGGCGGCGCTGACGGCCGTGCGGGGGCCGGCGATGGCGGAGCATACCCGGAAGCAGGCATCGCTCGCGGGCCGAGGCACCGGGGCCGTGCGCGCCGCGGGATCCACGATGCGCGAGTAGAGATCAGGCGCATCCACAATGGCCACCTCGAAGATGCACAGCAGCCGCTCCAGGCCGGTGGCGTCGCGCTCGCTCGATCCCGCGATTCCCACCAGATCGCCAAGGGCCGACTCCAATCCGGCGGAGTCGTCGAAGCGCGGGCGGCGGATGGCGCCGATATAGCAGCGCGCGCCGCCGTTGGCAAAAAAAGCGCGCACCGCCCGCGCCAGCAGCGTGCCGTCGTCGACGGCAGGCAGGCCGCCGAAGCGCAACGCGAAATCGTTCCAATCGTTGCAACGGGCCGGCGGCAGCGCCGGCAGCACGGCCGGAAAGACCGAAGCCCCATCGCTCGAGCGCCGCACGTGAATATCGGCGATCCGGAGCCATTTGAGGCCCCCCGCGGCCGCAGCGATATCCTCATCGGTGGCCGCCGGCGAATTCGGGAAGGCCGAAGGCGGTCCCGCTACCACCAGCCACTGCACATTCCGGCTGGCATCCCACGCCGCCACCAGCGCATACTTGATGGACCCGCCCGGCACGATCGGGATGGAGACGACACTTTCCGAAAGCAGCAGGTCCGTTACCGCCGGCGCGGTGAGGCGCGCGCCGCCCGCGAGCTCGGGCGGCAGCAGAAAGCTGATGATGTCCACGCGGAAGGCGTGCCCCGTGGGCGGGCTGCCGAAGAGCTGCGTGGGCGTGGCGCCATCCCGCACGCGCGGCTCGAAGCCAATGAATCCCACCACGTCGGTGCGCGGCACGGGCCGCGGCTGCGCGCGCGGGCGCGGCTCGTAGTACACGCCGGGCACGGCGTAGGGACTAGCCATGGCGAGTCCTTGCGGCGGAACGGCCGGCGTCAACTGAGCGTGATGCGGTCACACACCACCTCGATGGCTTCGATGGCGATCTCGTTGCCCTTGGCATTCAGCGAGGGCCCGCTGAGCTTCGAAACCCACGCGTTCTGCAGCGTCCACGACTGCACCACGGTGTGGGCCTCGTTCTGCAGATCCACCTTGAGCGAAGGCGAAGCCTGGCCCGGCGTGCCCAGTTCCGGCCCGGCGCTGGCCTGCACAATCGGCTGCCGGAGCTTGGTCCACAAGGTCAGATCGCCGGCGATGCCCCGCCGGAATATCACGTTGGGATACCGCTCCAGTCCCGGCTGCTTGCGAAGAAAATTGCCCGAGGTGGCATTGGTCTGGTCGTTGCCTTGCCGGTATTCGATGACGGCGTTCTCCGTGTCGAGCCCCGAGACCTCCATGAAACCGCCGATATCGGTGCCGTCGAGGCTGACGGCGAAATTGAATGCCGCGTATGGATTCTTGCGTGATGTGGCCATTTCATCGCCTCCGCGTGGAAATTACGTTGCTACTGGTTGGTGGTGCTGAAACTGGTGATCTGCTGGATACGGAAGATCACGAATTCGGCCGGCCGCACGATGGCCACTCCGATCTGGCAGATCAGGCGGCCATTCAGAATATCGTCGGAGGTCATCGTGGTCTCGTCGCATCGCACGAAGAAGGCCTGTGACGCGCTGCTGCCGAACAGCGCCCCGGCGTTCCACTGGGTGGTGAGGAACGCGGTTACGCTATCGGTGACGCGCTGCCAGGTGAGGGGCGTGTTGGGCTCGAAGACCACCCACTGGGTGCCCATCCCGATCGACACCTCGAGGAAGATCAGCGTCCGCCGCACGTTGATGTAGATCAGGTCGGTGTCGCTCGAAAGCGTGCGCGCGCCCCAAACCCGCGGGCCGGTGTAGTCGAACTGCCGGATCAGGTTCACGCCCACCGGATTCAGAATGTCCTGCTCGCCGTTGGTGAAATTCGTCTTGAGGCCCAGCACGTTCAGCACCGGTTCGTTCGCCGGCGCCTTCCATACCCCGCGCGTATCGTCCACCCGGGCATAGATGCCGGCCATGTACCCAGCCGGGGGCAAATAGCGGTATTGCCCGTCCACACTCACCTTCTCCCACGGCTGGTAGTAGGCAGCGTACGAAGTATCGTACAGGCTCCGGTGCGTCAGGATCGAAGTGAGCGAGCCGCCCGCGGGATCGCGCTCGCCGTCGAGAAGGGCGAAGCGGTTCAGCACCTGCTCGCATTGATCGATCAGCGCAAGCTGGATGGTTTGCGAGGTCTTGCCCGGCGCGGCGATGATGCTTGCGTCCGTGAGATCCAGAAACGCCTGAATGCCGGTGCGTTGGCCCGGACCATCATTGGCGCCCACCCAGGTATCGTCGAGATCCACCATCGTGTCCGCGCCGATTGCGGTCGCGTTCATGGGGAAGCCATCGGGTGTACAGGGCTGCGTCGCGAGCGTGAAGTCCTCGCTGCCTGAGAGCGGCGTGGGCGAGCCGACGCCGGGAGGTTGCACCCACACCAGGTTGGAATTGGCGTTGATCGTCCAGGCGTAGTGCCGCCGCACGTCGGCCACGCCCGGGGTCTGGTTCCACGCCAGTCCGCGGTAGGTTTCGGTGGGCGAAGCGCCGGTAGTATCGATGACGATCACATCGATTTCCAGCGTGCGGATGAGCGGCGTGATGGCCGCGGCGGGGTTGATGGCATTCACCGTCGGAGGGCTGATGGTGATCTGCCGCGTGCCGGAATCGACGTTGGCGATCTGGTGGCTCGACCGGCCCGTGCCGCTGTAATCGATCTCCACGGCCGCGCCCACGTAGAAACTGGTGACATTCTGCACCTTGAGCTGCGTGGCCCCCGCGGCAATCGTCGAAGTGCCCAGGATGGGTGACGGCTGGCGGTCGGAATTCGAAATCAGCACCTGCAACCCGGCGCTCCAGTCGCCCGGAGTGCGGGCGATGAACAGCGGCCCCGCGTTGAGGTTCGGTTTATTCGCGCCGCCGGAAACAATCGCGTAAACATCCGTGGGGTCGAGCGCGGCGCCGACCGGCGCGCCGAACGCGATGCTGTTGTTCTGCGAGTTGTAGCTGACGATGGTGAGCGACGGCGATCCGCCCCCAACCCCGTTGGTTCCATTCACCGTCAGCGTCGACACGGCGCCGTAGCCCAGCCGGCTGAGGGTGCCCGCCGTCACTTCGGTCAGCGTGACACTGGCCGAGGCCCCGGTGGCCACGCTGGCGATGCGCAAGGCTCCGGAGCCGTTATCGCCCACCGTGATCTTCCCCGGCAGGGACAACTGCGCGGCGACCTCGGCGATGGTCACGTGCGAGATATCGGCCACGTTGCCCACTCCCGGCGTAACCGCGCCGAGCGTCAGCGGCCCCACCGCCGTTCCCGAGATCGTCAGTTGCGCGCCGGTTCCGGAGGCCTCCGTCTCGATCACCAGTTGCACCGCGGCGGCGTCGAAATACACGTTGTAGCCGGTGGCGTGGCGCGAGAGGTAATCCGTCACCTCGGCCAGCGTCGGTGTCGCCGAAAGCGGAGTCACCGGATCGCCCGCCGTGAAGGTGACGCTCACGTGCGGAGCCGATGGCCCGGCCTGCAGCACCAGTGTCGTACCGACGAGGCCCGGGAATGTCGCCGTCCCCGCGGTGGACTTCACCGTAGCAGGCTGGCTGGTCCAGGTGCCGGTTACCGAACTGCCGCCCGAGGTCACCTTCAGAGAATCTCCGGTCAGCAGCGCAAACGGCGCCAGTCCGCCGCCGGCGATCGCCGCAAGATTCGGCGTCGCCCCGCTGGCGCCGTTCACGGTGAGAGTCGATACCGCGCCATAGCCCAGGCGGTCGAGCGTCCCCGCCGCTACATCGGTCAGGGTCAGACTGACAGCGGCCCCCGTGGCCACCGTGGCGATCTGCAGCTTGCCCGAGCCGTTTTCGCCGGCCGCGATCACGCCGGGCAACGACAACTGCGCGGCGATCTCCGAAATGGTCACGTGCGAGATGTCCCCCACGTTGCCGCCGCTTGGGGTGACCGATCCCAGGGTGAGCGGGCCAACGGCATTTCCGGAAACCGCCAGTTGCGCGCTCAGCCCGGCCACCGCGGTCGCGATCACCAACTGCCCTGCGCCCGCGTCGAAGTAGACATTGACGCCGACAGCGCGGCGCGACAGGTAGTCCGTCACTTCGGCTAGCGTCGGTGTCGCGGAAAGCGGAGTCACCGGATCGCCAGAGGTGAAAGTGATGTCCTGCAGCGGCGCCGCCGGCCCGCCGGCGCGCAGCCCCAGCGTGGTCCCCAGCAGCCCCGGAAAGGTCAGCGTCCCCGCGGTGGATTTCACGATCGCGGGTACCGCGGTCCACGTTCCGGTAACCGAACTGCCGCCCGAGGCAACCTGGATCGAATCTCCGTTCTGAAGTGCGAACGGGGCTGTGCCGCCAACCGCAATCGCCGCCTGATCGGGCGTAGTGAGCACGTTCTGCCCGTCGGAATGGCGGATGAAGGTGACCGCATCGCCGACGTTCAAGCCGCGGGACGATGTGAGAAAAACGCTGGTGTCGGTCTTTTGCGCCGCGCGCAGCAGCCGGTAGACCACGCCCTGTGCGGTGCGCATCGTGCTTGGCGTGTCCGTGGGATCGACGATCCGCGCGATGTAGACACGCTTGCCGTTGTTATCGAAGAACGCCTTCACCGCCCACCCGAGGAATCCGTAGTCGGTCGGGTCGGGTGGCGTGGGAATGGGCAGCGGCGGCCCGAACTGGCGCTGAAAATCAGCGAAACTGGTCACCAGCACGGGTGAGGGGTCCGGCGTCAGCACAAATCCGCCGGTCGGTGTGAACGGCACTTCCGGTGTGCCGGAACCCGGCCACGCATAGCCCGGTACCGGACCGCGGTCCGCGCGGCCCACGAAGGCGCTCGTGGTGGTGCTGACTCCCTCAATCGCCTGCAGACTGGGGGGAATTTCTTCGATGTACACGCCGGGCGACAAGTATTCGGGCATTCGTTGTCCTCACATTCGTTGAAACAGGATGGTTTGCGTCACGCCGAGCACAACCGGCAGCGATGCGGGTGTAACGGCGATGGCGCCGCTGTTAAGGCTTATGTTGAAGAACTGCACGGACCCCGCCGGGCCCTTCAACCGGGGAAAACGATAGACGAATTGGCCCACGGCATCGGAGACGGTAAACGGCGTTCCCGGCGGCGGCGTGGGCGACGGTCCCGGCCACATCTCCACATTCAGTCCCGACACCGGCAGCGCGCCGGCGCTCTGGATCTGGCCGCGCACCGCCGTCTCTCCATCTCCCGGCCGCACCGCCGCGGTCGGCCACAATGGGGTTGGGATCAGGAAGTCCGCCCGCTGCGGCGGGACCGAGAGCGGCAGCGGCAACGTCAGTTCGATCGGTTCGAAGCTGGTGTAGTCTCCCGCCAGAGCCGTCACCTGAACCGCCAGATTCACTCCGCCCGGCGCCGGCTGTGCCAGCGTCAGGGCGCTGAACCGGTACGTGAAATCCTCCTCCGAACGGTTCGCGCTCCAGCGCAGCGACGGAATCGAGACCTGGAGCGGCGAAGTAATGGGCGGGGTCGTATCGTCGATCGGAAAGAAGAATGCATCGTGAAACCGGTAAACCGCCGAAAGTGTCCTCTGCAGTGCCGGGAATACAAAAGTCGCACTCATAATTACCGTCCGAAAGTGGCCACTGCCACGGGCGCCGCCGTAATGGATATGCTCGAATCAATCCCAATAATCCGGGCGAGGTAGGTCAGGGATAGCTTGAAAGGAACCTCCGTAGGATCCCAGATATCGAATAAGTCTCCCACGGGAAGCGTTTCCATAATGACTTCGACCGTATCGTCAGGAGCCCACACTCCGTCTCCCAGGAGATCTCCGAATGCCAGTACCGCGTGGTCATAAAGTACCTGCGCGATGACTCCGATGATACGGTAAGCATCGCGCGTGTCCTGTGTCCAGGGCGTTATCAGGAAGTGCAGATCGAGCGGCAAAGCAGGCCACCCGTTGCCATTCGCCGTGGGGCGGCTGGGCCCGTTGCGCAACTCGCTGTTGATCCCCAGGTGATATAGAAAGATGGTTACAGACGGCTGGCGCGGAGCGAAATCTTTGAAGTCATCCGCCGTGGATAATAAGACGTCCGCCGGCGCGACCAGGCCCGTCAGCCCGTTCTGCAGCAGCGATACAAGAGTATCTCCCAGGAATGCGATGGCATCAGTAGTCGCCAAAGTTATTCCCCACAGGCCCGCGCACCCGCCCGGGCAAAGTAACTCTCCAGCTAACGAACGGACCCTGTAACATGCACGGGCAGAGGCCCCAGCTTAGTGCTCGCGCAACGCGACTCCTGGGCGCCAATTAGTCACCCCGGCACCCGGGTTCCCTAAATCTAACCGAATTTATCCGGGATAGTCAAGCGGAATCATTCGAGAATAGTATCGGGAGAATTCCGAATAGTCGAAGATATTGACGCCGAGTCTCAAGTTACTGCCGCGCCGGGTCAACCCCTGGGTATTTGTACTATTCTTAACGCTCCGGCGGTTCGCAGTTAGTAACCAAAATCATAGTTGGCGGAAACTGTTATTGACGGATACCATGCCGGCAAATTCCGACGCCCCAACCGAGTTGCGCGCCGCCCTGCAGCGGACCAGGGAACTGCTGGCGCGACGTTTCGCCGCGCAGCGCGAAGCCGGCCGCACCGCCGGCACCGATCCTCTTCGGGGCGTGGCTATCGACGAGGGAGAAGTCGAAGGGATCTTGCGCGAATTGGCCGCCGATCTGACGCGGCCGCCGGCAGCCTCCCCCGAGTGGGTCCCCGAGGCCGCCGCCGAAGCAGACCGCCAGGGTACCGAGACTCCGTTGCGGCGTGCCTGCCGGGTGTTTCGCCTGAGCCTCGCCGAGTTGGACGCGCTCCTTCTCGCGCTTGCCGTGGAACTCGATCCGAGGTTCGCCCGGCTGGTCGCCTACCTGAACGATCACGTCGCGCGCACGCGGCCCACCATCGGCCTGGCGCTGTCCTTGAGCGGCTCCGATCCCAACGCCGTCGAGTTCTCCCGGCGGCCGGCCTTGCGCCAGGGCCTGTTGCAGGTGGAAGGCGATGGCCCTCTGTCCGGCCTTGCGCTGCGCGTGGCGCCGGAATTTCTCCCCCGTCTCGGCTCGGCTTCCGCGCTCGATCCCGTGGCCCCGGGAGTGCGCCTCCGCTCCTCCGATGGCCCGCGGCTGGAGGAGTTGATCGCCGGCCCCGCCGCTCGCGCCAGGCTGTGCCGTTGGGCCGCCCGGCTGCGTTCCGGTACCGCCTGTCCGCCGATCGTGCTTGCCGGTCCTCCAGGCGCCGGCCGTGCGACGGCGGCCCAGGCCGCATCTTCGGCCACCGGCCGTAACCTGGTGGAAACCTTGTGGACGCCCGACCGCACCGACCGCGCGGACCGCTTGGGCATAGCCGCACGCGAGGCGCTGTGGCGCGATGCTACTCTGTTGGTCCGCGTCGCCGAAGACGGCCGGGACCCCGATCTGGCAGGCCTTTGGGCCGCGCTCTCCCGGTGGGAACTACCCCTGGCTCTGGCGGTGCCTCCCGAACTGATCGAGCCGGCCTGTGCCGCCGCCCCGGTCGAGCCGGTAGTCGTGCGCTTCGAGGGCAACACCATCGAGCAGCGCGATGCGCTGTGGAAGCGACTGCTGCCTGGCGGCGGCTCCGGTTTGGCCGTCACAATCTCCGACGCCGAACGAATGGAACTGGCCGCGCGTTACGATTTCCTCCCCGGCACGCTCGCCCGCGCCCTGCGCAGCGCCGCCGCCGACCGCTCGGGCAGCGCCGAGCCCCTGGACTTCGAATCCCTCTCGCGCGCCTGCCGCGCCGCCGGCTCGGCCGCCATGGGGCCCATCGCCCAGCGTCTCCCGCAACCCTACACCCGCGCCGACCTCGTCCTCCCGCGCGAGCTCCTCGACGAACTCGACCTCGCTTCCGCGTGGATGCGCAACCGCCGCCGCGTCTTCGAAGAGTGGAGCTTCGGCCGGCGCATGATCCTCGGCCGCGGCCTGACGGCCCTGTTCACCGGCGAACCGGGCACCGGCAAAACCATGGCGGCGCAGGTGCTGGCGGGCGAACTCGGCCTGGATCTCTTCCGCGTCGACCTCTCGCGCGTCATGAGCAAATACATCGGCGAAACCGAAAAGAACCTCTCGCGCCTCTTCGACGACGCGCGCGCCAGCGGCGCCATCCTCTTCTTCGATGAAGCCGACGCCCTGTTCGGCAAACGCACCGAGGTCAAGGATGCGCACGACCGCTACGCCAACCTCGAAATCGGCTACCTGCTGCAGCGCATGGAGGAGCACGCCGGAACCACGGTCCTGGCCACCAACCGCATGGGCGACATGGACGAAGCCTTCACCCGCCGCTTCCATTTCATCCTCGATTTTCCCATGCCCCGGCCGCCCGAGCGCCGCCGCATCTGGGAAGGTATGCTGCCGCGCGACGCCGCCCGCGACGCCGGCCTCGACCTCGACAAACTGGCGCGCGACTACGAAATCTCCGGCGGCGAAATCCGCAACAGTGTGTTGAGCGCGGCGTTCCTCGCCGCCAACGAAGGCGTCCCGATCGGCATGCGCCACCTGAAACGCGGATTGCGCCGCGAGCTTCTAAAGACCGGCCGGGTCCTCGATAGCCGCCAGCGCCAGGCTCTGGACGGCTCGTGAAGCCGGTATCGCCGCCCGCTTCCCGCGCATGGCGCGCTGCGAAACCATTCGGGGGGTGCTGGGCTGACTTACTGCACTGCGCTTCGGGCCACTTCGCGGCCCGGCTGGAAACGGCAGCCTACGCGGAACACCCGCTCGATGTACCGGTCGCCGTAGGGCGCCAGTTTCTTCCGCAGGTGGCTCAGGTGGACGTCCAGTGTGCGCGTGCGGATTTCGGTGCTGTAGCCCCACACGTTCTGAAGCAGCGTCTCGCGCGGAATCACTTGTCCCGCGTGCTCCACCAGCATGCGCAGCAACTCATACTGCTTGCGCGTGAAGGTGGCCGTGGCGGAGTCCACTTTGACCACGCCGTTCTCAAAGTCGATCGACAGGTGCTCGTCCCGATACTCCGGAACCGGATTGGTGTTCGTCTGAGTGAACGTCATGAATCGATAGTACGATGGGGAGTCCGCAAGGTCGTGTGGATGGAGTAAAGAAGTTGTAAAACCGCCGCCCTTCTTATCCTTGCAGGGTGGCAATTTGTCGCACGGCGGATTCTTCGGTGCGGCGCGGCGCCCCATTTCCGGTCATCAAGCCCGGTGGTGATATGCTTGCAACCGGGACATCCGTCCATGAAACCGAAACTTGCGAAGACATTTCTCGCCTTCTTGATTCTGTTGTGTTCCACACTAAATCCTGCGCCGGTGCGTGGCCAAACCGCAGGCGCGGTCCTCTCCGGCACGGTCAGTTCGCCGGCCGGAGCGGTGGTTTCGAATGCCAAGGTGTCGATAAAGAACGTCGCTACCGGCCAGGTGACGGAAGTTCAGAGCAGCCCGGCCGGCGCCTATACCGCGCCCGGCCTCGCTCCGGGAGACTACGAAATATCCGCCCAGGCGGATGGATTCGGCAGTATCTCCGCGAAAGTCACGGTGGCGGCAGGCGCCAAACAGACCCTCGATCTGGCGCTTCCAGCCACCGGCACAGCCACAGAGCCCTCGCTGGGCGACCTGGGGTTCACGCCCGATCAGGTGAAGGGAAGCGCGCTGGACCAGGCGCGCCTGGACAGGCGCTCGCACATGCTTCGGACGCATCAGCGTCTGGGTTTGATCACCACGGCGCCGCTGATCGCCACGCTGATCACTTCCGCCGGCGCTGGCGGCAGGCACGGCACTGCTTCGGGCCGGGAACTGCACGCGGCTCTGGGCGGAGTCACCGCGGGTCTCTATCTGACTACCGCCTCCTTCGCCATTTTCGCACCGAAAATCCACGGGACTCCCGTCCGTGGCCCCATTCGCCTGCACCGGGCACTCGCCTGGGTCCACGGTCCGGGAATGATTCTGACTCCCATTCTCGGCGCGCTCGCCTACGATCAGCGCAATCGCGGGGAAAAGGTGCATGGCATTGCCAGCGCCCATGCGCCGGTGGCCGTCGCGACCGGCATCGCGTATGGACTGGCCATTCTTTCGGTATCGATCAAATTCTGAGGAGCGCATGAGTAAGAACCTTCTGATCGCGTTTTTGCTTCTGACGCCTTCCTGGTCCGTTCCCCCGGACAGCCAGTGGGTCCTCGACAAGAGCACGCTCACTTACCACGTCTCTCATCCGTTGCACCAGATCGACGGCGTCAGCCATGCGGCGCGGGGAAAGGGTGTTTGCCACGCCGGGCAATGCGATTTCCTGATCGCCGTGCCGGTGAAATCCTTCGATTCCGGGGACAGCAACCGCGACCTGCACATGATCCAGGTGGCGCGCGGCGCGCAGTTCCCCATGGTCACGGTGCGGCTTCACCTGCCGGAAAGCGCGGCTACCCAGGAGACCATCCATGCCGATCTGGAGGTTCAGTTTGCCGGCCAGACCGCGGAGTTCAAACAGGTGCCGTTCCAGCACACCACCCAAGGTAACGAGGCGCACATCACCGGGACCATTCCGGCCACGCTCACCGGATTCAAAATCGAGCCCCCGTCGCTTTTGTCGATCCCCACCAAAAACGAGATTCCCATTCGGGTGGACATGACCTGGCATCCGCAGTAACCCGGTTTGCACAGACTTACCAAAACGGCCCGGTGGCGTCTAACCAGCAAATGACTACCGCGCACCGCCACATGGGATACTACTCGTAAATGAGCAAAGTCCTCATTGCCGGCGGAGGCTTGGCCGGTCTTTCCGCTGCCGCCGCTTTGGGCGGAGCCGGATTTGATGTGGAACTGTTCGAATCGCGCCCGTTCCTGGGCGGACGTGCCACTTCTTACACCCTCCCGGCCGCCGACGGCGAAGCCGCGGAAACCATCGATAATTGCCAGCATATCCTGCTCCGTTGCTGCGTCAACCTGCTGGATTTCTACGGCCGGTTAGGCGTCCGCGACCGTATCAAGTTTTACAAGGAATATTATTTCCTCGAGCCCGGCGGCCGGATCTCCGTGCTCAGCCGCGGCCGCCTGCCCGCCCCCCTGCATTTTCTCGGTTCCTTCGTGAACATGCATTGCCTGGGCCGCGCCGATAAGATGGGAATCGCCAAGGCGCTCCTGGCCATGCGCCGCGAACACAACCGCCGCAAAGACCTGGACCGGATCAGCATGTTGGACTGGCTCTTACAGAAGCGTCAGACACCGCACGCCATCGACCGTTTCTGGCGGCAGGTGCTGGTCAGCGCCGTCAACGAAGACCTGGACCGCATGGCGGCGCGCCACGGTTTTCAGGTGTTCTGGCAGGGCTTCCTGGCCAGCGCCGACGGTTACGAAATGGGCGTGCCGAATGTGCCGCTGGGCGAGTTGTACAGATGCGAATCGTGGAAGCGCCTGGGCAATGTGCGGGTTCATTTCCGCGCCCCGGTGGAGCGTATCGATGAGGCGGGATTCGTGGTGGCCGGCGAGCGGCGCAATGCCGATTACCTGATTTGCGCGCTGCCCTTCGAACGGCTGGAAGCGGTGGGGCTGCCGGCGCCCAAGTTCGAACACTCCCCCATCACCGGCGTGCATCTATGGTTTGACCGCGAAGTCACCACCCTGCCGCACGCTACCCTGCTGGACCGCACCATGCAGTGGATGTTCAATAAGGAAGGCGGACGGTACTTGCAGCTCGTGGTGAGCGCGTCGCGCGATCTCACCGACCTTTCGCGTAACGAGATCATCGAAATCGCCATTGGCGACCTGCGCCTTTACTTCCCTCGCGTGAAGGAAGCGAAACTGGTGAAGGCGCATGTGATCAAAGAACAGCGCGCCACGTTTTCGGCCGCCCCGGAAACCGAGTCGCTCCGGCCTACCCCGCGCGCCACGCTGCCCAACGTGGTGCTGGCCGGCGATTGGACCCGCACCGGCTGGCCCGCCACCATGGAAGGCGCGGTGCGCAGCGGCTACCTGGCCGCCGAGGAAATCGCCCAGGCCGCCGGCAAGCCGCAGCGCTTCCTGATTGCCGATCGGGAGTAGCCGGCCTTCCAGAGGCATCGCAAGGGCCGCCTACTGCGTCCCCGTCTTTTTTACCAGTTTGATCTCGAACAGTTTCGGCCAGCGCTTTCCGGTTACGAACAGGCGGTCGCCCTTGGCATCGTAGGCGATGCCGTTCAGCACGTCGGTTTGGTGCGCCCCTTCCTCGATCTTGTCCTGCGGCACCAGCAGGCCCGTGCAGTCGATCCAGCCAACCACCTTGCCGCTCGCCGGATCGATGCGCACAATCTTCTCGGTCATCCATATATTGGCGTAAATCTCGCCCTTCACCCATTCCATTTCGTTCAGGCACCGCCCGCCCGGGTCGCCACACCAGTTCGGCGACCGGTTGATCGGCTGCCCCTGGTCCGTCACGTTGATGCGGCCGGTCTCCTGCAAGGTTTCCGGGTCCCAAATGCGGATCTGGGGCGTGCCGTCATCCACAAAGAGGCGCTTGCCGTCGGTGGTGAAAGACCAGCCTTCGCCAACGTAATGGAATTCCTTTTCCGGGGCGAAAGTGTCCAGGTTATAGATGAAACCGACCTCCGTCTGCCAGGTCAGTTCCAGCAGGCGATCCTTCCAGGCGATAATGCCCTCGCCAAAATAATTCGGAAGACTGCGCTTCTGCACCACCTCGCCGGTTTCCAGTTTCACCTTGCGGATGTCCGAACAGCATTCCTCGCCGGTGCCCTCATACAGATACCCGTTGAGGTAAAAGAGTCCCTCGGTGAAGGCGTTGCGATCGTGCGGGTATGTGTGAACTACCTGGTAGGTGTATTCGGGAGTGCTGCCGGCCTCAATGGAAGGGCCGCAGGCGCATGCCGCCAGGGCAAGCGCGGCGATGAGTGCACGCATATATAGGCAATTGTGGCACACCGGGCAAATTGGCCGGGCGGAAAGATTACGGATTCAGGAAGGGGTCGGTATGGACAACCGCCGGCTGGAAGAACGGCGCGCTGGCCAGGAAGTGGGCGGGATTCATCGGCGCTCCGGCGCGGCGTACTTCGTAATGCAGATGGGGAGCGGTGACGCGGCCGGTGCTGCCGACAGCGCCGATGACCTCGCCACGATGCACATCCTGCCCCACATTCACATAATACTGGGAGAGATGCGCATAGTAGGTTTCGACGCCGTTGCCGTGCTCCACGCGAATCAGCTTGCCATAGCCGCTTTCCATCTGGGCGTAAACCACCACGCCATCGGCGGTGGCGCGTACGGGAGTGCCCGTGGGCGCCCCGATATCCACGCCCATGTGCATGGCCCCTTCCCCTGAGAACGGGTCCGTGCGGCGGCCAAACGCGCCGATCAGCCGGCCTTCGACCGGCCAAAGATTCGGCTGCGCGTCGGAGGGAGTCAGCAGGCCGCGCGAGCGGTGGCCGGGCAGCGAGAGCACCTTGGTGCCTTGCAGGAAGGTATAATCCTCCAGGCTCTCCGCAAAAGACGGCACCAGCATGCCTTCCGAGCCAATGTCCGAGGGGCCTTCCAGCTTCTGCTTGATGCCATAAGCCAGGGTCACTTCCTTGGCATAAACTTCCAGGGTGGCGAGCTGGGCGTTGGTCTGGATGACCACCTTTTGCAGCGTCTGGTACCGGTTTCGCAGGCTGTCGGCTTCCCGCTTCAACGCATTGTAGTTGGCTACCTTCAGGGTCATGCGGGCATAGCTGGCCACAAACCCAAGCGCGGAAAAACAACCCAGGAGAGCTAATGCAAGCACGGCATACACAGCCGTATGAGGAATGTGAACTCGGCGGAGTCTTCCGCGCAACGAATGCGCAAGTACTACAACGAAGTATTCTTGCTTCATAGTCTTCTCCGGCCAGACTCTCGTCCCCAGAGCCTGGTGGGGGCTATTTCAGAACAACTCAATGGCGAAACTGAAACTTTAACAGCCCCGATACTCCGTTGTCAAGCAAATACTACCGATTGCAAGTGATTGAAAGAATTGGTATTATCGAAAAATACTGTGCCTAGGCGAGTCCCCGGAACGCTGTTTCTGCGTAATTTGGTGCAACGGCGGAGCCTGCTGTTCCAGTTGGTGCGCCGCGACTTCCAGCAACGCTTTGTAGGGTCCGCCATGGGATGGATCTGGGGCCTGATTCATCCCCTGGTGTTGCTGCTGAGCTGGTGGTTCGTCTTTGGCGTCTGTCTGAACCAGCCCGCGCCGCAAGGCATTCCCTACGCGTTGTTCATTTTCGCCGGCATGCTTCCCTGGCTGCTCTTCAGCGACACCGTCCAGCGGTCCGCCTCCAGCTTGCTGGATCAGTCGAACCTCATTACGAAGACGGTATTTCCGGCGGAGATTGTGCCCGTTTCGGTGTTCCTTTCCTCTCTGGTGAGCCATGGTCTGGCCTTGGCCTTGATGATCGCTGCTTACGCCGTTACCAGGAACCAGATCAGTATCTTTCTGATCGTCCTGCCGGTTTACACGTTCCTGATCGGTCTTCTGGCCATCGGGCTGGGCTGGATCGTTGCCAGCTTACATGTGTTTTTGCGCGATACCGCCCAAGTCCTCAGCGTGCTGCTGACATTTTGGTTCTGGTTCACGCCTATCTTCTTCACCAAAAGCACTTTTCCTAAGCCGCTCCAGCCGTTCCTCAAGGCCAATCCCATGTTTTTCGCGGTTGACGCCTATCGCGGACTGCTGCTCACTTCGAATTGGCCCAGCTTGGAAGACCTTGTCATGCTGGCACTTTACGCCACCGCGGCCTTCGTGGTTGGCGGCCTGTTCTTTCGCTATATGAAGCGCGGTTTCGCCGACGTGCTATAGAGCGGACAATCCCGGCACCGGCCCGGCTAGAAAGTCATCTTCAAGGCCAATTGTACGGTGCGGTTCCCGTTGGCGCTGGTGACGATTCCGAAGGTCGCCGGAGCGGCTACGTTGTTTCCCGGGCCGGCCCACGTGGGAGAGTTGGTCAGGTTGAAGGCCGCCGCGCGGAACTGGAAGTTCAGTCTCTCGGTGGCCTGGAAGCCCTTGAACAACGAGAAGTCCAGGTTGTGCACGCCTGGTCCGCGCACGTTGGGCAGGAAGCGGCCGACGTTTCCGAAGGCGAAATTCGGCGTCTGCGAGAAATCCGACTGCACGAAGTATTCGTTCAATCGACTGCCGATGAGGCCGCCGCGCGCCGGGTTCTGGCCGTTGTCGGTCGGCCGGATACCCGGACTGTTGAGACCTGTGGTGTTGCCCCCGTTGGCGATGGCAATGGGAATCCCTTTCTGGAAGGTCATGATGCCGTTCATCTGCCAGCCCCCGAACAGGAAATCGGCCGCCTTCGGCATGGTACTGAAGTAGGTCCTGTGCCTGCCGACGGGCAATTCGTACGTTGTACTGACCACGAATCGTTGCGGCACATCCTGCGACGAGACGGATTTCTCGCATTTCCGGCAATACGAGTCCTGCTTCGAGCCGGCCTGCCCGATGTAAGTCACCACTTGGGAAGCGTCGTCCAGCAGCTTGGAGATGGTGTAGCTAGCCAGCATAGTGAGGCCGCTCTTGTAACGGTGCTGGACCGAGAAAATGCCCGACTGGTAATTGGAATTCGCCATGGGCTTACGGAACGCGTTCACGCCCTGGTATTGCGGATAAGCCGAGAGCAGATAATTCGCCTGGATTTGGGGGCTGGCGTAAATCGACGTGGGGTTTTGGATGATCCCGTAGAAAGGATTGGGGACCCGGGCGAGCAACGAATTGCCCAATGCCAGGTCGGACGCCGGCAACTGATTGTAGGCCGTGCTGCTTTCCCCGTCCGGCAGGTGCTGCCCCTTGCTGCCCAGATATCCGGCTTGCAGCAGCCAACTGGTTTTGACCTGCTGCTGGACCGTGAAATTCCATTGCTGAATCATGGGATTTACGTAATCGTTGAAGTAGCTGTCCTGCACCGTGCCGCCGATGTCGGTAAGGGTGCCGCTGATCGGTCCCTGTTGCGGCCCCAGCGGACGAATCAACCCGCTCGGAAACGGATTGCTTAGGCTGGCAATGAACGATTGCCCGTTGTCTAACGTACTGTTCAGCGCCGTGCCGCCGGTGAAGCCTTCCGTTCCCGAGGTCCCCGATGTACCGGCCGCCTGCAACATGGAGGGCGCATACAAAATGCCGTAGGCGCCGCGGATCACCGTGTTGTTGAAAGGGTGGTAGGCGAAGCCGACGCGCGGAGCCCAGTTGTTCATGTCCGTGGGAGTCTGGTGCCGTCCGTAGGCGGCGCCCGGCGTCCCCACGAATTCCATGGCTCCCTTCAGATTCCCGCAATTGGGACAGACCGCGCTGGAGGCTACCAGGCCTTGAAGCGGTGACGGCGCGTTAATGTTGAAATAGCTGAGCCGGTTGTACCGCTCGGTGCGCGGCACATCCACGTCGTAGCGGACTCCCAGGTTGAGCGTGAGCTTGTTGCTGACCTTCCAGTCGTCCTGGAAATAACCGCCGGCGTACCAACTGGAAGTCGCCGCCGAGAAGCTGTACTGAATGTCGTTGCCATTGTTACTCGGCAGGCCCAAAAGGAAAGTGGCAAAGCCATTGCCCTGGACCGTCGACGTCCCGAGGGAAGTGTTCTGCTGGGTGAAAGCGCTGCCGAAGGAATATTGGCCATCGGGGCTGCCGTACTGCGTGAAGTTTACGAACAGCTTTTCGACCGTCCCTCCCATCTTCAGGGTATGTTTGTTGAGAACCTTGGTCAGGTCGGCGCGAAGGATGTGCGAATAGGGAACATCCTTCAATGTCGTATAGGAGCTCTGCCCCAGGTTATACCCTGAGGTGTTTCCACTGGCGCCGATCTGAGGAAATTCGAAGTTATCCACCACGCTGTTGATAATTGAAGGGAAGCCCAGAGAAGAAGGCGTCGTTCCTTCGGAAAATGGGAAGCGATACGAACTGTCGCGCGCAAAGCCGTAGTTCACATTGAAGATCATCGTGGGAGTGAAGTTATAGATCGCGTTCACCGTAGCGTTGCGGTTGTAGAAGTTCACCGGGCCGGAACCGGCGGAGGTCCCCGGGTTGCCGTAACCGTTGAAATCCGTGCTGTTGCCGGTCTGGTTGGAAAAGCGACCGAACATGCGGAATTTCTCTGAGAAATATTGGTCCACCCGGCTATCGATCTGGTTATACGGATTGTTCGCCACGCCCTGCGTCTTCCAGTTGCCCGTCTGTAACGCGGGGTTGGTGATGCAACTGGCACAGTTCGGCTCCGGCCAATAGTGCATCAGCTTCACCGCGACCGGGTCGAAGCGGTTCGTCGGAACCACATTATTGGGGAAGGGCTGGCGGTAGCAGTTGGGTTGGGCTGACGGGCAGGCGGCATTGGGGCCGGCCGTGGCCGGATCGTAGATGTTGATCGGCGAACCCAGACCCCCGCCGGCGCCATTGGTCATGCCGGTGAAGATGCCCTGCCGCATGGCATCGGTGGGCACGCTGCCGGTATCGGTGACGGCGCTGGGGGTCCGGACGCTTTGCTCGCTGAGGAAAAAGAATGTCTTGTTAGAGCCGTTGTAGACCTTTGGAATGTTTATCGGTCCGCCGAATGTTCCGCCAAACTGGTTGTACCGCACAATGCCCCGCGGGAGCCCGTTCCGGTTATTGCCCCAGCTATTGGCGTTCAAAACGTTGTTCTGAAAATACTCAAACAGGCTTCCGTGGTAGACATTAGTGCCGCTGCGGGTGGCGATGTTGATGGTGCCCCCTCCGGTCCGGCCATACTCGGGCGCCAGGGAATTCGTCACGATGGACATTTCCTGCACGCTGTCTTCATTCGGCACGTACCCGATTTGCAGATGGCTGACGTTATTTTCAGGCACGATCACCGACGTGCCGTCGATCGTCACATCGTTATAATCGTTTCTGCCGCCGCTGATCCACGGGCTGTTCGATCCGCCGCTGGGAATCACGCCCGGTACCAGCGTCACCAGAGACATGGGACTCCGGTTCCCGTTCAATGGCAGATCCAGAATGGCATTGCTGCTGACCGTGGTGGTCAAGGTCGAAGTCTCCGTGGACAATTGCGCCGCGCTGGCTTCTACCTGGACGGTGGTCGATACATCGCCCAGTTTCAGCCCGATGGGTAGCGTCACCGTCTGCTCGACGTCGAGCAGGATGTTGCTTTGAATGTATTTCTGGAAACCGGGCTTTTCCACCGACACCCGGTAGGTCCCCGGTTGCAGGTACCTCTGGTAAAAGCGTCCTTCAGCATTGGTCACCTGTGTCCAGTGGACGTTGGTGGCCTGATTTTCGACGGTAACATTGGCGTTTGGAACCGCGGCGTTGGATGCGTCGGTTACGCGTCCGTCCAGTGTTCCGGTAGCATTTTGGGCAATAGCCCAGCTTGTGAGTGCGACAGCGGCAACGATGACTTGTAAAGACCTGTACATGGGTCTCCCCTCTTTTCCAGTTATCTTTGTTACATTCCTGACCAGTGTGCGAATACGATCAGCGGTAGGCGGCGGAAAGATAACAGCCCCCTCATGGATGGCTTATATATATGCTCCTAAAAGGCAAGGCTCAACGGGTTACACGGTGATTCACGGTGTGGATGAGAGTCTGGCGGTACGGTATCGTACAGATCGGGATGGCTGTGCGGTCTTTTACAGCAGTGCCATGATCTTGTCCGGTGTGCGGGGCGCCACCGTCTCCAGAGCCGCATAGAGGGCAATCACTGAGTTTTTGGACTGGCGCAGATGGTTCGAAAAGCGTCCGATTCCCAAGGGGTCCAGGGCCATCCGGCCGATCAGGATATTCATCGGAAGGAACCACTCGATATGGCTCTCCTTCCGAAAGTCTGTGGTTTCCGCGAACGCCTGCATCGCCACCACCACCTCTTCCTGCATGGGCCCTGGCGGAACCAGGCTCAACGCATCTGCGTACAGCGAACTCACCTGGCGGTAATACTGGGCCGCAGTGACCGCCGAGGTCGCACGGGAGCCGGCCAAAGCGGCAAGAAATTTGTGCAGTTGCTCCTGCCACTCGGGCGTGGTTCTATGGGCGGTGGGGTAAGGCGCGCGGGTTTGGGGATCGAATATCAGGTTGTTATACCCCTCGGCCAGCGCCTGGCACGAAGCGTCCTGGCAGGCGCGGAGTCCTTCAGCCACGCCCTCCAGACTGGTGGGCGTAGTTTCCTGCTCCTGAATCGGCTGGATGGGAGAGACCCGCAACCTGGAATTGAAAAACGCCACGCCTTCGCCGCCAATCGCCGGCGCGCCGGTATCCAGGGCGATCCTCTGTTCTCCCGCGGGGCTCATCAGATCGTCGTCGGCGCAGCGGGCCGTCTGCTGGTTGCGTACCAGGTAAACCCGGTAACTTTCCAGCAGCGGCAGCGGCGATATTTTGCGGCCCCGGCATTCCTCCACTAATTTGAGGATTTGCGGTCCCGGGTCGCGGGCAAAAGTGAAGGCCCGATCATCCCCTGAAATCCGGCCAATCGCCGCAGCAAAGGCAGTCACCTGCGCCTGAAAGTCGCTGTCTTTGGCCGTAGCGAGAATCGCCGCCGCCGCGGGCGCGATTTCGACCGGCGACCGGATCGCGCCTACCTGTTCCAATACCTGGCGCGGAGGCGCCAACCGGGCGAGCGTCTGGTAATAACCGGCGACGTTGTACGCCATGAATTCAGCGCACGTCAGCTTGGGAACCTGCACCGTCGGTATCTGTTGGAAGAGAGTGCGGGCTTTGGCCGCGTCGAGCGGTTCCATCGCTTCAACCGCCCGCAGACGCAGCGAAAGCCCGTCCAGATCCTGCGAAAATGCACGATTGAGGAATCCGGCCGCGCCCGGAATTTTGAGATTGACCGGCTGGCGTTTCAGCGGCTCCTGCGCTTCGGAAGCACGCCGGAATGCCTGCTCCAGCAATTCGATGCGGCGGTTCTGATCGAGGGAATTCAGCGAGGCGAGGCGAATGAACGCATCGGCCGCAAATTCACCCGGCACGGCGCGCGCCAGTTCGATCACGGCATCCATCGGCGGCGCTTCCACAGCCGCGCCAAGGAAGGGAAATAAGACCAATAACGCCAGGTTCCTCATCGCATTGTGCAAGGTAAAGAACCATTTTACCCTCAATGAAGACTGGAATCGGGACCCGGTGGAAGCCTATTAGCTTGCCGAGATCGTGCTTGCGGTGGTGAGATCGGAGTTGGACGTAATCCAGATCTGGTTGATGGCATTGCGACCGCTACCGACCAGGGCCAGGCAAGCAATCGCGATGAACGTCATCAGGAGCGTGTATTCGATCAGGTCTTGTCCATCCTCTTCCCGCACAAAGTTACTTAAGTACTGAGCCATCTATATCTCCTAAGGTGATTACAGCCGATATTACCTATTTTCGCAATGTTAACTTCGGCAAGTTAGTACTAAAATTCAAACAATTTAAAGGAGATATTAACTGTTGTTAGCGCCAGGCCAATCACCAGTACTCACCTAGGTTGCTATAGTACTATGAAGGAGAGTTATCGCAGAACATCAGGGTGGTGTGGAGCGCACCACTCGGCCGTGCCGACCCCCGTTATTGACCCACGTTTGTAAACGGGGTGGGCGTCCCCCGAGCGCCTTTAGGCTTCTCCCTTGCACGGCCATGAGGCACCGGACCGGGAGCTTGCTCACCAGCGCGTTGTGATCGAGTCGGACTCCCTATTTTGACGATGTTGGATCAAAATAGGTGGACCAGCACCTGCATCGCAGACGCGCTCCGCCTCCATTTTACTCAATCATTTGCGGATGAGCGAATAAAAAATGATCGAAATAGTAGTGCATCAACAAAACGCTGAGCACCACCACGAAATAGCTGCGATCCGCCGATAGATTTGTCGCCGAACGCACAATCAGGGTGAGAATCACCATGAAACCGGTGGCCGCCAGGAAGCAAAGGTAATAAGCGCCCATGCTGTCACGCCGCACCAGGCGCCGGACGAAGCCATCGGAGATCTCGCCGCGCTGGTCGCGCAGCCGGTTAATCAGCCACAACAGAAACAGGTATTGGAACGAGTGCCAGGTGTTATAGCCCTGGAACAGCACGTCCAGGTTGGAACCCATCGGCAGGAAAAAGGAAACCAGCGTAGTGACTCCGATCAGCAGAGTTTTGGGCACACTGGCGCGCCCCTGCCGGAATTCGAGGATGGTTTTGCCCACCCAGACCGTCAGAAAGAAGGCGAAGACCACGCCCGCCATTTCCGCCAGCGGGATGGCGCGCAGCCAGTCGGGGTAGGGAAGCACCACCCCTCCCACATAGAACTGACGGAGGGAAAGCTTGTAAATGCCCAACGGATAAAGCGCCGTCAGGATCAAACCGTAATCCACCAGGCGCGACCATTGGGGGTCAGGCGCGGCGTTGCGGGCGCGGTAGCAGTTCGACAGGTAGATCACTTGATGCAGCACGTGGAGCGAGGCCCAACTGAAAAAGAACGTGATCAGAAGTTCGTAATGGTAAACACCCAGGCAGACCACCAGAACAGGCAGAATGAACGCCAGGTTGCTGTACCAGCGGTAACGCGCCCGGAATCGGGGATCGAGAAATGTGAAGGTGATGGTGGAAAACAGGTGCGGACCACCGATCAAAGTGGCCACGGCGATATTAATCAGGTCAATCGCCTGCTGCGGCTTCATCCAACCGGAAACCTGAGCAAGCCAAGCAATCAAAAAGGGAAAGGGAACGAGAACCGCGCTAAAAATGATCAGGGGCAGGTCCCAGGACCGTTTATAAATCCAGCCCGGTTCCCGGCCGGAAATCAGGCTCGGTGAGCCCGCCAAGGCAGCCATAGCGAGCATCATACCGTTAACCACTGGTAGGGTTCAATCAGTTATCTTGTCGCAGCCCGTTCTTTAGGTCGTATTTCTCAACACCGCGCTTGTATTTGCGGCGTAATGGACATAGCATTGAAGTCGAAGGGTGTGATTTCAGATGAAACTGTCTTTTGTGGTTTCCATTCTCGTGGCCGCGAGTTTCGTGGCTTACGCGCAACAGGCGATGCCTAGGATGACGTCTGTGGATCCGATGAGCGGAAAGAAAGGCGACGTAATCGCAATCACCGGCGAGAATCTCCAAAAGGAGCTGGTCTCCAAAGTCTTTCTTACCGACGGCAAGAACGACATCCAGGTCGAAGTTACCGAACAGACGACCACTTCGATCAAATTCAAGGTGCCTGCCAAAGCCACAGGGCGTATGACTCTAATGGTGTTAACTACAGGGAAGGAAGCCAAGTACATCGAACAGCCGGTCAAATTGACGATAGACGACGGCGTGACCGCCCCCCAATAGGCGGCTTGCGTCAGCGCCGGTAAGGCGTGCTCAGGTATTTCCTGCACTCCTGCGACGCCTCCGCTTCCGGAGCGTACGCGATGGCCTTCCGGTATGCCTCCAGGGCCTGGGGGCGGCGGCGTGTCATATCGTAAATCTGGCCCATTCGCAGCCAGGCGAAAGCGCCGCTGTTGAGGTCCACATCCTCCGACGCCGAAGCGGCAGCGACTTTCTTCATGTTCTCCAGCGCCTGGTCCAGATCGCGATACCAGAACTGTATGGTGCCTTCCTGAAAATAAATCTTCTCCCAGGGCACACGGTCGTACCCGGGAGCGTGATTGGTCTTCAGCCGTGAGACTTCTTCCACCGCTTCCAGCGCATGGGTCTTGTCGTTGGACATGCTGTACATCTGGGACAGTTCCAGCCGCAGCAGGTAATTGCGCGGAAATCGCCGGATCAGGTCCTGCACCAGCGGCACGGCGCGGGCCGCCTGATTTTCGCGGCGATACAGAGCGCAGAGGAAAAGCTCGGCGTCGATTTTGTTCTTATCGCCGTTCCGGGCCACGTTTTGGACAATGCGGATGCCTTGCTCCTTATCGCCGTGGATTCCCACCAGGAAACCGAACATCCGCCACTGCCACGGCAGGCTGCCGATGATGTAATCGTGCAGGCCCTGCACCAGCGTCGCGTCCACGTTCTTCGGTTCCAGTTCGCTGATGCGATTGTGCAGGCGGCGCGCGGCGGTGGCATCCCGCAGCGAATCGCGCCACGATTTCTTGACCACCCAATAATAGTTCGAGCGCAGCCCGTAGGAGATGCCGAGCGAGTACATGGCGGACGTGTCGTTGGGATTGCTCTTCAGCCGCGCGCCGGCCAGCGACATCGCCTTGTCCAGTTCGTTCAGGAAGTGTTTTTCGGTTTCCGCCGCCGGATTCAGCTTGGGACGGCGCAGGAAGGAATTCGTGCCGGAAACCAGTTCGCTTTCGAGCGCGCCATTGCGGAACATCTCCTGGAACACGATGGTCTGCGCCAGGTGGTTGTACAATTCGGGATCGTCGGGATGCTGCGCGATGGCCTTTTCAAAATCGGCCATGGCGGGTTCGTACTCCAGGTTGTAGAAATGATCGTAGCCTTCGTCGACGAGCGCGTTCTGGGCCCGCAGCGGAGCGGGGATCGCCAACAGGACCAGCAGTAGAAAGCGCACACTTCTATCGTAGAACGACCGGGAGCGGCGTCAAAGGACGTACAGCCGCAGCATCCACCAGACCAGAAAAAGGGCGATCGCCGCTACCACGATATAGCGGATCCACTGCCCCGGCGTCTTGGGTTCGGTTCGATTCCGCATCTGCCTATCGCGATCCTAACAGTTCCAGAAATGCCTGTGTGGCGCGGTTGAACTTCTTGCGCTTGCGATGCACTACACCCACCGGACGAACCAGTTCCGGCGCGTGCAGCGGGAGAGCCACGAGGCGCCCCTGCGCGATCTCGGCCTGCATGGTACGCGCCGGCAGAATACTGATGCCCGAGCCGAGCGCCACCGCCTCCTTGATCATCCCGATATTGTCGAAGTGCATCACGGGGTGGATCTCGATTCCCTGGGCGCGCAGGAAACGGTCCAGTTCGCGGCGAATGGAAAGATCTTCGTCGAAGGCGATGAAGTCCTGCCCGTTCAGGTCCGCGGGATAAATCTCCTCGCGGGCGGCCAGCGGGTGCGAGGGAGCCACCGCGAGCTGCATCTCCTCCTCGCGCCAGGGAATGGCGGCGATGTCGCGGCTGGAAACGGGGTAACTGACCAGGCCCAGGTCCGCCGAATCGTTTAATACCGAGTCGTAGATTTTGTCCGGCCGCATGTACTCCACCGCCAGGTTCGAAGCCGGGTACCGCACCGTGAATTCGTCCTGCAGCCGGCTCATTTCGCTCAGACCGATGGAGTAAATGGAAGCCACCCGCACGGTCCCCGCAATCTCGCCCTTGAGCGATTCCAGGGAGAGGCCGAACTCCTCTTCGCGATGCAGAACATCGCGGCAGAAGTCGGCGTAAAGCCTCCCCGCCGGAGTCAATTCCAGGGGTCGTTTACTGCGATCGAAGAGGGGCAGTCCCAGACGGCGTTCCACCTCCTGCACGTGCTGGCTAGCCGCCGACTGGCTGACCCCGCAGTGAGCTGCCCCCTTGCTCATGCTCTTCGCCGTTGCTATCTCTCTGAAAAGTCTAAGCTCCTGAAATCCCACGAAGCTACTGTAACATAAGCAAGTCTAATAGTGAAGCAAGAATATTTCCCTATTGCCTAATACTAGCGACGCTGGTACACTATTTTTCAAGGCAACCGCCGATCACCACCGAAACCGCCGCCGCATTACCCACGCTGTGCAGCGGATTTCCTAGAGAATCATTATGAATCACTCTGTTGTGAGCAGCGGATTACCCGAAGCGCAGGGTCTATACGACCCGCGAAACGAGCACGATGCCTGCGGCATCGGCTTTGTCGCCAACATCAAGGGCCAGAAATCGCACGACATCATCCTGAAGGGCATTCAGGTGCTGATCAACCTGACCCATCGCGGCGCCTGCGGCTGCGATCCGGAGACCGGCGACGGCGCCGGCGTGCTGATTCAGATTCCACACCGGTTCTTCGTCCGCGAATGCTCCAAGCTGGGTTTCACCCTGCCGCAGCCGGGAGAATACGGCGTGGGTATGACGTTCCTTCCCGTGGAGCGCCACGCACGCCTGCAATGCGAAGGCGTGATCGAGCGGATCGTGCGCGAGGAAGGGCTCACCATGCTGGGCTGGCGCGATACGCCCATCGAGGGCACCGCCATCGGCCGCGTGGCGCGGGGTTCGCAGCCTTACATCCAACAGATTTTTATTGCCCGTGCCAAGGGCATGCAGGAAGATCAACTGGAGCGCAAGCTCTACATCGTGCGCAAGCGCGCCGAAACCGAGATCGGCGCATCGTCCATATCCGATAAGGGCTTCTTCTACATTCCCTCGCTCTCCGCCCGCACCATCGTCTATAAAGGCCTGCTGCTGGCGCCGCAGATCGCCAATTTCTATCCCGAGCTGAGCGATCCGGAAGTGGCCAGCGCGCTCTGCCTGGTGCATCAGCGGTTTTCCACCAACACGTTTCCCACCTGGCAACTTGCGCATCCGTACCGCTTCATCGCGCACAACGGCGAAATCAATACCCTGCGCGGGAACGTGAACTGGATGCACGCCCGCCAGAGCATTCTGGCCTCGCCGCTGTTCGGCGACGATATCAAGAAGCTGTTTCCCGTCATCCAGCCCAACGGCAGCGATTCGGCGGCCTTCGACAATGCCCTGGAACTATTGGTCATGTCCGGCCGCGGCATCCCGCACGCCATGGCCATGTTGATTCCCGAAGCCTGGGCGAAGAATCAGCACATGAATCCCCAGAAGCGCGCCTTTTACGAGTACCACGCCTCCCTGATGGAGCCCTGGGACGGGCCGGCCGCCATTGCCTTCACCGACGGGCGCTCCATCGGCGCCACGCTGGATCGCAACGGCCTCCGTCCAGCGCGCTACCTGGTCACTAAAGACGATCTGCTGATCATGTCTTCGGAGACGGGCGTGCTGCCGGTGAAGCCGGAAGATGTCAAGCTGAAGGGCCGCCTGCAACCCGGCAAGATGCTGCTGGTGGATACCGTGGAAGGGCGCATCGTTTCGGATCAGGAACTGAAGCGCTCGCTGTACGGCCGCAATCCGTACCAGCTTTGGATCAAGGAAAATCAGATCACGCTGAATCAGCTTGCCGATCCGCCGCGGGAGCATGCCGCCGATTCGGCCACCCTGCTGGTGCGCCAGCGGGCCTTTGGGTACACCGACGAAGACGTGCGCATCGTGCTGGCGCCCATGGCGCTGAAGGGCGAGGAGCCGGTGGGCTCCATGGGCACCGATACGCCGCTGGCCTGTCTTTCCGATAAGCCGCAGCCCCTGTTTAATTATTTCAAGCAGCTTTTCGCGCAGGTGACCAACCCGCCCATCGACCCCATTCGCGAAGAGATGGTGATGTCCCTCACCAGCTACATCGGCACCGAGCGCAACATTCTGGCCGAAACGCCGCAGCATTGCCACACCCTGAAGCTGCCGCACCCCATCCTTACCAATCGCGACCTGGAAAAGCTCCGCCGCGTCTCGCAGGGCGATTTTCTGGCCACCACGCTGCCCATGCTCTTCGCCGTCGAAGAAGGCGCCAAGGGCCTGGAGCGCGCGCTTTCGCAATTGTGCCGCCGCGCCTCGCTGGCCATTCAATCCGGCTACACGCTGCTGATCCTTTCCGATCGCGGCCTGGACGAAGAGTATGCTCCCATTCCCAGCCTGCTGGCCCTGGCCGCCGTGCACAATCACCTGGTCCGCGAAGAGACGCGCACGCAGGTGGCGCTCATCATCGAATCCGGCGAGCCGCGCGAGGTGATGCACTTCGCGCTCCTGATCGGGTACGGCGCCAGCGCGGTGAATCCTTACCTGGCGCTGGAAACGGTGGGGCAGGGCGCGCCGAACTTCATCAAGTCCATCAACAAAGGGTTGCTCAAGACGTTCTCCAAAATGGGCATCTCCACCTTGCAGTCCTATCGCGGGGCGCAGGTGTTCGAAGCCATTGGACTGAATAAGCAACTGGTGGAGAAGTATTTCACCGGCACCGTTTCGCGCGTTGCCGGCGTGGGTCTGGACGTCCTGGCGCAGGAAGCTATCCAGAAGCACCGGTACGCGTTCCATCCCGTCACCGAGTCCGATACCGAACTGGCCGTGGGCGGCAACTACCAATACCGCGCGCGCGGCGAGTATCACCTCTACAATCCGCAGACCATCGCCAAACTGCAGCACGCGGTGCGCTCGGAAAGCGCGCAGACTTTCCAGGAGTACACCGATCTCATCGACAGGCAGGAGCGGCAGCTCTGCACGCTGCGCGGATTGCTCGAGATCGGCAAGTCCGGCGAGCCCGTGCCGCTGGAAGAGGTCGAGCCGGCGCGCGAAATCGTGAAGCGCTTCGCCACCGGCGCCATGTCCTTCGGCTCCATCTCCAAGGAGGCCCACGAAACGCTGGCCATCGCCATGAATTCGATGGGCGGCAAATCCAATACCGGCGAGGGCGGCGAAGACGAGGAGCGCTTCGGCACAACGCGGCGCAGCGCCATCAAACAGGTGGCCTCTGGCCGCTTCGGCGTCACCACGAATTACCTGGTGAATGCCGACGAGTTGCAGATCAAAATGGCCCAGGGAGCCAAGCCCGGCGAGGGCGGCCAGCTTCCCGGACACAAAGTGGATGCCACCATCGCGCGCGTGCGCCATTCCATTCCCGGGGTGGGACTGATTTCGCCTCCGCCGCACCACGACATCTATTCCATAGAGGATCTCGCCCAACTCATCTACGATTTGAAAAACGTCAATCCCAAGGCGCGCATTTCCGTGAAGCTCGTGGCCGAGGTAGGCGTGGGCACAGTGGCCGCGGGCGTGGCCAAGGCGCATGCCGACGTGGTCCTGATCTCCGGCGATACCGGCGGCACCGGCGCCTCCCCGCTCAGCAGCATCAAGCACGCCGGCGTGCCGTGGGAACTGGGGCTGGCCGAGACGCACCAGGTGCTGGTGTTGAACGATCTGCGCGGGCGCATCCGCGTGCAGACCGACGGCAAATTGCAAACCGGCCGCGACGTGACCATCGCCGCTCTCCTCGGCGCCGAAGAATTCGGCTTTTCCACCGCGCCGCTCATCGCCATGGGCTGCATCATGATGCGCAAGTGCCATCTCAATACCTGCCCGGTGGGCATCGCCACCCAGGATCCGCTGCTGCGCGCCAAGTTCCAGGGCACTCCGGAGCACGTGGTCAATTTCTTCTTCTTCATCGCGGAGCAGGTGCGGCAGTATATGGCCCAGATGGGCTTCCGCACCTTCGATGAGATGGTGGGACGCGTGGATATGCTGGACGCGCGGAGCGCCGTAGATCACTGGAAGGCCAAGGGGCTGGACCTGTCCACCATTCTTTACCGCCCGCAAGTGCCCAGCCGCGTGGCCCGCCGCTGCGTGCAGGCGCAGGACCACGGGCTGTCCGAAGCTCTCGACTATAAGCTGATTGACCACGCCCGCGAGGCCATCGATAACGGCACGCCGGTCGAAATCAAGCTGCCCATTCGCAACATCCATCGCACCGTTGGCGCCATGATGTCCGGCGAAATCGTGCGCAAGCATGGATCGGCGGGCCTGCCGGACGATACCATTCACTGCAGCTTCACCGGGTCGGCGGGCCAGAGCTTCGGCGCGTTCCTGGCCCGGGGCGCGACGCTCGAACTGGAAGGCGATGCCAACGATTATGTCGGCAAAGGCCTCTCCGGCGGGCGCATCGTGGTGTATCCGCCGCACACGTCCACCTTTTTGCCCGAAGAGAATATCCTGATCGGCAACGTGGCCCTGTATGGCGCCACCAGCGGCGAGGCGTTCTTCAATGGCATGGCGGGCGAGCGCTTCGCCGTGCGGAATTCCGGCGCGACGGCCGTAGTGGAAGGCCTGGGCGACCACGGCTGCGAATATATGACCAACGGCCTGGTGGTCGTGCTGGGCAAATGCGGGCGGAACTTCGCGGCCGGCATGAGCGGCGGCATTGCCTACGTGCTCGACGAAAAGGGAGATTTCGCCGACAAGCGCTGCAACCACGGCGATGTGGACCTCGAGCCGGTACCTCCGGACGATTTCGCTCAGCTACGTTCCCTGATCGCCAGGCATGTGGAGGCCACCGGCAGCCCGCGCGGGCAGTGGGTGCTGGAGAGCTGGGACTCCATGCGGGAGAAGTTCGTGAAGGTGTTTCCGCGCGAATACCGGCGGGTGCTGGGCATTCCCCGGCCGGCCGGTGCTCTGGAAGCCACGGGGGTCCACTAAATGGCCAAGACTACAGGCTTTCTCGAATACACGCGCGAGCTCCCCCAGCGGCGCCCGCCGGCCGAGCGCATCCAGGACTGGTTCGAAATCTACCAGCCGTTCCCCCACGCCAGCCTGGCGAATCAGGCGGCCCGCTGCATGGATTGCGGGGTGCCTTTCTGTCATACCGGGTGCCCGCTGACCAACCTGATACCGGATTGGAACGACCTGGTATGGCGCGGCGAGTGGCGCGATGCCGTGCGCCAGTTGCACGCCACCAACAATTTTCCGGAGTTCACCGGCCGCATCTGTCCGGCGCCGTGCGAAGCTTCCTGCGTGCTCGGCATCAACGAGCCGCCAGTGACCATCAAGCAGATCGAGAAGACCATCATCGACCGGGCGTTCACCGAGGGTTTCATTAAGCCGGAACCCGCCGCCAACAAGACCGGGCGGCGCGTGGCCGTGGTGGGGTCGGGACCCGCGGGGCTGGCGGCCGCCCAGCAACTGGCGCGCGCCGGCCACGACGTCACCGTGTTTGAAAAGAACGACCGCATCGGCGGCCTGTTGCGCTACGGCATTCCCAATTTCAAAATGGAGAAGCACCTCATCGATCGCCGCCTGGAACAGTTGCGCGGCGAAGGGGTCGCTTTCCAGACTAACGCGCACGTCGGCGTCTCGATTTCCGCCGAGGAACTGCGGCGCAAGTTCGATGCCATTCTGCTGGCCGGAGGCGCCGAGCACCCGCGCGATCTGAAAGTGCCCGGGAGGGAACTCAAAGGCATCCACTTCGCCATGGAGTTTCTGCCGCAGCAGAATCGCGTATGCGAAGGCGACTGGGTGGCGGGGCAGATTCTGGCCACCGGCAAGCGCGTGGTCATCATCGGCGGCGGCGATACCGGCGCTGATTGCCTGGGCACGAGCCATCGCCAGGGCGCGCTCTCGGTCGCGCAGTTCGAATTGCTGCCCAAGCCGCCGGACGAGCGCTCGGCATCCACGCCGTGGCCCTTGTGGCCCCTGCAACTGCGCGTGGAAAGCTCGCACGAAGAGGGCGGCGCGCGCGACTGGAGCGTCAGCACCGTGAAGTTCACCGGCGACGGGCAGGGCAATGTCAAACAGTTGCACGCCATTCGCGTGGGTCCGGCGCCGAAGTTCGAGCCGCTGCCCGGCACCGAATTCACCCTGGAGGCCGGCCTGGTGCTGCTGGCGATGGGTTTCCTGGGGCCGGTGAGGCACGGGTTGCTGGAGCAGTTGCACGTCAACCTGGACGGGCGGGGCAACGTGGCGACCGACGCCAGCCACATGTCGAGCGTTCCGGGCGTGTTCGCCGCGGGCGACATGCGGCGGGGCCAATCGCTGGTGGTCTGGGCCATTGCCGAGGGGCGCAAAGCGGCGCGCGGCATCGACGAATACCTGATGGGCGAATCCCGCCTGCCGTAGGACGGGCCTCCCGGCCTGTCTCTTGACTTTGGCAATCAATTTAGTTGACGATGGCAACTATGGATGCCGTTGCCGCCGTACGGGAATTCAACCGCTTTTACACCCGCCGGATCGGGGTGCTTCGCGAACATCTCTCGGAGAGCCCTTTCTCGCTGGCCCAGGCGCGCGTTTTGTATGAACTCGCGCACAAACCGCGGGTGACCGCCGGCGAATTGGCCCGCGAACTCGACCTGGATGCCGGATACCTCAGCCGCATCGTCACTGGTTTTGAAAAGCGCAGGCTCATCGCCCGCGAACGGTCCAAGACCGACGCGCGCCAATCGCACCTGCGGCTCACCGCCGCGGGACGAGCCGCCTTCCGCCCCCTCGACAAACAATCCACCCGGGAGGTGAACGCCATGCTGGCTCCCCTGGCGCCCCCGGAACAGGCGCGCCTGGTGGATGCCATGGCGGCCATCGAAGAACTGCTGGCGCCGGCCGAGGCCCGGGACGCTCCACTTATTCTGCGGCCGCCGCGGCCGGGCGATATGGGCTGGGTGATCCATCGCCACGGCGCGCTGTACGCCCAGGAGTACCACTGGGACGCAACCTTCGAATCGCTGGTGGCTGGCATCGTGGCTGAATTCGTGAAGAAGTTCGACGCGCGGCGCGAAGCCTGTTGGATGGCCGAGATGCGCGGCGCCGTCGCCGGCTGCGTTTTTCTGGTCCGGCAATCGGCCGGCGTGGCGAAACTGCGCCTGCTGCTGGTGGAACCCTGGGCGCGCGGCCACGGCATCGGCCAGCGGCTGGTGGCCGGGTGCATTGCCTTCGCCCGCCAATGCGGCTACCGGAAGCTGACCCTCTGGACCAACAAGAACCTCCACGCCGCCCGCCATATTTACGAACGCCAGGGCTTTCAACTGGTGAAAGAGGAGCCGCACCACAGCTTCGGCCACGAGCTGGTGGGCCAGTACTGGGCGCTGAAGCTATAGATCTGCTGTTAAAGAAAATTCCTCATCCTGCCGATGAATGAGGTATGTATCCGTACGGCAGGTTCCTTTCCCTGGCCGCCGCGGCGGTCGCGCTCGCTTCAGCCGGGGACGTACAGACTCCGGCAGCGGGCGCGTCCGCCGGCAAGAGTTTCGTCGATTGGTCGCCCGCCGACAGGCTTCCGCGCTGGCTGCAGGTGGGAGTCCAGATCCGGGGACGGGTGGAGGCTCCTTCCGGCACATCTGCGTTCAACTCCGGCTCGGACGGGTATTATCTGAGCCGGATTCGCGTGGATCTGGCGATCGAGCCGGTATCCTGGCTGAGACTGTTCGCTCAGGCGCAGGACGCCCGTGTGGGCGGATACAACAGCGCGCAGGCGCCTGCCACCATCTACAACCCCATGGACCTGCGTCAGGGCTACGTAGCTGTGGACCACGAAGGTGCGGTTCATGTCCGCGTGCGGGCCGGCCGCCAGGAACTGCTCTTCGGCGGCGAGCGCGTCATTGGTCCTGCCGATTGGGGCATATCCCGGACATTTGACGCCGTGGACCTGTTGCTGGACGGCGGCCGGGCAAAGGTGGATCTGTTTGCCGGCTCGCCGGTATTGATCGATAACGCCAGATTCGATCGCCACAAACCCGGAGAGCATCTGTATGGCGCCTATGGATCGGTCCGCCGCGTTCTTCCCAGCATGGACGTGGAGCCCTACCTGCTGTTCAAGCAGACGCTGCTGGTCAAAAGCGAAACGGCGATAGCCGGGGATGGCCTGGTCGTCAGTCCCGGTGTCCGGATTTTCGGCAAAGCTCCGGGGCGGCTGGATTACACCGTCGAAGCGCTTTTGCAGCGGGGGTCGTATTCCGCGGACACCATTGTTGCCGGGGCGATGAGCTATGTAGCCGGCTGGACGATTCGGAACACCGCGCTCCAGCCCAGAATCAGTCTGGAATACAACTATGCGTCCGGAGACGGCGCGGGCAAAGATGGCAGGCGCGAAACGTTCGACCAGCTCTATCCGAGCAACCACGGCTATTACGGCATGATCGATCAGTTCGGCTGGGAAAACCTCAAAAACCGGCGCATGGGTTTCGACTGTGCTCCCTCGAAGCAGCTGAAGTTGCGCGCCGACTTCAACCAGTTCTACCTCGCTACGGTCCAGGACTCGCTGTATAACTCCAGCGGCAGCGCGGTCGTGCTGAATCGCGGCGCTACCAGCAATCGCATTGGGGCGGAGATCAATGGGGTAGCTCTGTATCAATGGTCGAGGATCTGGAAATTCGGCGCGGGATACGGACATTTGTTTGCGGGCAACTATCTGAAACAGTCCAAACTGGGCTTCGGTTACACCTATCCATACCTGATGTTCTTGGGGAATTATTGATTGGGGAAAAGATGACGATTGGAAAGAAGATCTACCTGAGTTTCGCCGGAGCCTTGGGCATCGGGATTCTTACGGCGGCGGTCGGGTTCTCGACCATCGGCCAATTAGGGCAGACCGTGGATAAACTCGTCCACTCAAACGCCCGGAAGCAGTTCCTCGCCGGCCAGATGGAGTTGGCTGTCACGAACGTGCTTGCCATTGAACGGGGAGTCGAAGTCCGCGCCTTTACCAAAGATGCCGGGGCAATCGAAGAGCTGAACCGCGAGTTCACGGACAATTATGCCGGCCTGATGAGGAATATTCAGGAATTCCGGCAGTTGATCACGACCGAGCAAGGTCGAAAGCTCATTGAAGAATTGGCCGGCACGTCCGAATCGATGGTCGCGCTTCATCAGGAAGTCTATAAGCTCGCAGCCTCCGGAAATGCGGAAGCCGCCGCGGCTGTCGCAAAGGAGAAAATGGTGCCCATCGTGCAACACGCCGGGCAGACTGCGCACAGCCTGCTGGATCAACAAAGCGATCTGATGGCAAAGGTGATTGAAGCTACCGCCGCGGATGTAACCAGCGACCGCAGGCTGATGGTCACTATGGCCGTTTTATTACTGCTGGTGGGAGCGGTAATCGTAGCGGTGGTCAGGCGTATCAACACTGATTTGCAACAGACCGCAGAGGAACTGGGAGAAAGCGCGGCGCAGGTGGCCAGCGCAGCCGGACAGGTCGCATCCACCAGCCAATCGGTGGCGCAGGGTGCCAGCCAGCAAGCCGCATCGCTGCAAGAGACTTCTTCGGCCAGCGAGGAGATCCGCGCCATGTCGCGCGAGAGTCTCCTAAAGACCGAGTCCGCCGCCGGGCTGGTGAACCGTTCGCAACAGACATTCGGCGAAACCAACGGCAAGCTGGAGCAGATGATCGTGGCGATGGACGGCATCAGTTCCTCCAGCTCGAAGATATCCAAGATCATCAAGGTGATCGATGAGATTGCCTTCCAGACCAACATCCTGGCACTGAATGCCGCGGTGGAAGCCGCGCGGGCCGGCGAGGCCGGCATGGGTTTTGCCGTGGTGGCCGATGAGGTGCGCAATCTGGCGCAGCGCTGTGCCCAGGCAGCGGGAGACACTTCCTCGCTGATCGAGGAGTCGATCGCCAAATCCAGCGACGGCAAGGTGAAAGTCGATGAAGTGGCCAGCGCCATCCGCAGGGTCACCGGCGAATCCGGCCAGATCAAGACATTGGTGGAAGAAGTCAGCGCGGGCAGCCAGGCCCAAACCCGCGGGGTCGAGCAGGTGGCCCAGGCGGTATCGCAAATGGAGCAAGTCACGCAGAGTTCGGCAGCCAGCGCCGAAGAAGGAGCGGCAGCCGCGGAGGAGCTGACGGCCCAATCCCAGGCGATGAAGAGTGTCGTGGACCGGCTGGCGTCGATGGTCGGGGTGGGCGCCTGAGCCTTTCGGGCGGCCTCAGATCCGTCCGAACTTGGCCACCGCCTCCTTGATCGACTTGTACTTTTCGATAAACGGCAGCATGGTGTGTTCGGTGTTGTCGAGGTCCTCGGCCTTCTTCAGAACCTCGGCCGCGTGACCTCGCGGCACCACGGCGACTCCGTCTTCGTCCGCCGCGACGATATCGCCTGCGTTGACACGCACGCCCGCGCAGGTCACCGGCATGTTCACGCCGGCAAAGCGATAGTGATTGATGGTGGTGGACGGAGCCACGCCCCGGCTGAACACCGGGAATTGCAGCCTGCGGATCTGCGGCGTATCGCGTACCCCGCCATCCACCACTGCTCCGGCCAGCCCGCGATATTTCATCGCCGTGGCCATCAGCGCGCCGATTCCCGCATAATCGCCGCCATCTTCGAGAACCATCACGTACACCGACCCCGGCTTGGCGTTATCGATGGCGTCCAACATGCCCTCCGACGCCCTCGCGCCTTCCTTGTGCTCTTCCTTCTTCAAAAGCACCGTCACTGCCGGGCCGGCAAACTTCGTGGTATTCAGGGGCCGCATTTCGTGCGACATATACGCCTTCTGGCCGTACAGTTGCTCCATGGCATCGGCCACCGACGCCACCTCCACCGTGCGGAAACCTTCCATTAACGGATCGCCTGCCGGCTGTGCCATCAGGCGCGCCGCCAGCCACACTCCGGCGGCCGCTACCGCCGCTACCGTCATCCATACCGTGCGTTTCATGCTGACCTCCTGCTCACCGGCCGAACTTCAAAAATTGGTGGCCCTGCGGAATCGCGGCCGGAAAAACGTACGCGTACATCAGCACAATCAATCCCACCAGCGCCATCAGCGCCAGGCTGTGTTTCAGCACCGCTCGAAACAGCGCGCCTTCCTGGCCCTCCTGTCCCGTTACCGCGCATCCGATTACCAGCGATTGCGCCGCCACCATTTTGCCCATCACGCCGCCCGCGCTATTGGCCGCGCCCATCAGGATCGGGCTGAGCCCCAGCTTATTCGCGGTGATCACCTGGAGGCTGCCGAACAGCGCGTTCGATCCCGCGTCGGTCCCGCTGAGCGAAACGCCCAGCCATCCGATCATGGTTCCGAAAAACGGAAACAGCACGCCGGTGTGCGCCATGGCCATTCCCATGGTCGCGTCCATCCCGCAGTAACGCGTGATGTAGCCCACGCCCAGCATCGCCATAATCGCCACCAGGCTCCACTTGAGCCGCTCCAGCGAGCCGAAAAACACGCGCATCGTGCGTTTCAGCGAAAGGCCGGCCAAAGGTCCCGCGATCAGTCCCGCGATGAAGGTCCCGGTGCCCGCGGTGGATAACCAGGAGACGTCGAACAGCGCGGGCTCGGCGTATGCTTTAGCCACCACCGGCGGCGTGCGGACCACCATCATGTGCAGCCCCGGCACCGGCTGCTTGTAAGACACCTTGTCCAGGACCGCACTCACCGAGGGCAGCCCCCACACCACTACGAACGCTGCCAGCAGCAGGAACGGCGACCACGCCAGCACGATGCGCCCCGCCGTCAACTGCTCATGCTTCTGTTTCTTCACCGCGGCGCCTTCTCCCTCATAGCGCCAGGAGGTTTTCGGACTCCAGACGTATTTGAAAAAAACGGCCAGCAGCAGCAGCGTGCCGATACCCCCGATAATGTCCACCAGCGAAGCATTCACGTAGTTCGACCAGAAGAACTGGATGCCGCCGAAGGAGATTCCGCACGCCAGAAGTCCGGGCCACACCTCCAGGGTTTGGCGGCGATTGCAGAACACGCGGATCAGCCAGAAGGGAAGCACCAGTGTGGTCAGCGGCAGAATGCGGCCGATCATGGCGCTGAAGTCCGCTTCGCTCAGGCCGGTCACCGCCACCAGCGTGCGCACCGGGTTGCCCAAGCCTCCGTACGCGACCGGCGCGGAATTGGCGATCAGGCACAGCAGCGCGGTCTGGAACGGCGGGAATCCCAGCCCGATCATCATGGCGCCGCTCACCGCGACGGGCGCGCCCCCGCCGCCCGCGCCTTCCAGTAGCGCCCCGAAGGCGAAGGCGATCAACAGCACTTGCAGGCGGCGGTCGTCGGAAATATCGCCGATCGACTGCTTGACAACTTCGAACTGTCCGGACTCGACGGAGATGTCATAGACAAACACCGCCGCCACCACGATCCAGGCGATGCGGAACCAGCCGAACACCAGTCCATCGGCCACGGCGCCGGCCACCATCAGAGCCGGCATGTGGAACACCCCCAGGGCCACCGCCACCGCCGCCACGAAAGCGTAGACCGCCGCGCGCCACGCCGGAGCGCGCCGCACCGCCAGGAAGTAAAAGAGGGTACAGACCGGAACCGCGGCCGCCAAAGCGGATAGCCAGGGATTCCCTAACGGGTCGAAGTTCTGCAGCCACGGCTGGTTCATCCGGATCCCCTATTGCGCGCGCGCGAACACGATGCACACTGGCGCGCCTACGTCCACCGAATCGCCGGTGGGTGTCAAACGGCCGGTCTTGGGCTCGATTTTGAAGGTCGCGATGTTGTCCGAGTCCTGGTGAGCCGCAAGCAGAAACGCGCCCGTCGGATCGATGGCGAAACTGCGCGGCGTCTTGCCGCCGGAAGGGATTCCGTCCACCAGGGTCAGCTTGCCGCTGGGGCCGTCGATATGGAAGAGCGCAATCGTATTGTTGCCGCGGTTGGAGCCATAGAGGAACTTGCCATTCGGATGCGCGGCGATCTCCGCCGTGCTCTTCGGGCCGGTAGCGCCGGCGGGCAGAGTGGAGACAGTCTGCACTTCGTCCAGTTTGCCGTGGGCCGCGTCCCAGCGGAACGCGGTCACCGTGCAGGCCATCTCGCTGATCACGTAGACGAATTTGCCGTTGGTGCTGAAGGCCAGGTGCCGCGGTCCCGAGCCGGGCGCCACTGTGCCGAACGGCGGATCGTTGGGCGTGATCGCGCCTTTGGCGGCGTCCAGCCGGAATACCAGAATCTTGTCCAGGCCCAGGTCCGCCAGCAGCATGAATTTGTTGTCCGGGGAAAGATTCGCCGAGTGCGCATGCGGGCCGCTCTGGCGCTGCTTGTCCACGCTGCTCCCCGTGTCCTGCACGCTCCATGCCGCCTCGCCCAGCGATCCGTCTTCTTTCACCGGAAAAGCGGCCGCGCTGCCGTTGTTGTAATTGGCGGCGAACACCCACTTGCCGGTTTTGTCCACCGAGACATGGCACGGTCCCGAGCCTTTCGAAGAGACCGAGTTCAGCAGCTTCAACTGGCCGCTGGCCGGATCGATGGCGAAGGCGCTCACCATGCCGTTGCCGTTCTCATTGGCCGCGTACAGGTACTTCTGATTCGGGTGCACGGCCAGAAAAGACGGATTGCTGGTTTCGGCGGCCAGAGCGCCGCTGGCGAGTTTGCCGGTCTTGGGATCGAACCGGTAAACGTAAATGCCCTTGCTTTTCTGGCGCGTGTAGGTGCCGGCGTAGGCGAACCATCCGCCCTTGGCCGGTTGCGGGCTCGCGCCCGTCAACAGTCCGGCCGATCCGGCCGAACAGAGGAGGAGTCTGGCGAATCGTGTGGAGCGCATAAGAAACCGCGAGTCTAGCACACACCAATCGCGAAGGCGCACCCATTGCAGGCGAGCACTCACCCGGATAAGCTAATCTCTCATGCGGACCCTTCTGCTGTTGGCCACGGCCACGATGCTTCAGGCGCAGCACTACGATGCCACCTGGGAGTCGCTCGATCGGCGCCCGACGCCCGCGTGGTTCACCGGCGCCAAATTCGGCATCTTCATCCATTGGGGCGTTTACTCGGTGCCCGCCTATGCACCCGTGATCCCCGGTAAGCTGGCGTACGCCGAATGGTACTGGAATGCACTGACCAACGGGCGAAAGCCCGGAGCCAGGGATCCCGTGCAGACCGGAACCTGGGCCTTTCATCAACTGCGCTACGGCGCGGACTTTCCCTATCAGGATTTCGCCGCGCAATTCCGCGCCGAGCTGTTCGATCCCGACCATTGGGCCGACGTCTTCCAGCGCTCCGGCGCCAGGTATGTGGTGCTGACGTCGAAACATCACGAAGGGTTTGCGTTGTGGCCCAGCAAAGAAGCTTCGGCCACCTGGGGGAGGCCGTGGAATGCCGTCGAAACCGGTCCCCGGCGCGACCTGCTCGGCGACCTCACCGCGGCCGTGCGGCGCCGCAACGTCCGCATGGGCTTCTACTATTCTCTTTATGAGTGGTACAACCCGCTGTATCTCACCGATAAGCAGCGCTACATCCGCGAGCACATGTTTCCGCAGTTCAAGGATGCGGTGACGCGCTACCAGCCTTCCATCATCTTCAGCGACGGAGAGTGGGACCTGACGTCCGCCGAGTGGCACACCCCCGAACTGCTCGCCTGGCTGTTCAACGAATCGCCATCGAAGAACGAAGTGGCGATCGACGACCGCTGGGGCAAGGACACCCGCCACAAGCACGGCGGCTACTGGACTACCGAGTACACCGCCGGCATGAGCGGCATGGACCATCCCTGGGAGGAGAGCCGCGGCATGGGTTTCTCTTACGGTTACAATCGCGCCGAGCGCATCGAACACTACCATACCGGCCGGCAACTGATCGCCATGCTGGTGGACCTGGTGAGCCGCGGCGGAAACCTGCTGCTCGATATCGGCCCCGCCGCCGATGGCACCATCCCGGTGATTATGGAAGAGCGGCTGCTCCAGATCGGTTCCTGGCTGAAGGTCAACGGCGACGCCATCTACGGCACCCGGCCCTGGAAAAGTTCCCGCCAGTTCAGTAGCGGCGACACGGCCAAGGTGGAGTACAACAAGGAATTCGAAAGCTCCTACGATGTCTCCACCCTCATCGATCCCGCTCCGGGTAAGGCCGGCATCGAAGCTTTCTTTACGGCGAAGGGCCGGGATGTCTACGCCATTCTGCCGCGCTGGCCGGGCCGGCAGTTTCGCATCAAAGAGGGCGGGCTCCAGCCTAAATCGGTTACCCTGCTCGGTTCGGCGGCGCCGGTGCAATGGAAGACCGCCGGGACCGCGGTAACTATGGATCTCCCGGAACTGACCCAGGATCTGCTCGCGCAACCCATGTGGGTACTGAAAATCAGCCAGTAACCCGCTCCTTACACCGTGATACACCCGTACCGGTGGTACAACTGGAGTAATATAAACACGACCGGTTCGCGGAAAACCATGGAAGCCCGATGGACACCAATGCGCTGGCCCGATGCCTGGAAAGATCCCGCGCTGCTGGATCTGTTGAAAGGGACGGCTGTCGATAGCCTTCTGATCGGGCCGGGCGAAGAGCTGGGACCCGTTCGCGTGCGGGCGCAGAATGAGGGTTACCAATTGGCGGCGCCTTCGGGCGTAGCCGTGATCAAAGGCGAATGGCCCGGCGTGAAAATGGCGCGCGGCCGGAATGCCGGCGCCGGTCCTACCGGAGTGCCGTGGGTGAATTCCAATGGCTGGGCCGTCCGTCTGGCCATGGCCCTGCGGCCCCAAACCACCGTCTGGGTGGATGCGCCCCCGGAAGCCGGCACCTTCATCGTTCCCGATTCTTACCTGATCGCTATTGCCGATAGCGCGGCGTATGGCGGCCGCTGGATTCTCTCGCTGGACGCGGCGCTGGCCTCTTCGCTGGCCGCGGGCAAGCCGGACGCGGACAAGCCATGGAAGCGGATCCTCCAGACCGCTGCGTTCTTCGCGGCGCGCAAGCCATGGTCGGCGTACGCGCCCGTGGCCAATATCGGCGTGGTTTCGGACTTCACCGGCTCCAACGAATTCTTCAGCCAGGAACTTCTGAACCTGCTGGCGCGCGCCGGTGCTCACGCCAGGCCCGTGCCTCCCGGGGGCTCGTTCGAAGGTCTGCGTGCGATCCTATACCCCGATGCCGCGCCGCCCCCCGCGCCCCTGCGCAGCCGGATCGACGCGTTTGTGAAAGCCGGCGGCCTGCTGATAACCTCGGAAAAGCGCCCGCTCGACGATCCCTACCTCTGGGCCAACGATGCGGTGGTCATGGTCAGCCACCGCTACGATCTGGTTCGCTTCTGGAATTCCGGGGCCACCGGTTCTTTCGTCGCCACGCCTCCCCAAGGCGGGAAGACCCTCGTCCATCTGCTCTTCTATTCGATGCGCGGACCGGATTCCGCGACCGTCCGCGTCGCCGGCCGTTTTCGCCAAGCGACGGCAGTTACCGTGGAACAACCGGCCGTGGCCCATGTGGAGAGCCTGCCGCAAGACGGCGGAATCGAAATACACTTGCCGCAGGTATCGCAATATGTCGCACTGGAATTGGAATAAGAACCATGCAATCTCGTAGAGCCTTTCTCCTTCAGACGTCCGCCGCCTGTCTGGCCGCGCCCTCGCTGTTGCGTGCCGAGGCGCCGGCCGGCCGAGTCGCCGTGGCCCGCTGCAAGACTTACGACGCGTCGGAACTTGTGCCCACGCTGCAGAAGATGTTCGACCAGCTTGGCGGTCTCGATCGCCTGGTGAAAAACAAAACCGTCGCCATTAAGATCAACCTCACCGGATCGCCAACCTACCGGCTGGGTTACCTGCCGCTCGAAGACACGCACTACACGCACCCGCACGTGATTGCCGCCACGGTGCACCTGCTGGGACGGGCCGGCGCGCGCCGCATCCGGCTTCTGGAAAGTCCGTGGTCCACCGCCGATCCCGTGGAAGAGTACCTGCTGCGCGCCAACTGGGAGCCGCGCGACATTCTCAGCGCCGCGCCCAACGTGGAGTTCGAAAACACCAACTACCTGGGACAGGCTAAGAAATATTCCCGCATGACCGTGCCCTTCGGCGGCTATATTTTTCCCGCCTTCGACCTCAATCACTCCTACGCGGACTGCGATGTGTTCGTGAGCCTGGCGAAAATGAAAGAGCATGCCACCGCCGGCGTGACCCTTTCCATGAAGAACTGCTTCGGACTCACCCCGTGCACCATCTACGGCAGTGGCGCGGGCGTGGACGAACCTTCCGATACCCCCAAAGGCGGCCGCTCCCTGGTACACGCCGGAGACCGCCAGCCTTCGCGCAGCGCTCCGCAGGAGAAGGACCCCACCACGCCGCGCCGGGACACCTACCGGGTACCGCGCACCGTAGTGGACTTGATTTCCGCCCGTCCCATCCATCTCGCCGTCGTGGAGGGCATCCGCACCATGACCGGGGGTGAAGGTCCCTGGGTCGGCGGCGATTTGAAGGCCGTCGCGCCCGGCGTGATCGTCGCCGGGCTGAACCCCGTCAATACCGACGCGGTCTGCATGTCGGTGATGGGGTTCGACCCCATGGCCGATCGCGGCACCCCGCCCTTCGAAGCCTGCGACAGCACTTTGAAGCTGGCCGAAGAGGCCGGCGTCGGCACGCGCAGTTTGAGCCGCATCGAACTGGTAGGCGTTCCTCCGGCGGATGCGCGCTTCGATTTCGCCACCCTTCGCAAACAGCGGCGCAGCCGTCCCTCTCCGCCCATGGGCATGCGAGGCTGACACGGTAACGCTTCAAGGAGAATCCACCATGAAACCATCGGACCGATCCGCCCGCCGTTCCTTCCTGCAAGGCGCCGGTGCCCTGGCAGCCGGCTTCTGGGCCGATGAAGCCCTGGAAGCTCTGCCCCAGAACACCAACACCAATTCCAAACCTTCCGACCTGAAGATCACCGACATGCGCATCGCCACGGTGGTGAAGCCCGGTCCCGGTCCCTGTCCCATCATCCGCATCGACACCAATCAGGGCATCTACGGACTCGGCGAAGTCCGCGACGGCGCCAGCAAAACCTACGCCCTGTTCCTCAAGAGCCGGCTGCTGGGACAGAATCCCTGTAATGTGGATCGTCTCTTCCGCCGCATCAAACAGTTCGGCAATAATTCGCGGCAGGGCGGGGGAGTTTGCGGCGTGGAAATGGCCCTCTGGGACCTGGCCGGTAAAGCCTACAACGTGCCGGTGTACCAGATGCTCGGGGGCAAGTTCCGCGACAGGGTCCGCATCTATGCCGACACCACCGAATCTCCGGACCCCAAAGTTTTCGGTCAGCGTCTGAAGGCGCGCATGGAGCAGGGTTTCACCTGGCTCAAAATGGACCTGGGCGTCGACATGGTGGCCAATGTGCCCGGCGCGGTGACTCGTCCCGCGGGCACCAGCCTGGCTTACGGCGATCCCGTTCAGCACATGTTCACCGGCATGGAGATCACCGAAAAGGGCGCGGCCCTCATGAGCGATTACGTCGCCGCGGTGCGCGAACAGGTCGGCATGGATGTGCCGCTTTCCGCGGACCACTTCGGCCACATCGGAGTCAATAGCTGCATCCGCCTGGGCAAGGCTTTGGAGAAGCACAACATGGCGTGGCTGGAGGACATGATCCCCTGGCAGTACACCGATCTGCTCAGAAAAATCAACGATGCCGTCGATATCCCCATCCTCACCGGCGAGGATATCTATCTCAAGGAAGGCTTCATCGAACTGTGCCGCGCGCACGCCGTCGATATCATCCACCCGGACTTGGCCACGTCGGGCGGTATTCTGGAAACCAAAAAGATCGGCGACGCCGCCCAGGAACTCGGCGTGCCCATGGCCATGCACTTCGCCGGCACTCCGGTGTCCTGCATGGCGAATGTCCACTGCGCCGCCGCCACCGAAAATTTCCTGGTGATGGAGAATCATTCCGTGGATGTGCCCTGGTGGAGCGACTTGGTGAATGGCGTGGAAAAGCCCATCGTCAACAAGGGCTTCATCACCGTGCCGAACGGGCCCGGGTTGGGTGTGACGCTCAATGAAGAGGTGGTCAAGCAGCATCTGAGCCCCCAGGACAACGGCTACTTCGAGCCGACAACCCAATGGAACGTCGAGCGCTCCGTGGACCGTTGGTGGAGTTAGACCCGCGGCAGCCTCTCCCAATGGGATTCTCATGACCAGACTCACCGCCCTTACTTTCGCGGCCGCTCTGCTTGCGCCCGCCCTCTCGCAAGCGCAACTCTTCACCCTGAGCAAAGACGAGATGATCAAGCTCACGGCGCAGAACCCCTTCGACCGGTTCCCCGACGGCCGTCCCAAAGTGCCGGACAAGTTGATCGAACGCGCGCGCGGCGCCTCGGCCGAGGACGTGTTCTCGGTACTGGGCGCGGGGCGCGGCGGATTCCGCAACCAATACGAAGACGGCTTCACCGTGCTGCATCCCGGTCGGAAAATGGTTGGCCGCGCCTTCACGGTGCAGTTCATGCCCTCGCGTCCCGACCTGGACGCCTACGTCAACGGCAAGGCCCAGGCCGCGGGACTCGGCAACCGCATCTACAACCAGACCGCTATCGACATGGTCCAACCCGGCGACGTACTCGTAGTGGACCTCTTCGGCAAGACCACCGACGGCACCCTCATTGGCGACAATCTGTTCTATTACCTGATGAAGGTGGCGAAGGCCGCCGGCATTGTCTGCGATGGCGCCATCCGCGACCTGGAGTCCATCTCGGAGATGCCCATGCCCGCATTCTTCCGCAAGGCCCACCCCAGCTATCTCACCAACGTCACGCTCACCGGAATCAATGTGCCGGTGCGCATCGGCAGCGCCATCGTCATGCCGGGCGATCTGGTGATCGGCGACGCGGAGGGCGTTTACTTTGTCCCGCCGCAACTGGTGCAGCAGACCGTGGACAGCGCCGACGTCTCCCGCATCCACGACGAATGGTTACGCAAGAAGTTCGATGAGGGCAAGTACAAATCCAGCGACATCTACGGCTCGCCGCGCGATCCGGCATTGAAGAAAGAGTACGACGATTATTTGAAAAAACGTCTCGAGGAGATTCGCAAACAATGACTCGCCGGCTTTTTTCCCTTGGTCTGCTGTTGAGCGCGGCCGCCATTGCCGCCGGCCCTGCCCAGGAAATCAAACTGTGGCCGAATGGCGCTCCGGGTTCGGAAGGAATTACCGCGGAAGAGGTTTCCCGGCCATCCACCAATCCCAAGTACCAGGGCCTCGCGGCCAACTATACCGTGACTCACTATCCCGGTATCTATGTGTTCCTGCCGCCCAGGGAGAAGGCTACCGGCGCGGCTATGATCGTCGCGCCCGGCGGCGGCCACACCCAACTGGTGATCGATAAGGAAGGCTGGGAGATTGCCGATTGGCTCAACTCCAACGGCATTGCGGCATTCGTGCTCAAGTACCGTCTGGCGCGCGCGCCGGGTTCCAAATATACGGTGGACAAAGAAGTATATGCCGATGCCGCACGCTCGGTGCGCCTGGTGCGCAGCCGCGCCCCGGAGTGGAACGTGGACCCGGCCCGTATCGGCTTCATCGGATTCTCCGCGGGCGGGGAAGTCGTCGGCATGATCGAAACTCGCTTCGACGCAGGCAAACCGGATGCCGCCGACCCGGTGGAGCGCGTGAGCTCGCGGCCCGATTTCACCGCCTCCATCTACCCGTCGTACCGGCCCGGCGCCCGCAACCCCGATGCGCCGCCGCTGTTTCCCGTTCCCAATGACGCCCCGCCTGCCTTCCTGGTCTGCACCACCGAGGACCGTTCCCACGTGGAGCCCACCGTGAAGTTCTACCTGGAACTGGAAAGTCACCACATCCCGGCCGAAATGCACATCTATGAGGCTGGGCCGCACGGCTACGCCCTCCGCCCTACCTCGCCAAAGCCTTTGCCGGTCATGAATTGGCCGGAAAGGTTGAAAGACTGGCTCGCTTACCGGAACATTTCCAGGTAAATTTCGTACCTTTTCCTGTAAGAAAGTGCCCATCCCGGTGTCTAAAGGGATAGGCCTGTCCATATTTATGTTTAAGAACAGTATTTCCGCATTTGGCGTCTGCGTAGCTTTCGCGGCCGCCTCCTTCGCCCAGGCTCCGGCGGCCCGGCTGGAGTTCGAAGTCGCATCCGTCAAACCCTCCGAACCGGTCACTCAGGCGATGGTCGCTTCGGGAAAGATTCACGCCGGCATGAAGATCGACAACGCCCGCGTGGACATCGGCCTGATGACCATGATGCAGTTGATCACCAAGGCCTACGACGTCAAGCAATACCAGGTCCAGGGCCCGGACTGGATGCTCCTTACGCCGTATGACATCGTGGCCAAGATGCCCGAAGGGGCTACCAAGGAGCAGGTCCCCCAGATGCTCCAGGCGCTGTTGGCAGACCGTTTCAAAATGACCATGCACCGCGACATGAAGGAGCGTCCCGTCTACGCGCTGGTGCTGGCCAAGGGCGGTTCCAAAATGACGCCCTTTAAGCCGGATCCGGAGCTTGCGGCCAACGGCGCGGTCAGCGGCAGTAACGAAGCCACCGTCAAGGTGGGCGCCGGCTCCTCGACGGTGTCCGACGGCACCGGCATGCAGCAAAAGGTCACTCCGTCCGCCGACGGAAAAGGCATGCACATTGAAATCAACAAGGTCTCCATGGGGCTCTTGTGCGAAGCCCTGTTCCGTTTTGTGGGCCGCCCGCTCGTGGATATGACGAACCTGAAGGGCGATTACAATGTGACGCTGGACATTTCGATGGCCGACATCATGGCGATGCAAAAGGCGGTCGGCCTCGCCGCCGCCGGTGCACCCGCGGGTGGGGGTGGCGGCGATGCCGCCCGGCCGGCGGATGCCGCCAGCGACAATTCCGGAAGTTCCGTGGTGGAATCCCTGGCCGCGCTAGGGCTGAAAATGGAGCCGCGCAAAACGCCGCTCGAAATGCTGGTGATCGATCACATCGAAAAAACACCCACGGCGAACTGAGCTGCACGCTGAAAAAGCGATTGGCCCTTAATCCTAATCCGCGGCGGATTCGGTGGCGCGCAGCACCGATGCGGCGGCCGCCAGCTTGTCGAAGAAGCGTTTGATCAGCATGCGTGCCGTCGTCTCCACCAGGCGCTGCCCCACATTCGCGATGGTGCCTCCCACCTGCACATCGCCCTCAAACCGGACGCTGGTGCCGCCGTGGGCGGGAGATAGCGTGAGCAGGCCATCGCCCTTCACGAAGCCGATCTTGCCCGAACCTTCCACCATCAGCCGGAAGCTCTCCGGCGGATTGGCGTCGCTGATGCGCACTTTGCCTTCGAACCGGCCGGAAATGCTGGCCAGCGTCATTTTCATGCGCATGGCATATTCGTTTTCGCCGATGCGGTCCAGCCCTTCGCACCCCGGCATGCACTGGGCCAGCACGGCGGGGTCCTGCAGCAGCGCATAGGCGCGCTCCCGCGGACCCGGTACGGTGTAGGAGCCTGTAAGTTTCACGACGCCCTCGTGAGAGCGGTACGGAGCGCGCGCGCGGCATGAACCCGTGCCAGATGCCTCCGATAATCGCCGGAAGCGTAGAGGTCTGAATTGGCCTCCTCTCCCTGGCCGATCGATTGGGTGGCCTGGCCGATCTCCGTGCCGCTTTCCAGCATCTTCTCCGCCATGGAATCCCGGAACGGACGAGGGCCCATTCCGGTGATACCGATCCGCGCCATGGCGATTTTACCGCCGGCCTTTTTCACGCGCACGGCCACGCCCACCACGGCGAAGCCGGAAGCCGGGTGCGGCACCTTCTCATAGCAGTACCCTTCGCCCTGGTCTTCCACCGGCGCCTGCAACTCCAGCACGATTTCGCCGGGTTCCAGCGCGGTCGTAAAGGCATCGACGAAGAACTCCGCCGCGTCGATGGTGCGGTCGGAGTTCGCCGAGACGATGCGGATTTTCGTTTCCAAAGCCAGCAGCGCCGCCGGGTAATCGGCCGAGGGGTCGGCATGCGCGATGCTGCCGCCGATGGTGCCCATGTTGCGCACCTGTGCGTCGCCGATATGGCCGGCCGCTTCCGCCAGCAGCGGGCAGTGCGCGCGCACCGCCGCCGAGCTTTCGATATCGTGATGCGTGGACATGGCTCCGATGCGCAGCACGCCGCCCGATTCGGCGATGTAGTTGAGTTCGGGAATGCGGCCCAGGTCCACCACATGCTCCGGCAGCGCCAGCCGCAGCTTCATGAGCGGGACCAGGCTCATGCCGCCGGCCAGAATCTTGTGCTCGCCGCTCGCGATCATGGCCAACGCCTCCCGAAGGGTCGCCGGCGCGTAGTAATCGAATGGCTGGGGAATCATGCCTGGCCTCCTTGTGCGATCATTTTCCAGATTTTTTCCGGCGTCAGCGGCATATCGATATGGCGCACGCCGAGCGGCGCAAGAGCATCCACCACGGAATTGACGACCGCGGGCGAACAGCCGATGGTGCCGGCCTCACCCACGCCTTTCACCCCCATGGGATTCACCGGCGAGGGTGTACAGGTGTGGCTGCTTTCGATCCATGGCATGAAGTGCGCCTTGGGAATGGCGTAATCGGTCAGCTCGCCGGTGAGCAACTGTCCAGTGTCATCGTACACAGCCTGCTCCCACAGCGCCTGGCCCAGGCCCTGCGCCACGCCGCCATGCACCTGGCCCGCCACCAGCAGCGGGTTGATGATCTTGCCGCAATCGTCCACGGCAATGTAGCGCTTGATTTCGATGTTGCCGGTCTCGCGATCTACTTCCGTCACTACCAGGTGCGCGCCGAACGGGAAGGTGAAGTTGGGCGGCTCCCAGAAGTGGGTGGAAACAAGTCCCGGCTCGGTGTTGGGTGGCAGTTTCTTAGCGTGATACGCAGCCGCCGCGACCTCGGCGAAGGAGATGGATTTGCCGGTCTTTTCATCCACGCAGGCGCCGCCGGAAAGGGTAACGCTGTCGGTATCCAGCATCATGGCGCCGAACTTGCGCACCTTGGCCTTTAGCTCTTCCAGCGCGTAGAACAGCGCGGCGCCGCCCACGGCTGTGCCGCGGCTGCCGAACGTTCCGATCCCGTATTGCACCACGGCGGTATCGCCGTGAACCACCAGCACGTCGTCGATGCCCACGCCAAGCGCATCGGCGGCCATCTGGGCGAAGGTGGTTTCTTCACCCTGGCCGTGCGGCGAAGCGCCCGTCATCACCGTGACCTTGCCGGACGGTTCGATCTTCACCGTGGCGCTTTCCCAACCTCCGGCGGGGAGGGCGGCGGAAGGTCCCAAAGCGCAGATTTCGCCGTAGGTGGCAATCCCGATCCCCATCAGGCGGCCCTCTTTGCGTGCCTGTGCCTGTTCGGTGCGTAGTTCGGGATAGCCCGCCTGCGCCAGCGCTTGCTTCAGCGGCGCCGCGTAGTTACCGCTGTCGTAACTTAACCCGGTCGCGGTCGGGAACGGGAATTCGTCGTTGCCGACGAAATTCTTGAGCCGCAGTTCCACCGGGTCCATATTCAGTTCGCGCGCCAGCATGTCCACCATGCGCTCGATTCCATGAGTGGCTTCGGGCCGGCCGGCGCCGCGGTACGCGTCGGTAGGGACGCAATTGGTGAACACGCCCACGATGTCCGCGGTGACGTTCTTGAAGCGGTAGAGACCGGGCATCATCAGCACGCTCAGCGTGGGGATGGCGGGCGTCAACAGTTGATGGTACGCGCCCAGGTCCGCGATGAGTTTGAGCTTGAGCCCCAGCATGGTGCCATCGCGTTTGGCGGCAAGTTCGAAATAGTCCACGTGGCCGCGGCCATGGATGGTGGCCTGGAAATTCTCGCGTCGCGATTCCACCCACTTTACGGGCTTGTTGATGCGCTTGGCGATGAAGGCCATCAGCGCCTCTTCGGCGTACACGTTCAGCTTGGAGCCGAAGCCGCCGCCCACTTCCGGAGTAATCACGCGCAGCAGATTTTCAGGCATGCCCAGAATGCCCGCCACCAGCGAGCGCATCAGGTGGGGAATCTGCGTCGAAGAAAACAGCGTCAGCGATTTTTCGCCGGGCCGCCAATCGGCCACCACGCCGCGTGTCTCCAGGGCGACCGGGATGAGCCGCTGGCTGGTGATGCGCTGTTTGACGATCACCTCGGCATCGCGAAACGCCTGCGCCGTGTCGCCGCCCTCCTGGTGAAAGGTGAAGGCGATGTTGTCGGCCCACTCGGGGTGCACGGCCGGTGCGCCGGCGGCGATGGCTTTCTCCGGATCGGTCACGGCGGGGAGCGGCTCGTACTCTACTTCCACCGCGTCGGCCGCATCGGCGGCCAGATACCGGTCCGTGGCCACCACCACGGCGACGGGATGGCCCTGGTAGTAGACGCGATCCTGCGCCAGCAGGTGGTGGTGCGGTACGCGCAGGCCGGGCAGCGAAGCGGCGCAGGGAACCGCGCCCAGGCTTGCGATATCGGCGCCGGTGAAGACCGCGGCCACGCCCGGCCGGTCCAGCGCGGGCTTTGTGTTGATGCTCTTGATGCGCGCGGCTCCGTGCGGGCTGCGTACGATGCAGGCGTGGTGCATGCCGGGCATCTTGATGTCATCCAGGTAGATGGCGGTCCCGGTAAGCAGTCGCGGGTCTTCCCGGCGGCGGATGGATTTGCCGACCAGCAGGTCGGGCTTGCTGACGGTGGTCGCCATGTTACACCCCGCCCTTTCCCGCGGCCGCTGCTTTCACCGCGTTGACAATGTGTTGGTATCCGGTGCACCGGCACAGATTGCCGTCCAGGCCGTGACGAATCTCCTGATCGGTTGGATTGGGGTTGGCGGCCAGAAGGTGTTTGACGCTGAGCACCATGCCGGGCGTGCAGAAGCCGCACTGCAGGCCGTGCTCGTTCCAGAACGCCTCCTGCACCGGATCGAGTTTGCCATCGGCCGCGGCAACGCCCTCGATGGTGGTCAATTCCCGGCCGTCGGCTTGAACGGCGAACATGGTGCAGGATTTCACGGTCTTACCGCCGACCAGCACCGTGCAAGCACCGCAGATGGAGGTTTCGCAGCCGATGTGCGGGCCGGTAAGGCCGGCAACCTCGCGCAGGTAGTGAATGAGAAGGAGCCGTGGCTCGACTTCATCGGTATATGTTTTCCCGTTAATGGTGAGAGAGATTGTGCGTTTCATGTGTCCATCCCAGGATCGAAACGTGGATTACCCAGACGGATTGCACTGTATCAAAATCGGCGGCGAAAACAAAGTCGCGGGTGGAAAATCAGCCCTGAACGCCGGCGCCGCCGGAGTATTCTGAATCATGCGTGTTTCCGCTCTGATTCTCCTGGCCGCCGCCGCCGCCGCGCAGACCAAATCTCCCGCGCGTTTTGAAATCTCCTGGGACAGGCCCCTCGATGGCCGGGTGCTGCTGATGCTGTCCACGGTTGCCTCGCCGGAGCCGCGCATGGCGATTAACGAAGGGCTCTCCACGCAGCAGATTTTCGGGGCCGATGTCGAAGCCGCGCGCACCGGCGCGATCGATGGCGCCACACTCGGCTACCCGCGGGACACGCTCGCCGACGTGCCGGCAGGCGACTACTATGTTCAGGCGGTTCTCAACATTTACGAAACGGTCCACCGCTCCGGCGGCCGTACCTTGAAGCTCCCGATGGACCAGGGCGAAGGCCAGCATTGGAATCGCAAGCCCGGCAATCTGTACAGCGAGCCCGTGAAGATCCACTTCGATCCCGCATCGTCTGTTGCAGTGAAGGTGGCGCTCACCAGGACGATTCCCGCCATCGAACCCCCCGCCGATACGAAATTCGTGAAGCATGTGCGCATCCAGAGCAAGCTCTTGAGCGCTTTCTGGGGCCGGCCCATGTACCTGGGAGCCATCGTTCTGCTGCCCGATGGCTTTGACGCGCATCCCGGCGCGCATTATCCCGTGCTTTACTACCAGGGCCACTTTCAGCAGACCTTCACGGCCTTTCGTGAGACGCCACAGACGGCCGGTCGCGGTGGCGGCCGTGGCGGACGCGGGGACGGAATCGACTACCCCTACAAGCTGTACCAGGATTGGACCAGCGGCCGCCTGCCCCACATGATCATAGCGATCACCCAGGATGCCAACCCGTTTTACGACGATTCCTACGCGGTGAACTCCGCCAATGTCGGGCCCTACGGCGATGCTCTCACGCAGGAACTGTACCCGTATGTGGAGAAGCAGTTCCGCGGAATCGGCGAGCCATGGGCGCGCACAGTCTACGGCGGCAGCACCGGCGGATGGCGGGCACTGGCCTTGCAGGTGCTCTATCCCGATTTCTTCAACGGCGCGTGGGTGTTCTGCCCGGACCCGATCGACTTCAACGCCTACGCGATGGTCAATCTCTATAAGGACGACAACGCATTTTTCGCCAGGAGCCAGTGGAAGCGCGTGCCCATCCCCATGATGCGCGATGCCGCCGGCACCATTTCTTCCGACATGGACGACGCGCTCCGTCTCGAACTGGTGCTGGGCACGCGCGGCCGGTCCGCCGAGCAATTCGATATCTGGCAGGCGGTTTACAGCCCGGTGGGTGAGGACGGCTACCCCGCGCCGGTCATCGATCCGCGGACCGGCGCCATCGACCGCAAGGTGGCGGCGTACTGGAAAGAGCACTACGATCTGGACCACATCATGGAGCGCGATTGGAAGACGCTCGGGCCGAAGTTGATCGGGAAACTGCATTTCGCGGTCGGGGAGTTGGACACCTATTATCTGGAACGCGCCGTCCACCTGACGCAGCAGTTCCTGGATTCGACTCGCGAGCCCGGCAAAGGTCCGTACGCCGATGCTACTTTCGATTTTGGTCCCGGGCGCCCGCACGGGTACAGCGGCGACATCTTCCTGCCCGCCGCGGTCGCCTCCGGCACCATGCACCAGCGCATGATGCCGGTGATGCTGGACCGCATGCTGAAGACCGCGCCGGCAGGGGCGGATACGCGCAGTTGGCGTTATTAGAAACTGACCTTGCCGGTCATCACCAGCACGCGCCCGGAAACAATGGCGCCCTGGCCGGAGCCATAAATACTCACCGGAGGGCTCACGGTGCTGGCAATTCTGCCCAGCGAGGTGACGGTGACTGTGCCGCTCGGTTGGCCGAAGTTCGGGTGATTCATCAGGTTGAATGCGTTGGCTCCGAGTTCCAGAGTGGCCCGCTCCTTAATCCGGATTGCCTTGGTGACCTGGGCGTCGATATCGAAATACCCCGGTCCATAAAAGCTGTTCGGCGGTATATTGCCGTAGTCGGTTTGCAACGAGGGCTTCGCCGTAGTCGCCACCACGAACTGGGATTGCGACAGGCAGGGCACGTCCACCGAATTGCGGCCGCAGTTCTTGTACAAGGCCGTGGGGTCCACCAGGTCGGCCAGGAAGGTGCCGCTGAAGTTGGCGGAAATCTGGCTGGCAATCTGCGGGTTGGTCACCGAGAAGGGCCGGCCGCTATAGACGAAAAACTTACCCCCCACGCTCCATCCGCCGATCGTCTTGTCCAGCAGATTGTATTTCAGCTTTGGCATGTTCCACACCAGGTCCGCGGACATCTCATGCCGGTTGTCGATATTGGTATTACTGTATCCGTAAGCCAGGTTTCTCGGATCGTATACTGACCCAAGTTGCAGGCCATGACTCCAGGTGTACCCGATCTGGCCGACGAATCCGTAGCTGTAGGCGTGCCGGAGCTGGACCGAAAGGCCGTTGTAATTGGAGAAGCCGTACTGCTCGATCTGCGTGACCGAAGAGAAGCGCGGATCGGGCGCAGCCAGGGGCAGACCCAGGAAGCCCGCCGGAAACTTGCCGGGGTTCTGCATGAAATTGTCCACGGTGCCGTTGGTCACCGGCTCATTGAATCCGTGATTGCCGGCGTAAGTGACCGACAAAACGTTCCGCGAGTTCAAAGTATGCTCGATGGCCAGGCTCCATTCCGTGACCTTCGGGGGAATAAAATCTCCCGGTGGCGAGTAGTAGCTGGGCGCGCCGTAAGGGATCTTGCCCAGCGCGGATTGAATCTGCGACAGGGTGAAGCCTTTGCCAAACGAGCTCTCGAAGGTCTGAAAAGCCGCCGCTGCGGCATACGCCGAAGAACTGGCGTCCGTTGCCGGACCCACATTGCCGAAAGTCACGCTGGGGCTGAACTTGTCGGGAGCATTGTTGAAAATGCTCGATACGGTGCTCGCCGATGGCAGGTTGGAGAACAATCCCACTCCCCCGCGAATCACGGTCTTCCGCGAATGGAACGGCGTGTAAACGATGCCCAAGCGCGGCTCCACTACCAGCCCTTCGTACTTCGCATAAGCTGTGCCCAGGCCTGTTTGAATCGTGCTGTTGTAGGGGACATTGGCTCCCGCCTGGTAACCCGCTGCCAGGAACTCCGTGCTCATGCGCGAGAAGCAGTTATCGACGCATTCCGGGTTACGGTCTTTTTCAAACCGCAGCCCGTACTGCAGCTTCAATTTGTTTGAGACGTTCCAATCGTCGGTCAGGTACCAATCCAGCGAGGCCACCCGAATGTGGGCCGCCTCCAGCAGCGGATACGACTGCGTGAACTTACTGCCCTGGTTGGTCCCGTTCACAACCCCTGAGGCGAAATCCGCGATGTCGCTTAACGTGTAGAGCCCGGCCACCGACGCGCTGGCAATACTGGTATCGGTCACCTTGTTGTACCGGAGGTTGACGCCTGCCTTGATGGTGTGAGCGCCCTTCACCCATGACAGGTCGTCGATCACCTGCAACTGCCCCACGTTGCGGCCTGTCGGGATGCCGGAGCCCAGGCCGGTCATTCCCTCCACGCTGAGGCGGAACGGAATGGCTGCCTGAGTAGCGGCGAAGTCCTGCACGCCGAAGATGGCCGTGTACCAACTGGATTGGCCGGTGAACGTATTGACCAGCGTGGGCGTCACCACGTAGGTGTAAGTCATCTGGCCGGCATGTTGCGGTTGGCTGCTCTTGGAATCGAATGTATGGCCAATCGGGCTGGTGCTCGTGGCTTGCAGGCCCCAGTCGTATTCATACCGGAATGACAACTTCTGCTTGTCGGTGAGAGTATGTTCCACCCTGGCGATAAACAGGTTCTCCACATTCACGCTGGAGGCATTCGTGCCGAAGATGAGGGAACAGGGCGTATCGATGCCGAATCGCGGCCCGCTGGATCCGTTCACGTACGGGTTGGTCAAAGCGAAAGTGTGGGTGCCGCATCCCAGGTGGCCGTTCCCATCCTGCAACGGGCCGCTCCCATTGGTGATGGGAAGCGCGCGATTCAATCCCGGCGCGCCGTTCCAGAGTTTGAAGGCGTCCTGGTAGAGCGGCAGCGCGGAAGGCAG